>NZ_JBFAQA010000035.1:0-16474 GCF_040677005.1 Nonomuraea sp. NPDC049421
CCCTTGTGATCCCCGCTCGGAGGCGTTCACTCCGTTCGTTCTGTTGTGTCTTAATCTTTTCAGCCGCTCAAGTCCCTGTCAAATTGACCGGACCGACTCGACTTTCCAAGAATTAAGCCGCGCCCCCTTTCGGAGACAACCCCTCTAACTTACCAGCAGATCCGAAGTGATGCGAAACCAGCGACGGACGACCGCGAAGGTAGTGGGATTTGCCGGGCATCTCCGAGGCTCTGAGGAACCTCTCGATCGCCCTGCGGGAAGTAACTCTAGCAGCCTGCACCGCGTACTCGGGCCGACTCAGGTAATCAGAAGGTTCTTCCCTTCCCACCAGACACTCAAACCTCGGCAACGAGCTCCCCAGCCGGCACCGTGGGGCAAGCCGGCCGCAGGTCATCCGCAATCGCCCCCAGGTACGAAGTAGGTCACGAGCAGACTGCGCTCACGGAGGGGTGACCGCTATGACCCGGTCGGAGTTCGATGACATCCGCGCGTTCCTCGCCGACGAGGCGACCCACGCTGGTGACCTGCTGCGGATCGCCAGAACTCTGATCGACGACCTGGAGCACGCCCGGCTGCGCGAGGCCGTGTTGCGTTCGCACTATCTGCGGCTGCTGACGGCGGCGCGGGCGACGGTGGCGGCCGACATCGTGGGCTCGCCCGACCCCCTCGGCTTCATCCGGCACGAGCTGGCCGAGCGGGGGCAGCTGCCGGAGGACGGTGAGGCCGTTCACCGCATCCTCGCCGACGCCCGCGCGGCGGCCGCCCTGCTCGCCTGCCTGGAGAGCCGCGACTTTGAGGGCCCGCCCCGCGAAGGACGGTCTCCCGAGGGACGGTCCCTCGAGGGGCGAGCACTCCCAGGGGAGCTCCTCCCTGACCGAACGGAGGAGCTTCCGGGCCAGCCGGCACTCGAAGCGCAGGCGGTGCAAGGCCAGACGGTGGAAGGCCAAGCGGTGGAAGGCCAAGCCCAGGAGAGGGACGGCATGGACACGCGGGCGCCGGAAGGCAAGGGGCTCGTGGAGGGGCCGACGTTCACCGGGCAGGGCTTGGAGGGCCAGGACGTCCAGCTCGCGCAGGATACGCAGCTCCCCCTGGAGGGCGACGTGACGAACCAGAGTCCGCCGCGCTCCGGTGCCCCGCGAATGCGCAGCTGCATCGGCACCGCACGCATCCTCCCCCGCTGAAGCGACCGGTTCGCCTCGGCGCGGCGACGGTCCTGTTCCGTAGTAGGGGCCATCCAGCCCCTCTGACGAGACCGTCCGACCTTGGTTGAGATGGTCAACCCGCCGCCTTTCTGAGGCGCCCATCCCGCCCCGGGGGCAACCGTCCCGTTCCGGGGGCGACCGTCCCACCCCGGAGCAGCCGTCCCACCCCCGGGACGGCTGTCCTGTCTCGGAGGGGGGGCCACCCGCCTCTCCGATGCGACCAGCCGGCCTCGGCTGAGGGCGGCGTCGTGTTCGGCTGCGACGGCCCGAGGGGCGGCGGTCAGGCGCTGACATGATGACAACTTCGGGCATACCCGCCCTTGGTCGACCGCCTGTAAGACTGCGCATATGTGGCAGCGGGGGCTGAATTGGGTGGCAGTCGGCTTGGTCGGGCTATTCGGCCTGATGTGGGTCGGCATCGTGATTTATGCGGATCAGGGGTCGCCCGGCTGGATGCGCGGCGTCCAGATCGTCTTCGGGGTGTTCTTGCTCGGCTGGGCCGTACGCAAGACGTACCTCATGGTCAGCCACGCAACCCAGGAAACGAAGAAGTCCCCGGCCTCCGGATGATCCGGTGGCCGGGGACTTCAACCTTGGTAGCGGGGACAGGATTTGAACCTGCGACCTCTGGGTTATGAGCCCAGCGAGCTACCGAACTGCTCCACCCCGCGTCGGTGTGTCTGCACTTACTCTACAGGCCCCGGAGGAGTGCTTTGACCACCGAGGTGGTCCGTTCACCCGAAAGCCCGGTCTCCGTTTCCGGATCCCGGGCCTTCGGCCTGGTAGCGGGGGCAGGATTTGAACCTGCGACCTCTGGGTTATGAGCCCAGCGAGCTACCGAACTGCTCCACCCCGCGTCGTCGTGCTTATGAAGGCTACCGGGCGACGCGGGGCGGACGCAAACTGAATGGCGCTAACCGGTCGGCGTGGCCGACGGTGACGCGCTGGGCGCGGCCGGCGGCGAGTCTGTCGGTGTGGCGGACGGTGATGCCGGCGGTGACGCCGGCGGGGAGCCTGACGGCGTCGGTGACGGCGAGGACTGCGGCTGGGCGTTCGCGCCCTTCAGCGCTTCCAGCGCCTCCTCCAGCCGCTTCTGGGCGTCGCCGTAGGCGTCCCAGTCGGGTGGGCTGGCCTGCAGCGCCTTCTGGGCGTCGGAGTAGGCCTTCTGGGCGTTGGAGATCGCGGTGTTCAGTGCCGTGCTCGCCTGGTCGGGCTGAGCCTGCTGCTGCTCGTCCGTCTGTTCCTGCTCTTGCTGCTGCTGTTGCTGCTCGCCACCGAAGACCTCTTGCAGGGCCTCCTCCAGCGTGCGGGCCACACCGATCTTGCTGCCGAACGACACCAGGATGCGCTGCAGGATCGGGTACGGCTCCTGCCCGCCGCCCGCGGCCACCTGGATGTAGACCGGCTCGATGTAGACCAGCCCGCCCGCGTACGGAAGCGTCAGCAGGTTGCCGTAACGGACCGACGAGGCGCCGACGCCCAGCAGGTTGAGCTCACCCGCGAAGCGGCTCTGGAAGGCGTTCTGTGCCTGTCCTGGGCCGGGGATCGGGGTGCTGGACGGCATGCGCAGGATGCGCATCCGGCCGTATTCGCCGCTCGCCGACGAGTCGACGGCCATGAACGCCGCCAGGTTCGGACCCTGACGCGGCACGAACGTGGTGGTCAGCGAGAACGTCGGCTGGCCGCCCGGCATCGTGGTGGTCAGGTAGTAGGGCGGCTGCTTGATGTTCTTCTCGCCCTGCGTCGGGTCGTTGGGGACGTTCCAGAAGTCCTGGCCGCTGTAGAAGGCGGCCGGGTCGGTGATGTGGTAGCGCGACAGCGTGTAGCGCTGCACCTTGAACAGGTCTTCCGGGTAGCGCACGTGCTGCTTCAGCTCGGCGCTCATCTCCGAGGCCGGGCGGATCGTGCCGGGGAAGGCGTTGCTCCAGGTCTTGAGCAGCGGGTCGTTGCTGTCCCACGCGTAGAGCCTGACCGTGCCGTCGTAGGCGTCGACCGTGGCCTTGACGGAGTTGCGGATGTAGTTGATGCGGTCGCTCGGCTGCTGGGCGATGACGCGCCGGTCGGTCGAGGTGTCGCGCGTCATCTCGCCGAGGCTCTCGCTCTGCGAGTACGGGTAGTCGTTGCTCGTCGTGTAGCCGTCGACGATCCACTGCACCCGACCCTCAATGATCGCCGGGTAGGCGTTGCCGTCGAGCGTGAGATAGGGGGCGACCTTCTGGACCCTCTCGCGCGGGTTGCGGACGTACAGGATCTTGGAGTTGTCGTTGACGTCGCCGGACAGGACGATGTTCGCCTCGCCGTACTTGGCGGCGTAGAGGAGCCGGTTGAGGAACGAGCCGACGGGGACGCCGCCCCGGCCGGTGTAGGTCGTGTTCTTCTGGCCGGTGCCGCCGGTCTCCGGGTAGTCGAGCTCCTGCGGCGCGTTGGGGTTGCCGCCGGCGATGACGTATTCGGCCGAGGCCGGGTCTTCGCCGTAGTAGATGCGCGACTCCTTGAGCTGGGTGCTGTTGACCAGCGGGCCGGTGACCGGCATGTCCTTGGCGTCGTAGTCGGGCAGGCCGCTGGTGTCGACCTTGTTGCCCGGCGCGGCGACGAAGCCGTAGCCGTGGGTGTAGACGAGGTGCCGGTTGATCCAGTTGTTCTGGCCCTCGGGCGGCCCGTCGAGCTCGCGGACGCCGACGATGTGGTCGATCAGCTTGCCCGAGCTGTCGGGGTAGCGGTCGACGTCGAGCGGGTCGGCGAAGCTGTAGAAGCCCCTGATGCGCTGGGTCTGCTCGTAGGTCGAGGAGACCAGGGACGGGTCGAGCAGGCGCACGCCGGAGACGGAGGTGTCGCCGTTGGCCTGGACCTTGGTCGGGTCGGCCTGCGCGTTGTACGTCTCGACCTCGGTCTTGTCGACGTTGTACGCCTCGCGTGTCGCCTCGATGTTGCGCCCGATGTAGGGCGACTCCTTGCCCTGCTGGTTGGGCTTGACCTGGAACTGCTCGACCAGCGCCGGGTAGACGCCGCCGATGAGGATGGCCGAGAGCACGAGCAGGCCGAAGGAGACGCCGGGCAGCATGCCGCCCGGACGCACCACGCCGGCGAAGAAGAGCGCGGCGCAGATCAGCGCGATGATCGCGAGGATGGTCTTGGCCGGCAGGACGGCGTTGACGTCGGTGTAGGAGGCGCCGTGGACGAAGCCCCGGTCGGAGAAGACGAGTCCGTACCGGTCGAGCCAGTAGGCCACGGCCTTGAGCAGCACGAAGACGCCCAGCAGCACCGACAGGTGGACGCGGGCCGCGCGGGAGGCGTGGACGCCGGGCGACTGCAGGCGGAAGCCGCCGTACAGGTAGTGCGTGATCGTCGCCAGCACGATCGAGATGATCACGGCGGTGAACAGGAAGTTCAGCACCATCCGGATGAACGGGTAGTCGAACATGAAGAACGAGATGTCCATCCCGAACAACTTGTCCGTCTTGCCGAACGACTCCCCGTTGATGAACTGCAGCCACGTCTGCCACTGGCCCGAGAAGGACGAGCCGGAGAAGAGGGCGAGCAGCGCCATGCCGACGATGAAGATCAGCTTGCGGTGGGGGTCGAGCGCCATGCGGTAGCGGTCGGCTCCGCTGGCGCCGCCGAACATCGCCGGTCCGAACATGGGCCGGGTGCGGAAGGCGAGCAACATGTTGCCGCCCGCGATGGCGACCATGAGCACCGCTCCGACCAGGAACAGCACGATCTGGGTCAGCACCACACCGCTGAAGACCGTCGTGAATCCGGTCGCGTCGAACCACAGATAGTCGGTATAGATGCCGGAGAACAGGAAGAAGAATGCCACGATCGCCACGAGGGCGATCGCCACAGGCAGAAGCAGTCGCGGTCGGCGGGGCAAGCGCATCGCCCTGCCGGCTCCTGGGGTCCGGAAGCTCAAGGCCAACCCCTCGTCGTAATGAAGAAACGGTCCGTGTCTGGCAACCTACACCGCAGGGCCAGCCGTACGGCTAACGCACGGCGAGCGCCAGAAGTTTCATCCGGCCTCGCACGCGGGCACGTCGCCCTTGCCGGTGCGCAGCGCGTCGAGCGACGCCACCGCGCTGTGCAACGTGTCGGCCCTGACCAGCCGCAGCCCGTCAGGAACGCTTTTGAGCGCCTCTGCGCAGTTGTCGGCCGGGGTCAGGAAGATCGTGGCGCCTGAGTCCTTGGCGCCGACCATCTTCTGCGCGATGCCGCCGATCGCGCCGACCTCGCCGGCCGGGGTGATGGTGCCGGTGCCGGCGATCTGCTTGCCGCCGGTCAGCTCTCCAGGGGTGAGCTTGTCGAGGATGCCGAGCGAGAACATCAGCCCGGCGCTCGGCCCGCCCACGTCGCCCACGTTGATGTCGACGTCGAACGGGAACTTGTACTTCGCCTGCATCATGACGCCGACGACGGTCTGCGCCTTGGGGCCCGCGACCGTCTGCACGGTGACGTCGAGCTTCTGCGTGCCCCTGGTGACGTTGAAGGTGACGCTCTCGCCCGGCTTGTGTGCCTTGACCGCGTCGGCGACGGCGGTGACGTCCTTCGTCTCCTTGCCGTCGACGGAGTTGATCTCGTCGCCCTTCATCAGCTTGCCGTCGGCGGGCCTGCCCTTCTCGGTGGAGACCACGCCCACGACCATCGCGTAGGGGACCTTCAGCTCGTTGAGCGCGGCGGCGGTGGCGGAGTCTTGGGAGTTGGTCATCTCGACGGTGTTCTCCTCCTCGACCTCCTGCGCGGTGCGGTCGGGAGCGAAGATCGTCTCCTGCGGGACCACCGCGACGGTCGGGTCGAGCCAGCCGCGCAGCGCCGTCAGCAGGTCGATCTTGGCGGCGGGGCCGCCCTGGTAGGCGACCGTGACCAGTTGCAGCGAGCCGCTGGTGGGGTAGGTCTGCCTGCCCTTGATCGCGATGACGGGCTTTTTGTTCACCTCGCCGATCGTGTTCTCCGTCGGGCCGGGGCTCAGCACGACGTACGGAACCGGCTGGAACGCGCCCGCCACGCCGAGCGCGAGCACGAGGAATCCCGCGAGCAGGAGCGTCAGGGCGCGTCGAGACATGTCTTCGAGCTTATTCGCCGGCGCCGACCCACTCGGTCTCGCCGTCGGCGAACGCCTGATGTTTCCAGATGGGGACGCGGGCCTTGAGGTCGTCGATGAGCCGCCGCGCGGCCTTGAACGCCTCGTCGCGGTGGGGCGCGGCGACCGCGACGATCACCGCGGTGTCGCCGAGCGCGAGGTCGCCCACCCGGTGCACGGCGGCAACGGCGGTCACCGGGAAGTCGGCGGCGACCTTCTCGGCCACCTGGCGCAGCTCGGCCTCCGCCGAGGGGTGGGCGGAGTAGGCGAGCCCGGTCACCGGCTTGCCGTGGTCCTGTTCACGGACGGTGCCGAGGAACAAGGCGGTGCCGCCGGCGGCGTGGTCGCGCACGGCGGCCAGCACCTCGTCGACCGAGAGCGGGGTCTCACGTATGCCGAGCAAGCGGATGACGTCCACAGAAAGAGCCTAACCGTTACGAGCGACGCTTCTTACGTACCTGACGGACGATCGCGGCGGTGCCGATGACGGCGACGGTGGCGCCGGCGGCGGTGAGCGTGGCCTCCTTGACGGGCAGGCGGCGCCCGACCACGGTCGTACGGTTCTCGCGCAGCTCCAGGAGCTGCTCGAACGCGGCCTCGTTCGTCCATTGGGGCTTCCAGCCCGCCTCGCGCAGCGCGGCGCAGTCGACGACCCACGGATAGACGACGTAGTGCAGGTCGGTCGCGGGCGCCGGGGTGACGCCGAGGCGGTGGAGGCGCTGCGCGGTGCCGAACGTCAGGCCGGCGGGCAGCTCAAGGCTCCTGATGCCCGAGAGCTCCTCGATCTGCTCGTGCTCCAGCCAGCCGTCGCTGCCGACCGCGACCACGCCGCTGACCAGGCCGCGGGCGGCCAGTTCGAGGGCGGAGACGAGGTCGTCGATGTGGCAGAACTGCCAATGGGGGTGGCAGCCCTTGACCGTGAGCAGCCTGGGCGACTCGAAGTGGCGGGTGATCACGGTGTCGACCCCCGGGCCGACGACGGCCGCGGGGCGCAGCACGGTGATCTCCAGGCCGGGGTGGCTGCGCAGCGACCTGCGTACGAGGGACTCGATCTCCAGGAAGTCGCCCACCACGCCGGTGTCGGGCTCGGCGGCCACGGGGGCGTCTTCGGGCAGCGGCACCTCGTTGTCGGCTGCGGCGCCGTACACCATCGCGCTGGTGACCAGCACGACCTTGCGCACGCGTGCGGCGGCGCAGGCGGTGAGCACGGTCTGCGCGGCACGCAGGTTGTACGCGCGCCGCTCCCCCGGGTCGGAGTCGACGGCGTAGTCACCGGCGAGATGGACCAGGACGTCGATGTCGGAGATCCGGTTCGCCAAGAGCGGATCTCGTACGTCGATCACTCTCCACGTGGCCTCCTGGATGTCGCCGCGCTGCTCGTCGATGGCCACCACTCTGCGGAAATCCGCGGCGGATACGAGCCTCGCGAGCAGCTCGCGGCCCAGGCCGGAGGCCGCGCCTGTGACGGCGACGACGGGTTGGCGCGAGCGTTTCGAGGTTGGCACCAGGTCCTCACTTTGCACTGATCCGCCGTAGGACGACTAACGTGGCGGATGTGGACTCCTCCATCCTGCACGAGGTAGAGCGGTGACTGACCTGCCAGGTCGCGAAAACGACCCCAACGAGAACCCGTTCGCCATGTTCGGCAACCCTGAGCAGATGGCTCAGGCGATGCGCCAGTTCGCCGACATGTTGTCGGCGCCCCAGGGTTCAGGCCCTGTCAACTGGGACATGGCCAAGAACATCGCCAGGCATTCCGTGGTCGCCGAGGGCGACCCGAGTGTCATGGAAGGCGAGCGCCGCCAGATCATCGAGGCGCTCAGCCTGGCCGACCTGTGGCTCAACGAGGCGACGACGCTGCCGAGCGGCGTGACGACGCCGCAGGCCTGGAGCCGGTCCGAATGGATCGAGAACACGATCCCGATCTGGCGCAAGCTGTGCGAGCCGATCGCCGAACGCATGGTCGAGACCATGGGCGGCGCGCTCGGCGGCTCCGGCCTGCCCCCTGAGGCCCAGCAGATGGCGGGGCCGCTGATGGGCATGCTGAAGCAGATGGGCGGCATGATGGTCGGCCAGCAGATCGGGCAGGCGATCGGTTCGCTGGCGCGCGAGGTGATCGGCACCACCGACATCGGTCTTCCCCTGTCCGACACCGCGGCGCTGCTGCCCGGCGGCATCGCGTCCTTCAGCGAGGGCCTCGAGATCCCGTCCGACGAGATCCGGCTCTATCTGGCGCTGCGCGAGGCCGCGCACCACCGGCTGTTCCAGCACGTCCCGTGGCTGCGCTCGCATCTGCTCGGCGCGGTCGAGGAATACGCCAGGGGCATCACGGTCGACACCTCCGCGCTCGAAGAGCAGATCCGCGGGCTCGACATCAACAACCCGCAGGCCATCCAGGAGGCGCTGAGCGGGGGCAACCTGCTCAAGCCCGAGGAGACCGAGCGGCAGAAGGCCGCGCTCGCGCGTCTTGAGACGACGCTCGCGCTGGTCGAGGGGTGGGTGGCCACCGTGGTCGACCGCGCGGCGCAGGGCAAGCTGCCCTCCGCGGTGGCGCTGGCCGAGACCGTGCGCAGGCGCCGGGCCACCGGCGGGCCCGCCGAGCTGACGTTCGGCACGCTGGTGGGTCTGGAGCTGCGGCCGCGGCGGCTGCGCGAGGCCGCGGCGCTGTGGCAGGCGCTGGAGAACGCGCGCGGCGTCGACGGGCGCGACGCGCTGTGGAGCCACCCCGACCTGATGCCGACGGCCGAGGACCTCGACGACCCCGACGCGTTCGTACGCGGTGAGGCCACCTGGGACATCTCCCAGCTCGAGGCCAAGCCCGACGACGAGGGCGAGGAAGGCAAGCGTTGACCCTGCACGCCGACGCGGTGGCGGTGCTGTCCTCCTGGGCCGCGCCGACGCCGGAGGAAGAGGCGCTGCGCCTGGAGTTCCTCGATCACCTGCGCGCTCACGACGACGCGATGCTGCGCGAATGCGTGCCCGGGCATCTGACGGCGACGACGGCGGTGCTGTCGCACGACGGGTCCCAGGTGCTGCTCACGCTGCACCCGAAGGCGAAGATGTGGCTGCCGATGGGCGGCCATTGTGAGACCTCCGACACTTCGCTGGCGGAGGTGGCGCTGCGGGAGGCGTGGGAGGAGTCCGGCATCACCGGCCTGCGCCTGCTGCCCGGGCCGCTCGCGGTCGACCGGCACCTGGTGTGGTGCCATCCGCCGCACAGCTGGCATCTCGACGTCGAATACGCCGCGGTGGCGCCTCCCGACGCCACGACCGTGATCAGCGACGAGTCGCTCGACCTGCGGTGGTTCCCGGTCGACGAGATCCCCGAGCCGTCCGACGAGGCCACCAGGCGTTTGGCCGCACGCGGACGTGAGGTGCTTGGCTCAAGCTCACGCGCGCTTGGGCTTGGCTAGAGTCCTTTTGCGTCGTTCCAAAGGGGGGCTCGTGTGGAGGGTTCGGCCGTCGGCGGCACGATCGTGACGCCGGTTCGCAAACGTCGCAGGATGCCTCGCGCGGCGCTGACCTGGGTGGCCGTGACCCCGTTCGCCGCGTGGGCGGTGGCCAGGGTGGCCGGCCTCGAACGCGGGTCGCTGCCGACGCAGCTCATGACGGCGACGCCGTACGCGGCGGCCGGTTCGCTGCTCCCCCTCGTCATCGCGGCGCTCGGACGCAGGCGCGCCGCGACCGTCGTCGCGCTGCTCGCGACGACGGCGCTCGGCTTCAGCGTGTTGCCCAGGGCGCTCGGCACCGCCGACGCGGCCAAGGGCAGGCCGTTGCAGGTCATGACGGTCAACATGTTGTTCGGCAAGGCCGACGTGGGAACGATTCTACAGCTCGTACGCGAGTACAGGCCCGACGTGCTGAGCACTCAGGAGCTGACGCCGGGGGCTGTCGCCGACCTCGACGCGGCCGGTTTGAAGGAGCTCATGCCGTACCGCGTGCTGGAGGACGAGTGGAACGCCAGCGGCAGCGGGCTGTTCTCCCGGCATCCGATGGAGCCGCTCACGAGCTGGAGCGCGCCGGCCGGGCACCACATGCCGGCGGCGACGATCGCGCTGCCCGGGGGCGAGCCGATCGAGTTCATCGACGCGCATCCGTTCCCGCCGCTCGGGCCGCAGGTCGCCGACTGGAAGCGGGCCCTTGAGTCCTTCCCGTCCGCCTCGCCCGACCGGATCAGGATCATCGCGGGCGACTTCAACGCCTCGCTCGACCACTCCTCCATGCGCCGGTTGCTCGCGCGCGGCTACAAGGACGCCGCCGACGAGGTCGGGGCCGGGCTGATCCCCACGTGGCCGGCCAACAAGAAGGTGCCGCCGCTCATCACCATCGACCACGTGCTGGTCGATCGGCGGGTGGGGGTGCAGGAGGTGAGCGTGCGTGACGTGCCGCGCACCGATCACCGCGCCGTGCTGGCCCGGCTCACCGTGCCGTGATCAGGGCTCTGGTGCTCTCCCAGCCCTCCAGGCCGGGGTCGAGGCGGGCGAGGTCGCTGGGGGTGCGCAGGCGGTGCCAGCCCGGGGTGGTCGCCACCCTGCGGGGGCCGGGGGCCTGCGCGCGCAGGTCTTTGACGACGTCGTACGCGTCGAGGTCGGGCTCGGCCCACTCCGGCGCGGGCAGGGCGCAGGCCATGGCGACGGCTCCGCCGTTCTCCGCGGGACAGATCGTGATCTCGGCCCGGCCCAGCTCCCTGAACAGTTTGCCCACCAGCAGGGGCGGCAGGTCGGGCGCGTCGGCGCAGATCACCGCCGCCTGATCGGCCTTGAGGCGGGCGAGGGTGGTTTTCAACGGTTCGCCCTCGGTGATCGTGATCACCTCGGTGCCCGGCCAGACGATGTCGTCGAGGCCGGGGACGCTGGTGGCGAGCACGGGGGTGACGAGGTCGAGGTCGGCGACCATCTCGTACGTGTCCTCGGCCACCGCCTCAAGGAACCGCGCGGGATCGACGCCTTCGGGCGCCGCGTCCGCCATGTGCCGATGAACCAGGACCGCGACGATGCGCGTCAACACTCCTCCGGTGCGGTGTGGGCCGCGGCGGAGAATCCCTCAAGGAACCCGCGGGCCCGCTCCGCCTTCGGATACTGTTCTACCAGTGCCCAGAACTTGGGCCCGTGGCTGGGCACCAGCAGGTGCACCAGCTCGTGGATGATCACATAGTTGATGACCCATTCGGGCAGGCCCTTGAGCCTGGTGGAGATCCGGATCGTCCCGGTCTCCGGGGTGCACGAGCCCCAGCGGTGCTGCTGGTTGTCCACCCAGCGCACGCTCACCGGGTCGGGCTCGCCGTCCAGATATCTGGCCGACAGCTCCTTGGCCCGCTCGAGCAGAGCCTCGTCGGTCGGCCTTCGACGTCGTTCTTTCGCGGCCAGCCGATCCAGCATGCGGCTCACCCATTCATCCGCGTCTTCACCGCTCAGCCAGGCGGGCAGGAGCACGATCGTCTTGTCGCCGTCGCGGTAGGCGGAAACCGTACGCCGGCGACGAGAACTGCGACGAACCTCGACTGTCTCGGGGGGCACATATGCACGTTAGCCGAGACTGACGAAATTCCACAGAGGGTGGACCATGTTTCTGCTGGTCAGATGATTAAGAGCCGGTGAATTTGGGCATGCGCCTTTCCCGATGGGCGGTCAGGCCCTCGATCATGTCGGCGGAGGCCATGGTCACGGGCTGGGCCAGGGATTCCCACATCAGCGCGGCTTCCAGGTCTTGATGGTCTTGGTTGAGGGCTACTTTGGTGAGGCGCGTGGCAATGGGGGCGTTCTGGGCGATCTTCCGGGCGATGGCCTCCGTTTCCGACATTAGATGATTTTTCGGGAAAGATTGATTTACCAGTCCTTTGTCGGACGCTTCCTGCCCAGAGACGCTGCGACCGGTCAGCAGCATCTCCGCCGCCAACCGCGCGCCCGCCCTCCTCGGCAGCAGGTACGTGGCGGCCATGCCCGGGTGCAGGCCCAGCGACGTGAACGGGGCCAGCAGCTTGGCGTCGTCGGCGGCGTACACGAGGTCACAGGCCAGCGCCACGCACAGCCCCGCACCCACCGCGGGGCCGTTGACGGCGGCGATCGTGGGGATCTCGAGCTCGGTGATCGCCAGCCAGGTGCGGTAGAAGGCGAGCATGCGCTCGCGGAGTTGCGGGACGGCCTCCGTACCGCGCTCGCCGATCCACGACAGGTCACCACCGGACGAGAACGCCGACCCCGCGCCGGTCACGACCAGGCACCGCGCCTGCCGGTCATCGCCCAGCTCCGCCATGACCGCCCGCCACTCGGCCGTCATGGTGTCGGTCATGGCGTTGCGCATGTCGGGGCGGTTGAGGGTGATGAGCACTACTCCGTCATCTCTGCGATCAACCAAGAGCTCGTTCATGCCGGGAAGCGTAACCCGCCCCACTCCCCCGCCCCCGCCCCCACCGCCCAGCACCTCAGCACTCCACGTCCCACCGCGCAGCGCTCCAGCACTCCACGTCCCACCGCCCAGCGCTCCAGCGCTCCAGCGCTCCAGCGCTTCAACGACCCAGCGCTTGGCGCTCGAAAGGACCGACCGTCCGGCCGCTCAGCGGACCGGCGTTCCAGCGCTTCGGCGCTCCTGCGGTCCGGTACTCCGGTGCGTCGGCGCTTCGGACTCCCGCCGGAGCACAGCACTCGCCGCAGCCTCGACTCCCCGCCTCCCACGCTCTCCGGCCCTTCTTCCATCGACCGCTTCGCTCTCTCGCCGCCGCGCCAGAGCGTCCCGGTGGCTGTTCATCCACAGGTCACTCGCCATGTGCCTGGTTATCCACAGTCGGGGCCGAAGTCCCTCCTGATCTTGCTCGGTCGTGAAAATCTTCCGGCCATGAGGCCACGTGTGAAGCCCGCCCTCCGGCACCTCCTGCGCGACGAGAGCACCCTCCAGCTCGGCACGCACCCGCTCAGAGCGGTGATGCTGAGCGGACTGACCGAGCGGGTGCTCGAGTGGATCGAGCGTCTCGACGGCACGCGGGAGCTGGAGACCGTGCTGGAGGAAGCCGCACTCGCAGGGCTCGACGAGCCGCGCGCCCGGTGCCTGATCGACCATCTCGCCGCCCAGGGCGCGCTCCACGACGCCTCACTCGAACCCGGTTGCCTCAGCGACCTGCCGCTGGCCCAGCGCGACCGGCTCAGACCCGATCTCGACGCCCTCGACCTCGCGTCAACCACCCTCGACGGCATGATGACGACGTTCGAATGCCGCCGCCAGGCCCGCGTGCGCGTCTACGGCGCCGGCCGGGTCGGCGCTCAGATCGTCGCTCTCCTCGCGGCCGCCGGCGTGGGCAACATCCGTGTGCTCGACCCGGCGCTCGCCCGGCCGGGCGACCTCACACCAGGCGGGTTGACCTGGGCGGAAGTGGGCCTCCCTCGGGAGGTGGGCGCCGTCGCCGTCGCCCGCCGCCTCACCGCCGGCGACCCACCGCCTCCGTCGCACATCCAGTCCGAGGACCTGGCCCAGCGCATCCCACCCCCTGCCGGACCTGTCCCTACGACACGCTTTCCGCAGGATTCGGCGGTGCGCTGGGGCGGCATCACCCCATCCATCACCGGACACCCGGCTCGGGCCGCGGTCACCCATTCACCCACCTCACCGGCCGGCCGCCCCTCCCCTCAGCGCACCACCCCACCCTCCCCACAGACAGGCGGCACGTCTCCTGCGCAGGCAGCGAAACCGCCGCAGGGACCAAGGTCGGCGCAGGGACCAAGGTCGGCGCAAGCGACAGGACCGGAGGAAACCCCAGGCCCTGGGTCTAGGTCTGAGCCTGCGACCGGGTCAAGGCGGGGGTCTGAGCCGGGGACCGAGTCAAGGCGGGGGTCTGTGCCAGGGGCAGACCGGCGGTCTCGGCCTGGCGCGGAGCAGAAGGCGGGACCTGGCGCGGAACGGCGATCCGTGCCAGGGGCGGAACGGCAATTCGGTCCTGGGGCGGAGCAGAGGTCTGGGCCCGGAGCTGAGGAGGGGCCCGGAGCTGAGGAGGGGTCTGGAGCTGGAGAGGGGGCGAAGGCCGGATCCCGAGGGAAGAAGCCGGCGCGGAGGCCGAAAGGGGTGCCGCGGGTCAGTGCGTACGAGAGCGAGTTGGGTGAGGAGGCGTGCCGGCCGACGGTCAATGTGCTCGCCGGAGGGCCGTATCTTGGGGACAAGACCGATCGACCTGACCTCGTCATCCTGGCGCCGGTCACTCCCCTCGACGGGGTGCTGGTCAACGAGCTGATCGACCTCGACATCCCCCATCTTCTGGCATCCGCCTTCGAGGGACACGGCACGGTGGGCCCGCTGGTCCTGCCGGGCATCACGGCGTGCGTGCATTGCCTCGACCTGACCCGGCGCGACCGTGACCCGGAGTGGGGGATGGTCACGGCACAGCTGGGCGGCTATCCGCCGGGCGAGATCGCCTGCGACGTGGCGCTGGCGGGCGTCGTCGCGGCGGGGGCGGTGGGGCACGCGCTGGCGTTCCTCGACGGAAAAACCCCTGCTGTGACCAACGGCACAGTGGAGGTAACGCCTGATTGGCGGTGGATAGGGAGATCGTGGGTGATACACCCGCAATGTCGCTGTATGCGAAACAATCGATATTCGCTAAGAATGGTCATGGCACCCAACCGCGACTGACGTGCTCAAAGGATGATCACGAAGGGGGGAAGCGGTATCTCGCCGAGGTTCCGCGCATCAGTGTGAACGATCTCCCGCGCCGTGCCGTCACGCGCTCGGCCAAGTTGGCCACCCTTCCGCTCGGTTTCGCCGGCCGCGCCGCCCTCGGCCTGGGCAAGCGCATCGGCGGCAAGTCGGCGGAGATCGTGGCCCAGGAGGTGCAGCAGCGTACCGCGGAGCAGGTCTTCAAGGTGCTCGGCGAGCTCAAGGGCGGAGCGATGAAGCTCGGCCAGGCCCTGTCGATCTTCGAGGCGGCACTGCCGCAGGAGATCGCCGGCCCCTACCGCGCCACGCTCACCAAACTCCAGGAGGCCGCGCCGCCGCTGCCGGTGTCGACCGTGCACAAAGTGCTGGCCGAGCAGTTGGGTGACGACTGGCGCAAGCACTTCCAGTCGTTCGACGACCGGCCGACCGCCGCCGCCTCCATCGGGCAGGTGCACAAAGCCGTGTGGCAGGACGGCCGGGTGGTGGCCGTCAAGATCCAGTACCCGGGGGCGGGCAAGGCGCTGCTCGGCGACTTCGCGCAGCTCTCGCGGCTGGGCAAGCTGTTCGGGGCGCTGCTGCCGGGGCTCGACATGAAGTCCGTGCTGAGCGAGCTGCGCGAACGCATCGCCGAGGAGCTCGACTACCTGCGCGAGGCCGAGGCGCAGCACGCGTTCGCGCTGGAGTTCAACGGCGATCCCGACTTCTACGTGCCCGACGTGGTGGCCGCCAACGAGATGGTGCTGATCACCGAGTGGATGGACGGCACGCCGCTGTCGCGCATCATCACCGAGGGCACCAAGGAGCAGCGCGACCAGGCGGGGCTGCTGTTCGTACGGTTCCTGTTCTGCTCCCCCGCGCGGGTCGGGATGCTGCACGCCGACCCGCACCCGGGCAACTTCCGCATGCTGGACGACGGGCGGCTCGGCGCGCTCGACTTCGGCGCCGTCAACCGGTTGCCCGAGGGGTACCCGAAGGCGTTCGGGCAGCTCACCCGGATCTTCAACCAGGGCGACATGGAGACCGTCATGGCCGGGCTGCGGCAGGAGGGCTTCATCCGCGAGGACATCGAGATCGACCCCGACGCGTTGCGCGCCTTCCTCGCGCCGTATGTGGAGCCGACGGCGGTGGAGGAGTTCACGTTCAGCCGGGAGTGGTTGCAGGCGCAGGCCGCCAGCGTGACCGACCTTCGGCCCACGAACGTGGTCCGCCAGCTCAACCTGCCGGCCTCGTACGTGCTGATCCACCGTGTCCACGCGGCCGGCATCGGCGTCCTCTGCCAGTTGGGCACCACGGCCCGCTTCCGCGACGAGGTCATCCGCTGGGTGCCCGGCTTCGCCGACGACGCCGACCCCAACCCAGACGACGAGGCCCTGGCTGTCAGCTGACCGGGCCAACTCGATGCCGTGGGCTCGGCGCAATGGCTTGGCGCCCGGTGAGCGTGCGCGGCAAGGGTGGCGCGGTGAGTTGGCGCGGTGAGTTGGCGCGGTGAGTTGGCGCGGTGAGTTGGCGCGGTGAGTTGGCGCGGTGAGTTGGCGCGGTGAGTTGGCGCGGTGAGTTGGCG
>NZ_JBFAQA010000035.1:16573-16670 GCF_040677005.1 Nonomuraea sp. NPDC049421
GTGAGTTGGCGCGGTGAGTTGGCGCGGTGAGTTGGCGCGGTGAGTTGGCGCGGTGAGTTGGCGCGGTGAGTTGGCGCGGTGAGTTGGCGCGGTGAAC
>NZ_JBFAQA010000035.1:16766-109564 GCF_040677005.1 Nonomuraea sp. NPDC049421
GAACTTGGCGCGGTGAACTTGGCGCGGTGAACTTGGCGCGGTGAACTTGGCGCGGTGAACTTGGCGCGGTGAACTTGGCGCGGTGAACTTGGCGCGGTGAACTTGGCGCGGCAAGCGTGACGCGATGAGCGTGCGCGACGAGCCAGGCGCGGTGAGCGTGGCGGGCTCCCTTCGGTGGCGTCCTCTCAGGCGGCGGCGCCCGCTGCGCTCCGCTCGGGCAGCGCTCCTCGGTCCGCGCCCTTCAGGCGAAGGCCCTCAACCGCATTCTGAGATCGGCGCCCTGACCTCGGCGCCCTGACCTCGCCGCCGGACCTCGCCGCCGGACCTCGGCGCCCGGACCTCGGCGCTGTGAGGGCGCAGTGGAATGGTCGCGCTGGAGTTGGCGTGGGGCGCCCCTTTGGGGTGCCTCTTGGTGGGGGCGCTTCGAGGTCTGTTGGCAAAGAGTCGTGGCTCAGGGCGGGGGGCTGGGGTGGTTGATTGCGGGGACACATCCCGTCATATGGGGCCGGGTTCAATGCCGTGTGCTTGCTGGGGTGAGGTGGGGTGGCTTGAGGAGTCATTACTCTGTGCAATCATACGAGGGCTAAAAGTTACTCTCCGTTGGGAGGCATCAATGCACCGTTCCGTGCGCCTGTTCGGCGCCGCTGTCCTCGCCGGCATGGGGTTGCTCGTGGGCGCTCCTGCTGCGAACGCCGTCGTCGATCCGGTCGCTCTGCTCGATTGCGTGACGGCCGGGGTCGGCGAGGTCACCACCATCGTCGATCCGGCGGCTCCGGGGCTTCCCGCTGAGCTTCCCCTGGTGGGTTGCACTGCTCCTTGAGCTCAGGTGGCCGGGCCGGGAGTTCGGTGAGCGGGCATGGCAGTGAGCGATTAGCGGTTGTAAATCGTCCGTCGTCGTGAGTGGTTGCGGTGGCTGACGGCGACGGCTACTGTGATCGGCCGCCGATCGCTCCTTGCCATGGAGTTCGGGGTCGTGGTTCTGGTGCACGGGTTTCGTGCCGTGGTGATCGGTGGATGTGGTCGCCGATCGCCGTTGGGCTAGCGGTCGGTGGGGGTGCGGCGCTGTTTGGCTGCGGTGGGCGGTTGAGGAATGGCCCTGCCATCGGAGATGCGCATACAGACAGACGCGTGGCGACGGACGCGTGGTGTGCACGGATCGGTCCGCCCTCAGCGGTGGCCCTGGGGGTTCGGCGGCGGTGGCAAGGACTTCGGTGACCGGTGTGGAGCGTGACCGGTGATGGTGGTGGGGTGGGTTGGGGGTCGGGCTCGGTGAATTGAGGGGTTGGGCACGGTGGTGGGGGTGTGGGCGGAAAGGGGAGAGCCGGGCGCTTGGCTGTGCGCCCGGCTCTCTCTATTCACAAGTTCCGGTGGGAGATCCTGCGCCGGCGGCAGGACCTGCCGGTCAGAACTCGCGGCTCAAAACCCTGCGGAGGCGCTCGTTCGCGCGCGTGACGCCGCGTCGCGCGCGCTGCACGCGCTGGGCGCGCAGGATGACGCGCTGCTCAGCGGCCTCACGGTGGAGGGTTTGTATTCGGTCATTCACCAGGTCATGGATGAGATCCGGCACTAGCAGACTCCTCGTCGGCTGGGTCCTCATGATCGTTTCTTCTCTCTTTCTGATGGTGCGGTGTCTCAGGCGGTGTCTCAGGCAGCGACCGGGTGCTTGCGGGGACGCCCGCGCGGACGCTTGCGGGGAACGATCGTTCCCCTGAGGATGAGCTCCCCGCCCCAGACGCCCCAGGGCTCCTCGCGCTCGAGCGCGCGCTCCAGGCAGGCCTTCTGGATCGGGCAGCCGCCGCAGAGTGCCTTGGCGAACTCGACGTCCTCCGGCGACTCGGCGAACCACAGGTCAGGGTCGGTACGACAGGGGATCTTGGCTTCGTCGATCAGGTCCATGATCGTCTTCGCCCCCATCTGCTTCTCCTTTGAATCGATCTTTTTGATCTTGGTCGGGCACCTCGTAGGTGGTCGGAGATCACGGACAAACAAGAAGGCCGCGGATCCTGTCTGTGGATCCGCGGCCTGGGGGCTGCTGTAAGCCGGTCAGGTTATGACCGGAGCATCCCGCCAGGGTTGCGGACCGCACAGTCCACCCTTGGTGAGCTGGTTGGCCGGCAGTTCGATACGTCCCGCATAGACAGGGGCACCTTCCGCGGCCACACCGGAGTGAGCTCGCGCGATGAAGGCGGCGGCCTGACGACGGGCAGACTTCTCCTGCCGGAGCTTGGCGGCACCGGCAAGCAGCACCACCGAGTCACGGCACGCGGAGGCGAACCACGGCGTGGCAGACATCTCGATGCTGATCACTGGGGTTCACCTCCACTCTTGGGATCGTCGGAGCTAGACCGTCCGACTCGCTTGACCAAGACCCTAAACCGGATTGCCGGGAAGGGGCAACATATTTTCTACCTGCGATTTCGTCACTTCGTCCGGCGGATCATGGCCTCTTGTACGACCGAGACCACGAGCTCTCCTGACGCGGTGAACATCTCGCCCCGGGCCAGTCCCCTGGCCCCGGCGGACCAGGGAGACTCCTGAGCATAGAGCAGCCAGTCGTCGGCCCTGAAGGGGGCGTGGAACCACATGGCGTGGTCGAGCGAGGCGCCCATGATGTCGGAGGCGCCCCACGCCATGCCGTGCGCGAGCAGGATGGTGTCGACGAGCGTGAAGTCGGAGGCGTACGCGGCCAGCACGACGTGCAGCAGCGGGTCGTCGGGCAGCTCGGCGTCGTAGCGGAACCACACGTTCGTCTGCGCGCTGCGCAGCGCCGGGTCGAGGTGCGCCTCCCAGGTGAGCGGCGAGGCGTAGCGGGCGTCGACGGGACGCGGGCGGGCTGCCCAGTCGCGCAGTTCGGGGTGGTCGCCGACGAGCTCGAACATGCGGTCCTGGAACGTCGGCAGCGTCTCGGGGTCGGGCACCTCGGGCAGCACCGACGCCTGGTGCGCGACGCCCTCCTCGGCGACGTGGAACGACGCCGACATCGTGAAGATCGCCTTGCCGTGCTGGACGGCGACGATGCGGCGGGTGGTGAACGAGCGTCCGTCGCGCAGCCGCTCGACGTTGTAGACGATCGGGATCGAGGGGTCGCCAGGACGGATGAAGTAGGCGTGCAGGGAGTGCACGTTGCGGTCCTTGGGCACGGTACGTCCGGCCGCCACCAGTGCCTGGGCCGCCACCTGACCGCCGAAGACCCGCTGGATGCGCTCCTCCGGGCTCCTGCCACGGAAGATGTCGAGCTCGATCTGCTCAAGGTCGAGCAGGTCCAGCAGCTCTTTCAGCGCCTCGTTCACGTGTCGTCCCCCTTGGATGTTCCGGTCCTGCGACAAGTGTGACGTGCCGCCCGTACCGGGGTGAAAGCCGGGCCCGGTTCCGCCGGAATGATGTCGTCTTTGCGTTGCGTCCCCGTTACGGCGGTGTCAGGAGGCGCGGCACAGGGCGAGGACGGCCTCGCCGTACCGGTCGATCTTGACCTTGCCGACGCCCGCGATCGCCAGCAGTTCCTGCTCGGTCGCCGGCGCCCGTTCCGCGATGGCCTGCAGCGTGACGTCGGTGAAGATGACGTACGGCGGGACCTTGGTCTCTTTGGCGGTGGCCGTGCGCCACGCCTTGAGGCGTTCGAGCAGCGCCTCGTCGTAGTCGGCGGGGCAGGTGGCGCAGCGGCCGAGCTTCTGCTCGGTCGCGGCGGTCAGCGTCTTGGCGCAGACCCGGCAGCTGACCGGCGCGGCCACCTGGCGGCGCTCGGCGCGGGCGGGCTGCGCCACGCGCGGCGCGGCGGGCGCGCGGCCGGTGAGGCCGTCGAGGAAGCGGGACGGCCGGCGGCTCTTGCGGCCACCCGGCGCCCTGGCCGCCGCCCACGAGATCGACAGGTGCTCCCTGGCGCGGGTGATGCCGACGTAGAGGAGCCGGCGTTCTTCCTCGATCTGCTCGGGACTCTCGGCGTAGATGATCGGCAGCATGCCGTCGGTGACGCCGACGAGGAAGACGGCGTCCCACTCCAGGCCCTTGGCGGCGTGGAGCGAGGCGAGGGTGACGCCCTCGACGGGCGGCGCGTGCTGCTCGGAGGCGCGGCGTTCGAGCTCGGTGACGAACGCCGGCAGGTCGGCGCCTTCGGCCGCCATGTCCTCGGCGAGGTCGGCCAGCGCCTTGAGCGACTCCCACTTCTCCCTGGCCTTGCCGCCGCCGGGCGGCGAGGGGGTCAGGCCGACGCCGCCCAGGATGTGGTGGACCTCGGAGGCCAGCGGCTCGCCCGCGGCGGAGCGGGCCGCGCCGCGCAGCAGCACGACCGCCTGGCGGACCTCGGGACGCTCGAAGAAGCGCTCGGCGCCGCGCAGCACGTAGGGGATCTCGGCCTTGGCCAGCGCCTCCTCGTACGCCTCCGACTGCGAGTTGACCCGGAACAGCACGGCGATCTCGCGCGACGGCACGCCCTTGTCGATGAGCCTCCTGATCGACCTGGCGACGTCGGCGGCCTCGGCCGGCTCGTCGTCGTATTCCTTGAAGGCGGGCTTGGGGCCGTCGGGGCGCTGCGCGACCAGCTCAAGGCGGTGGGGCGACTTGCCCTTGGCGATGACGAGGTTGGCGAGGTCGACGACCTGCGGGGTGGAGCGGTAGTCGCGGACGAGCTTGATGACGGCCGCGCCGGGGTGGTCGACGGAGAAGTTCGTGAGGTAGCGGGGGCTGGCGCCGGTGAAGGAGTAGATGGTCTGGTTGGGGTCGCCGACCACGCACAGGTCGTCGCGCCCGCCGAGCCAGGTGTCGAGCAGCAGCTTCTGCAACGGGTTGACGTCCTGGTACTCGTCGACCACGAAGTAGCGGTATTGCTGGCGGATCTGCGCCGCGACCTCCTGGTGCTCGGTCATCACGGCGGCGGTGAGCTCGAGGATCGTCTCGAAGTCGACCAGGTGGCGCTCGCGCCTGATCTGCTCGTACGCGTCGTAGACGTCGGCCAGCTCGGCCGGCGTGATCGGCGGGGTGCGGTGATATTTCGCCGCGGCCGCGACGTAGTCCTCAGGGCCGATCTGGGTGACCTTGGCCCACTCGACCTCGGAGGCGATGTCGCGCAGCTCGGCGCGCTCGACGTTCCTGCGCAGCCGGCGGCACGCCTCGCCGAGCACCGGCAGCTTCGACTCGATGACCGACGGCGCCGCGCCGCCGATGACGCGCGGCCAGAAGTAGGTGAGCTGGCGCAGCGCCGCGGCGTGGAACGTGCGGGCCTGAACACCGGGCGCGCCGAGCGCGCGCAGCCGCTGGCGCAGCTCGCCGGCCGCCCGAGTGGTGAATGTCACAGCCAGCACGCTCTGCGCGTCGATGACGCCGCTGCGGACCGCGTACGCGATGCGGTGGGTGATCGCCCTGGTCTTACCCGTCCCCGCACCTGCGAGCACGCACACCGGGCCGCGCACCGCCTCGGCGACGGCACGCTGCTCGGGGTCGAGCCCGATCAGTACGTCATCCGCGTTGTTCACCCCTGAATCCTCCCAGCCGCTGGCGGTGCCAGACTTTATTCTGGCAACATGCGCCCCGGCGTATGTTCATCGTCACCGAGATGCAAAAGGATGGTCTCTTCCCCCACAATGGGGCCGACCATGTGCTTGGGGGAAAGGAAGGCCGTGCGAACTGCGGTTTGCGTGAGCGCCCTCGCGCTCGCTGCCGTTGTGCTCACACCTGTCGCCGCGAGCGCCTCTGGCGATCCCACCCCGCTGCCGACGGTGCACAACCCCATCGACGCACAGGGGCTCGGCGGGTTATCGGTCGAGACCGTCCGCTACGGCTCGCATCAGCGCCAGAACATGGACGTGTGGTGGACGCCCGACGGCCAGCAGCGGCCCGGCGTCTTCCTCATCCACGGCGGCTGGTGGTCCAGCGGCGACAAGAAGTACATGAAGGAGATCGTCCGCGGCTACGCCGAGCTGGGCTACACGGTCTTCAACCTCAACTACCGGCTGTCCAGTGACGCGGCGTGGCCGGCGCAGCGCAGCGACGCGCTGGCGGCCATCGCGCTCGCGCGCAAGCACGCCGACAAGTGGGCGTTCGACCCGAAGAACTACGTGCTGGTCGGGTTCTCCGCGGGTGGGCACATCGCGGCGGCGGTCGGCACGTACGGTGACGGCATCAACGGGCTCAAGGGCGTGGTCGGGCTGTCGCCGATCATCTCGCCGCTGCGCGCGTACTCCGACGGGGCCAAGTCGCCCGACCCGAACAAGCGCAGGCTGCGTACGGCGGCGATCAAGCTGGCCGGCGGCTGCGCGCCCAAGGGCAAGTGCTCGCGGGTCTGGGCCAGCATGGAGGTGGCCTGGCACGCCAGCCGCAAGGACGCGCCGATGCTGACCGTCCACTCGAAGGACGAGTTCGTGCCGCCGGTGCAGAGCCAGCTGCTCAGGCAGATGCTCGGCCAGGTGGGCGTGCCCGTGACGGTGCTGACGGCGCCGGGCACCAACCATAGCTCGCCGCTCTATCGGGAGCCGGGCGTGGCGGAGCGGGTGCAGGCATGGATCGCGGAGCGCATCGGGTAGGAATCTGGGATTAAGCGGACGTCGCAGGTTGTTGCACGGATCGCTTGATTTCCTGACCTTGGAGGGATTCCCCAGATGGCGCTCACGGTCTACAGCACTACGTGGTGCGGCCCCTGCAAGCGGCTCAAGGCCCAGCTCACCCGCGAGGGCATCGCTTTCAAGGACGTCGACATCGAACGCGACCAGGCGGCCGCCGAGTTCGTGGAGAGCGTCAACAACGGCAACCAGGTGGTGCCGACCGTGGTCATCGAGACGGCCAAGGGGCGCGTCGTGCGGACGAACCCCTCGGCCATGGAGGTCAAGGCCCTGCTCGGAGCGGCCTGACGGTCACCAGTCGCCGATCAGCTCGCCGCCGTACCAGGTCTCGATCAGGCGGCGGGCGATCGACACGGGCGGCGGGAGGCGCAGCTCGCCGGAGTCGAGGGCGCGGAGCAGCTCTGTCCTCGAATACCAGTGCGCCTCGGCGATCTCGTCGGCGTCGGGGGTGAGCGTGGTCGTGGTGGCCTCGGCGAAGAAGCCGAGCATGAGGCTGCGCGGGAACGGCCAGGGCTGGCTGCCGAGATAGCGCGGGTTGGCGACGGTGATGCCGACCTCTTCCGCCACCTCGCGGATGACCGCCGCCTCCAGCGACTCCCCCGGCTCGACGAACCCGGCGAGGATCGACAGCCGCCCCTCGGGCCACTGCGGGCCGCGGGCCAGCAGGCAGCGGTCGTCGGGGTCGCGGATCAGCATGATGACGGCGGGATCGACCCGCGGGAAGTGCTGGCTGCCGTCGCTCGGGCAGACCCTGATGTGGCCGCCCGCCTGCATGGTCGTGCGGGTGCCGCAGCGCGGGCAGAACTCGTGGGTGGAGTGCCAGGCCTCCAGCGCCACGGCGTGCACGAGCAGGCCCGCGTCGCGGTCGCCGAGCAGCCCGCCCACCTGGCGCAGCCCGGCCGCGACAGGACGGCCCTCCGGCGTGTCGCGCAGCCCCATCGGGGTGGTGAGCCGGCCGTTGACGTCGC
Source organism: Nonomuraea sp. NPDC049421 (assembly GCF_040677005.1). NCBI lineage: Bacteria > Bacillati > Actinomycetota > Actinomycetes > Streptosporangiales > Streptosporangiaceae > Nonomuraea > Nonomuraea sp. NPDC049421. The sequence continues at coordinate 24,283 of NZ_JBFAQA010000035.1, forward strand.
CGGCGGGCAGGCCCGGCAGCGGCGCGGCCACCGCGAAGTAGGCGACCCCCTCGTCGACGCCGAGCAGGTAGCGCGGCCCGGCCGGCGCCTCGGCCGGTGTGAACAGCACCGCGTGCACCTCGTCACCAGTGCGCCGCACCAGCGTGTGGCCGTTGTCGATCACCAGCACCCTGGTCGCCGGGTCGGACCACGCCTGCTCCAGCCACCCCTCGTCGGCACGCAGCAGCGAGGATCTGTCGGTGGTCCCCCGAGCGAGAAGCAGTGGTCCGATGAGCTTTTCTTCCGCGGTCCGCACTGGCCGCCCCCTCCCCAAGTCCTCTGTCATCCTATGACCCCGCAGTTAGCCGGCGATTACACAATCGGCACCCCGTGGTGATCTCTCTCGGGCTAAGATCGACGAGTTAGGTTAGCCTTACCTGATTCCTCGGGGGTGCCTTCGCGTTGCGGCTCTACCTGACCGCGCTCAAACCGACCGACTCCGTGACGGACGGCTTCCTGCCTGCGGCGCGGGCGCTCGGCTGCTCGGTGACGATCCTCACCGACCGCCCCGAGCAGCATCCGGACGCGGTGCGCTGCGACGTACGCGACCCCCGGGCCCTCATCGACGCGATCGAGCACCTGGGCAGGCCTGACGCCGTCTTCTCCAACTCCGACCACCTGCAGACCGAGACCGCGCTCGCCGCCGCCTACTTCGGGCTGCCGGGCAAGGACTGGCGGGCGTGCGCGGCGGCCAAGAACAAGTTCCTGATGCGGCGGGCGCTCGCGGCGGCCGGGGTCGAGGAGGTCTTCTCGCTGCGGCTGGGGCCCGGTGACCCGGTGCCCGAGCCGGTGCCGTACCCGGTGGTGGTGAAGCCGCGCGAGGGGGTGGCCAGCGAGGACGTCATGCTCGTGACGGACGATCTCGCCGCCGCCGTGGCCGGAGTCAGGAGGCGGCGGCCGGGTGAGGCGCTGGTGGTGGAGGAGTACCTCGAAGGGCCGGTGCGCACGCTGGAGACGCTCGGCGACGAGGGCGGGCCGCGCGTGCTCGGTGGGTTCGAGACGACGCTGGGGGCGCTGCCGTACTTCGTGGAGGAGCGGCTCGACTGGGCGGCGCCGGACGACTCCCACGCCCACGTGCTGGCCGCGCTGCGAGCGCTGGGCGTGGGGTTCGGGGCGTGCCACACCGAGTACGTGCTCACCCCCTCGGGCCCGCGGATCATCGAGGTGAACTACCGGCTGATCGGCGACCACTGTGACTTCCTGCTCGCCGACGTGCTCGGGGTGCCGCTGTTCGAGTGGATCCTGCGGGTGCACCTCGGCGAGCGCGTGCCCGGCGTCCCGGCCACCTCGGCGCACGCGAGCGCGGTCAGCGTCGTCGCCGACCGGCCGGGCGTGGTCAAGCAGGCGCCCGGCCACGAGTCCGTGACCGATGGCGGCGTACGCCTCTGGCACCGGCCGCTGCGCTCCGTCGGCGACGTCGTCACCCTCACCCGCACCAACCGCGACTACCTGGGCGTCGTACGGGCCGTCGGGCCCTCCAGGCAGGCGGTGGACGCGGCCGTCGCCGGGTTCCGCGCGGCCCGGCCGTGGGTGGTGGAATGAGCTCCAGGGAGGCGTACCTGGCCGCCCGCGTGCTCAACGCCCTGCTGCGCGAGGACTACGGCGGGCTCGCCGCCCGCGTCACCAGGACCAGGGACGGCGTCGGGCTGACGCTGGCCGACGGGCGGTGGGTGCGGCTGCGGCCGGGGCTGCTGTTCCAGGACTTCGAGGTGGCACAGGACGAGTCGCTGGGCCTTGAGCAGGTGCTGGAGACGCTGGCGGAGGTCGCCGATCCGGCCGACGCGGGTGGGGTGGCGGCGTTCTTCGAGGAGTGCCTGGCGGCGCTGGGTGCGCTGGAGCTGCACGACGAAGTCGCCCATGAGGTGCTGCGGTCGGGGCCGTCCTACGAGACGCTGGCCGCGTTCCTCGATCATCCGGTCTATCCGACGTCGCGGGCGCGGGTGGGGCTGTCGGAGGCGGAGCTGCGGGCGTACGCGCCGGAGTTCGGGCCCTCGTTCGAGCTGCGGTGGGCGGTGGTGCCGCGTGAGCTGCTCGCGCCCGGCTCGGCCGAGCCGCCCGCCGAGCTGCCCGCCGAGCTGCCCGCTGAGGTGGCGCCTTTCGCGGGCGAGGTACTGTTTCCCGTGCATCCGCTGGCGGTGCCCAAGGTGCGGCGGATCGACGGGGTACGGGTGCTGGACGCGGCGGCCGTCACCGTACGTCCCACCTTGTCCATGCGGACGGTCGAGGTCTCTCCCCGCCTGCACCTCAAGCTGCCCATCCCCGTCAGCACCCTCGGCGTCAGGAACCGGCGCTCGCTCAAGCCCGGCACGCTGGCCGACGGCGCCAGGGCGGAGCTGCTGCTGCGCGAGCTGGCCGGGCCGGACGTCGTCCTGGCCGACGAGCAGACCTACGCCGAGACCGGGGACGAGTACCTGGCCTGGATGGTCAGGCGGCTGCCCGAGGGGAAGATCGTGCCGGTGGCGGCGCTCAACGCGCCGGGCGTGCTCGCCGAGCTGGGCGACGTGCTGCCCGCCTACCTGCGGCTGCTGCTGCGCTGGAACGTCCGGCTGTTCGTACGGCACGGCGTCGCCTTGGAGGCGCACCAGCAGAACCTCGCCCTGCTCTTCGCCCCCGACGGCCGGATGCGGCTGCTGGTCAAGGACAACGACGGCCTGCTCGTCTCGCCGTCCCGGCTGCGGGCGAGCGGCGTCGAGGTGCCGGGCTTCGCCGACGAGCGCCTGCTGAACGACGACCCCCACGCGCTCGCCGACGTGTTCGTCACGATCACGCTGCACCTGGCCGCCGCGTCGGTGGTCTTCGGCGCGCTGCCGCACGCGGCGGCGGCGGCGCTGCTGCGCGACACGCTGGCCGAGGCGCTCGACGAGTACGGCGACGACCCCATGGCCAGGCTGCTGCGCGCGCGGACGCTCGACGCGGCCAGGCTGACCGGCAAGTCCATGGTCACCGCGGGGACGCTCGTGGCCAAGGAGCGGTCGGGCGCGCGCGACATCAACAAGTTCTACGGCACCAGCGGGCCCAACTACCTGAGGAGAGCTTGAATGCACGGACCGGCCATCGAGGCGCCCTGCGGCCCGGCCGAGGAGGCGACGCTGGCGGCCCTGCTGCGCTGCTGCGTGCGGGAGGTGGCCGGGCCGCGCGGGCTGGTCTGGCCGGCGCCGCCGTACGTGCTGCTGCGGGTGGCGGGGGTGCTGCTGCGGACGCGCACGCACGGGGGCGCGGCGCTGCGCTTCGACGGCCCGCCCGAGCGGCTGGAGTCCGGCGCCTGGCGGCCGCTGTCGAGCGACGAGCTGGTGACGCTGGTGGAGACCGAGCTCGGGGGCAGGAACGCCGAGTTCGCGGGCCAGGTGGCGGCCAGCAGGGCCGCGATGGAGACGATCCTGCGGGCCAGGGTCGAGGCGGTGCCGCCGGCCGACCCTTGGCTGGCCTCGGAGCAGGCCCTGGTGTACGGGCACCCGTTCCACCCCAGCCCCAAGGCGCGCGGCGGCGACGGCTGGCTGCGCTACGCGCCCGAGACGCACGCCGAGTTCCCCGTCAGGCTCCTGGGGGTGCGCGACGACGTGCTGGACGAGGGCGGCGACCCCTCGGTGCTGGACGCGCTGGGCGAGGCGCCGCCCGGTTACCGGGTGCTGCCCGCGCATCCGTGGCAGCTCGCATTGCTGCGTCCCGCGCTCGGTGACGAGCTGGTCGACCTCGGTCCCGGTCCCGTGGTGGCGCCCACGTCGTCGGTACGGACGGTGTACGCCCCTTCGCGCGAGGTCTGCCTGAAGTTCTCCCTGGATGTCAGGATCACCAACTGCGTGCGCAAGAACGCCTGGTACGAGCTGGCCGGCGCGGTCGAGCTCACCAGGCGGCTCGCGCCGATCTTCGACGCGGTGTCGGCGCGGCACCCGGGCACCCGCTGGCTGCCGGAGCCCGGCTACCGTTCCGCCGCGCTCGGCACCCGGCTGCGGGAGGGTCTCGGCGTGATCGTGCGGCACAGCCCGTGGGCGGCCTGCTCCCCCGGCGTCACCCCGGTCCTGGCCGCCTCCCTGGCCCTCGGCAAGCAGCCGCCCGATCCGCTGGGCTGGTGGCGGGCGTACGTGGGGGTGGTCGCGCCGCCCGTACTCGACCTGTACTTCACGCACGGCGTGGTGCTGGAACCCCACCTGCAGAACGTGCTGGTCGGCCTGGACGCGGACGGCACCCCCGTCGAGGCCGTCTTCCGCGACCTGGAGGGCGCCAAGCTCGTCGAGGGCCGCCACGACCTGGCCGGGCCGCACCCCGAGGTGGCCCGCGCGCTCACCTACGACGCCGAGCGCGGCTGGGCCCGCGTGGTCTACTGCCTGCTCGTCAACCACCTGACCGAGATCGCCGCGACGGTCGCCGGGCCCGACGACACCTTGCTGCGCGCGTTGTGGCGGGAGGCCCGCGACCTGTTCGCCCGGCAGGCGGACGCGCTGGGCCGGCCGCTCGGATTGTCGGACCTGCTCGCGGGCGCGCCGCTGCCGGCCAAGGCGAACCTGGGCGTGCGCTGGGCCAGGGCCGCCGACAGGACGGCCGGCTACGTGCCGATCGCGAACCCGCTCGCATGATCGCCCCGCGCGTCCAGGAGGCCGTCGTACGCCTCCCCGGGCTTCCCGCCTACGTCTATGACCTGCCGGCCCTGGACGCGCACGTCGCGGCCGTACGGCGGGCCCTGGGGGCCACTGAGCTGTACTACGCGGTCAAGGCCAACCCCGACGCCGGGCTGCTGCGGGTGCTGGCCGGCCACGTGAACGGGTTCGAGGTGTCGTCGGCCGGTGAGCACGCGCACGTCACCGGCCTGTTCCCGGGCATGCCGGTGGCGCTGGGCGGGCCCGGCAAGACCGACGCCGAGCTGCGGCTGCCGCACCACCGGCTGCACGTCGAGTCGCCGTACGAGCTGCGCCGCCTGCTGGACACGGGGCTGGAGGCCGACGTGCTGCTCAGGCTCAATCCCGGGCTGCCGGTCGAGGGGGCGGCGCTGACGATGAGCGGGCCGTTCGGGATGGACGCGGCGGGCGTGGCCGAGTGCCTGCCGCTGTTCACCGGCCGCGTACGGCTGCGCGGCCTGCACGCCCACCTGGCCAGCGGCCTCTCCGCGCCGCAGCTGCTCGGGCTGGCGGGGGCGCTGCTGGGCGACGGGGCGTACGAGGAGGTCAATCTCGGCGGCGGGATGGCGGTGTCGTACGCCTCGCCGGGCGAGCGGTTCGACTGGGCCGCGTACGGGGCGGGGCTGGACGCGCTGCGCCGGGGGCGGCTGCTGCGGGTCGAGCCGGGGCGGGCGCTGACCGCGTACTGCGGCTATTACGTGACCAGGGTGGTTGACGTGAAGCGGGTGCACGGGCAGGCGTACGCGGTGGTGCTGGGCGGCACCCACCACCTGCGGACGCCGGTCACGAAGGGGCACGACCAGCCGTTCGCGGTGCTGCCGACGGGCGCGGGGCCGGGGGTGACGGACGAGCCGGTCACGGTCGTCGGCCAGCTCTGCACCCCGAAAGACGTTTTCGCCCGAAATATCAGGACTTCAGTGCGGGTGGGAGACACCGTCATCTTCGCCATGGCGGGCGCCTACGCCTGGAACATCTCCCACCACGACTTCCTCATGCACCCGAAGCCCGCTTTCCACCATCTGACGTCCTGACCTTCTCGATGAGCGCGACCAGGCCGTCGGCGTCGAGCAGGTCGATCGGGCGTACGGTGCGGTTGTCGCGGACGTAGTGGAAGGCCGCGCCCACCTCATCGAGCGGCACCTCCGCGAGGTGCGCCCAGGCCAGCCGGTACGCCGCGAGCTGCACCGACGCCGCCCGCTGCGCCTTCTTGCCCCGGGGCGGCGCGCCGGTCTTCCAGTCGACGACCTCGTAGCCGCCCCCCGGCCGCTCGAAGACGGCGTCCATGCGCCCGCGCACCAGCCGGTCGGAGATCATCATCTCGAACGGGATCTCCAGGTCGATCGGCCGCCGGTCGGCCCATTCGCTCTCCTCGAAGCGCTCCTGCAGCTCCGCGAGGCGCACGTCGGCCTCCTCCGGCTCCTCGTCGAAGAGCTCGAAGTCGTCGATCAGCCGCTGCTGGTCCCACCGGGTCTCCAGCCACTTGTGGAACGAGGTGCCCCGCCTGGCCAGCGGCGCCGGCTTGACCGGCACGGGCCGGCGGATCCTGCGGGCCAGCTCGCGCGGGTCGGCGGCCAGCGTGACCAGCGACGACACGGTCAGCTTCTCCGGCAGCTCGACCGTGGTCGCGGGGCGGCGGCGATGCAGCTCGCGCTCGCGCAGCAGCAGGTCGGTGTCGCGTTCCCAGGCGCGCAGCCGCTCCTCCTCGTACGGCTTGAGCGCCTCGCCCTCCTCGTCGGCGAGCGTGCCCGCCAGGGCGTCCTCCACCAGGTGGGCGCCGTCGAGCACCGACTCGTAGCGCAGGCCCTCGGGCGTGACCGGCCAGGTGGCCTCGGCCGGCTCGGCGAGCAGCGGGTTGCCCGCGCCCTCGGCCGGCGCACCGGCCCAGACCGCGACCCGGTCGGCGGTATCGCGGATCTCCAGCAGGAAGTCGGACGGCTCCAGCGGCTTGGTGGCGGTGCCCCAGCGGTAGCCGGAGGCGATGAGGTGGTAGTGGGCGCGGGTCACCGCGACGTAGGCGAGCCTGCGCTCCTCCATCAGGTCGCGCTCGCGGCAGTGCTCGTCGAAGGCGGCCAGCTCCTCCTTGCTCAGCCCGCCCAGCCTGGGCAGGTCGGCCGCGTCGCCGCGCAGCGGGTAGGGCAGCTTGCGCGGATTCTCCGTCCAGCGGCTGTTCATCACCGGGGTGGCCGGGAAGATGCTGCCGGTCGCGATCGTGCCCTTCGAGCTGACCAGCTGCGACAGGCCAGGCACCACCACGACCGGCCACTCCAGCCCCTTGGACGCGTGGACGGTCATCAGCTTGACGCTGTTGCTCTCACCGACCCGGCCCGCCTCCAGCCCGAACTCCTCGCTCTCCGCCGCCTGCAGATAGGCCAGGAACGCCCCCAGCGTCGGGTCCTCCGCGTCGCCCGCGAACCTGGAGGCCGCGTCGATGAACGCGTCGAGGTCCGCCCGCGCCGCGAACGCCCCGGCCGTGCCGCTGCGCGCCGCCACCTCGATGTCGAGGCCCAGCCTGCGCTCGACCTCCGTGATGAGGTCGGGCAGCGGCTGCGCGGTGTGCGCCCGCAACTGGCGCAGCTCCTGCGCGAGCGCGACCAGCCTCGTGCGGGCCAGCGGCGAGAACGACTCAAGCCACTCCTCGCGATCGGGCAGCTCGTCGAGCGCGTCGACCAGGCTCCCCCGCTCCTCCGCCAGGTCGGCCACCACCTGGTCGAGCGGGTCGTCGGCGCGCCCGCTCTCACTCAGCTCGCGGGCCAGCGTCCGCGCGTGCTCGCCCAGCACCCGCAGGTCGGCGGGGCCGATGCGCCAGCGGGGGCCGGCCAGCAGCCGGGCCAGCGCGTCGCCGGCGGTGGCGTCGTACAGGACGCGCAGGGTGGCGACGATGTCGCTCACCTCGGGCACGGTCAGCAGGCCGCCGAGACCCACCACCTCGACCGGGATGTCGCGCTCCTCTAGCGCCCTGCGCAGCGCGGGGAACTGCGAGCGCTTGCGGGCGAGGATCGCGACGTCCTGAGGCTGGATCTGCAGCGTCTTCTTGCGCTCCTTCTCGCCCCACGGCAGGCCGTCGGGCGCCACCTCCTGGCCGAGCAGCTTCGCGATGCCGTCGGCGATCCACTTCGCCTCGTCCTCGGCCGTCTCGTGGAAGGCGCACGTGACCCGGCCCCGCTCCACCCGGTTGGGCCCCGGCACCAGCACCGGCACCTCGCGGGCCTCCATGCGCAGCGGCAGCTGCACGCGGGCGGCGACGTCGAGCACCCGGTCGCCGTTGCGGAAGCTCACGCTGAGCCGGCGCAGCTGCGCCTGGTCGCCCGTCGCGGTACGGAAGTCGCGGGGGAAGCGGCGCAGGTTGCCCGACGACGCGCCACGCCAGCCGTAGATCGACTGGCACGGGTCGCCCACGGCCGTCACCGGATGGCCGCCGCCGTAGAGCGAGCGCAGCAGCACGAGCTGGGCGTGGCTGGTGTCCTGGTATTCGTCGAGCAGCACCACCGCGTAGCGGGAGCGCTCGATCTCGCCGACCTCCTTGTGCCGGGAGGCGATCCTGGCCGCCAGCGACATCTGGTCGCCGTAGTCGATCACCTCGCGGGCGCGTTTGAGCCGCTCGTACGCCTCCACCAGCGGCAGCAGCTGCTCCCTCGCCGCCTGGACGCCGACCGGCCTGCGCTGCGCCAGCGTCGTACGGCCCGGGAGCGCGGCCAGCCGCTCGTCCAGCCACCGCCCCATCTCGCGGACCTCGCCGGGCGTGCGCAGATGCTCCGACAGCTCGCCGGCCAGCTCGAGCAGGGCAGCCGTGACCGAGGGCGGGCCCAGCTCGATCTTGTCCATCGGCCCGTCGTACATCGCCACCACCCGCGAGGCGAGCTGCCACGACACGGCCGGGGTGACCAGGCGCATCGTCGGCTCCAGCCCCTCGCGCAGCGCGTGGTCGGTGACCAGGCGGGCGGCGTAGGCGTGGTAGGTGGAGACGGTCGGCTCGTTGTCGAGCGCGCCCGGCTCGACCAGCCCCGCCTCGGCCAGGCCGTTGAGTCGCTCTCTGACGCGCGTGGCCAGCTCGGCGGCGGCCTTGCGGGTGAACGTCAGGCCCAGCACGTGTTCGGGCTTGACCAGGCCGTTGGCGACCAGCCAGACGACCCGGCCGGCCATGGTCTCGCTCTTGCCCGAGCCCGCGCCCGCCATCACCACCATGGGCTCAAGCGGCGCCTCGATGACCTCCGCCTGCTCGGGCGTGGGCGGCAGGATGCCGAGCTTGCCGGCGAGTTCGGCCGGGGTCAGCACACCTGCCCCCCGCCGTCGTTGACCGGGCAGCTCGCCCTGGCCGCGCACGTGCGGCAGCCGTCGTTGACCTTCGCCTGGAAGAACGGGCCCGACATGCCGATCGCGACCGTGTCGACGAGGTCTTTGGCCCAGCCGGGGTCCTTGTCGTCGGACAGCGGCTGCTGCTTCTGCTCGACCGCGTCGTGCTTGCCCGCCGCCTTGCCGAGCTGCACCAGCGCCGCGCCGCCCGGCTCGGTCATGCCGTGCCTGGCGAACGCGCCGAGCAGCGCCGCGAGCTGGTAGACGCCGAGCTGCGGATGGCGGTCGAGGTCGCCGGCCTTGGGCTTGGAGCCGCCGGTCTTGAGGTCGATGATCACCGCGCGGTTGTCGGAGTCGCGCTCGACGCGGTCGACCCTGCCCTTGATCTGCACGCCCTCCGACACCATCGCCGTGAACGCCTCCTCCAGGGCCACCAGCTCGCGCGGGTTCTCCTTGTGCCAGCGCAGGAACTTGCCGATCATCTGCTCGGCGACCTGGCGCTGCTTGCGGTTGTACCAGACGCCGCCGAAGTCGAGCTCGGTCCAGATCTGGTCGAGCCGGTCGCCCAGCAGGTCTTCGCTCGGCAGGTCGGTCGCCGCGAGCACCGCGAGAGCGTGGATGACGTTGCCGAGGCCCTGGGCCGTGCTGGTGCCGGCCGCGCCCACCGCGGTCTCCAGCAGCCAGCGCAGGCCGCACTTGGTGAAGCTCTCCACCGCCGACGGCGAGATGCTGACGACGTCGCCAGGCCAGCTCAGGGGGCGGTCGTCGGAGATGGGGGTGAGCGCGTACCAGTCGTTGGGGTGGGCACCCTGCACGCCCGCCGCGGCCAGCCTGGCGAGCTGCTGGGCGGCCTTGCGGCGCATCGTGCGGGGCTTGGTCGGGTCGGTGACCGCGCTGCGCAGGTCGGCCACCAGGGCCTGCATGTTGAGCCAGCGTGCGCGGTCGTCCATCGTGGCCGGCTCGACCCCGCCCGGCATCAGCTCCGTCAGGAACCTGGACGGCCGCTCGTCGGTGTCCTCGCCGCCCACCGCCGTCACCACCAGCCTGCGCCTCGCCCTGGTGACGGCGACGTAGAACAGCCTGCGCTCCTCCGCCAGCAGCTTCGAGGCCAGCGAGGCGGCGTTGGGCTCGGCCCCCTCGACCACCTCCACGAGGTCCTCCACGCCCAGCATGGAGCCGCGCAGCCGCAGGTCGGGCCAGACGCCCTCCTGGACGCCCGCCACCACCACGACGTCCCACTCCAAGCCCTTGGAGCGGTGGGCGGTCAGCACGCGTACGGCGTCGCCGTCGGGCGCCCGGTCGGCCAGCGTGTCGCCCGGGATCTCCTGGGCCGCGAGGTCGTCGATGAAGACTTCGGGGCCCGCCATCGGCATGCGGTCGACGAACCTCGCCGCGTGGTCGAACAGCGCCACCGCCGCGTCGAGGTCCCGGTCGGCCTGCGCCCCCCTCGCGCCGCCCCCTAGGCTCAGCTCGCTCCAGCGCTCGGCCAGGCCGCTGCCGTGCCAGATCGTCCACAGCAGGTCCTCGGCGGTGCCGCCCTGCGCGGCGGCTTCGCGGGCCGCGGCCAGCAGCTTGCCGACGCGTTCGGCCGGGAGCGCGACGTGGGGCTCCAGCCGGGTCAGCTCGCGCACGTCCTTGACGGCCGCGACCAGCAACTCACCGGACGACCGCGCCTTGAGCGGCCCCTCCGGCTCGGTGTCGTCGTCTGGCGGACCGCCCTGCGCGGTGGGAGCCTGCGCGGCACCCGCCCCCGTGGCAGCGGAGTCGATGGCGGCGGGCTCCGGCGCGGTGCTTTCCGACGGCGGCTCCTCGCCCGCTTCGGGCTCCGTCCCGGTGAGGGCGGTGACGGCCTCGTTCTCGGCGATCTTGAGTGCGCGGCGCAGGCGGCGTACGCCGATCATGTCGGTGCCGCCGAGCGGGCCCGTCAGCAGCTCCTCCGCCACCGCCTCGTCGAGCTGGGACGGATCGAGCGCCACCCGCAGCATCGTGAGCAGCGGCCGCACGCCCGGCTCCTGCGCGATCGGCACCTCGTCGCCGGCGATCATGGTCGGCACGCCGGCGTTGACCAGCGCCCGCCGCAGCAGCGGCACCTGCCGCCTGGCCGAGCGGACGAGCACGGCCATGCGGTGCCACGGCACGCCGTCGATCAGGTGGGCGCGGCGCAGCGTGTCGGCCACGATCGCGGCCTCCTGGCTGGTGCTGTCGGCCAGCAGCACGCGCACGTCGCCCGGGTCGGCGTCGGGCAGCGCCACCAGGTCGCGGTGCCCGTGGCGCTGGTCGTGCTCGGGCGCGGGCGCGACCGGCAGCTTGGCCGCCACCCGCCTGGACGCCTCCAGCAGCTCGGCGCCGCTCCTGCGGCACACCCGCAGCGCCACCACCGGCGCCTCGCGGCCGTCGAGCGACTTGAAGCGCTCGGGGAACTTCATGATGCCCTGGACGTCGGCACCCCTGAACCCGTAGATCGACTGGTCGGGGTCGCCGACCACCACGAGGTCGCGGCCGTCGCCCGCCAGGTGGGCGAGCAGCTGCTCCTGGGCAGGGTCGGTGTCCTGGTATTCGTCCACGAAGACCGCGTCGTGGGCGGCCCGCTCGCGCTCGCGCACCTCGGGCCGGTCGAGCAGCGCGCAGGCGGCGCCGATGAGCTCGGCGTAGTCGTAGGTCTCCTCGGGGGCGAGGTCGAAGCGGTCCTGGTAGCGCTCGGCGAACCGGCCGGCCGCCACCCAGTCGGAGCGCCCGTGGAGCCGGCCGAGCGCGACGAGGTGCTCGGGGTCGAGGCCGCGTTCGTACGCGCGTGCGAGGAAGTCGCGCAGCTCCTCGGCGAAGCCGCGGGTCTTGAGCGCCTCGCGCAGCGAGGCGGGCCAGCCCGGCGCGCCCTGCTCCAGCTCGCCGTGGAGCAGCCGGCGGATCTCCAGCAGCTGCTCGGGGCCGGTGAGCAGGCGCGGCGGCTCCTTGCCCGCCAGCACCGACTCGCGGCGCAGCAGCGCGTAGGCGTAGGAGTGGAAGGTCAGGGCGAGCGGGGTGCGGGTGGTGCGGCGCAGCCGGCCGGTGACGCGCCTGCGCAGCTCTTCCGCGGCCTTGCGGCTGAAGGTGAGGATGAGCACGCGCTCGGGGTCGAGGCCGCGCCGCTCGATGCGGTCGACCACGCTCTCGACGATGGTGGTGGTCTTGCCGGTGCCGGGACCTGCGAGAACGAGCAGCGGCCCGCCCTCGTGGCCGACCACGGAACGCTGGTGCTCATCGAGCACAGGAGGCACATCGGGCCCCCCGCTGCCTCGCCGCACCAACCGCCAGGTCTGAGCACTCACAGCACTAGATTCCACCAGACCACAGGGGTAGATCGTGCCGACTTGCCCGGTCTCCCTCAGCGATCCGCCTACGGTATCGAGGCAAATACCGGTTTTTCTCGTGACACGCCGGACGCGGTGTTCGCCGTCGGCGTCAACGCCACGCGCAAGAAGACGGCCCGGGGCCTGAGCCCCGGGCCGGACGCGGTCACGTCACGAGAAGAGGTGGTCGACCACGCGGGCCGTGGCCTTGCCGTCGTCGCGCGGGGCGAACGTGGCGCGGAAGGCGTCGTAGCGGTCGGCGTTGGCGGCGGCGACCGCGTCGATCGACCGCAGGGCATCCACGACGTCGGCCGAGGTCGACAGCACCGGTCCCGGCGCCTGCTCGGGCAGGTCGATGTAGAGGCCGCGCTTGTTGCCGTACTTGGCCCGGTCGTAGGCGTACAGGACGATCGGCTTGCCGGTGGCGGCGAAGTCGAACATGACCGAGGAGTAGTCGGTCACCAGCACGTCGGCCACCAGCAGCAGATCCGCGATGTCCGGATATGTCGTGACGTCGCGGGCGATGTCAGGGACGGCGGGCATGGCCTGCATCGGGTGGGCGCGTACGAGGATCTCGTGGTCGGCGCCCAGCGCCTCGCGGGCCTTGGCGAGGTCGAGCTTGACCATCGCGTTCTTGCGGTCGTAGTCGCGGTAGGTCGGCGCGTACAGCACCACCCGCTTGCCCTCGGCCAGCCCGAGCCGCGCCCGCACCGCCGCCGCGCGCTCCTCGCGGTCGGGCGAGTTGAGCACGTCGTTGCGCGGCAGCCCGCTCTCCAGGACCTCGCCCTTGTAGCCGAACGCCTTGCGCAGCACCTGGGTGGCCCAGGGCGACTGCGACAGCAGCAGGTCCCAGCCACGCACCTCGGCCGCCTGGCGGAGCCAGATCGGCGGCCTCGGGTCGCGCTTCATGTGGGCCTGGTCGCCGCCGATGAGCTTGGCGGGCGTGCCGTGCCAGGTCTGGACGACCACCTGGTCCTCGCGGGCGCGGAACCAGGCGGGCAGGAACGCGTTGGTGATGATGTGGCGCGACCTCGCCAGCGCCTCGTGGTGCTCGCGGCTGCCGGCCCGGATGACCTTGGCCGGGCCCGGCGGCACGAAAGCGCCGTCCTTGACGATCCAGACGTGCTCGCGGTCGTCGCCCCTGCGCAACCGCTCCTCGTAGATGGCGCGCACGCTGTCGGCGTAGAGGCGGCCGTCGTTGACGACGTAGACGGTGCTCTCGCGCAGCGGCTCGGTGCGCTGGGCGGGGTAGAAGACGCGGCGCAGGACGTGGGTCCCGGCGACGCCGCGCTCTTCCGCCGGCCTGTCCTCCTCGACGGTGATCACCGGCACGTCGAAGCGGGTGGAGATCATCCGGTAGACGTGGCCGCCGAGCGTGCGCGGCTCCTCGTCGAGGCCGGGCAGCGCGGCGTGGTCCATGCGCAGCGGGACGATCTCGCCCGACGGGTGGCGCAGCGACATGTTCCAGGTGCCGGAGGAGAGCGGCACGGCCTCGCCGAACCTGTCCATCGTGTCGGGCTCGACGCGTACGGAGAAGTCGGCGCCGGAGCGCTCCATCGGCAGCAGATAGGACAGCCCCGACCGGTGGCGCAGGGTCAGCGTGCGGGGGCCGGCGGCGTCGGGGTAGTGGCCGCGCAGGACGAGCGCGGGGCCGTCCCAGACCGCCGAGGTGATGACCGGGCGGATGCGGTGGGCGGAGACCACGACGCGGTCGCGGCGGTCGCCCAGCACGGTGATCTCGCGGTCGCCCACGGGCGTGCGGACCTCGGCCGCGTCGGCCAGCATGACGGGGGCCGCGGGGTCGCCCTTGGGCTCGACCCACAGGCGCCGGCCGTCCTTCTCCTGCGTCAGCGCGGGCACCGCGAGCCCGACCACGACCTGCGTGCCGTCGCCGGACGGCGTGAAGTCGGCGGCGATGCGGTGGCCGCCGAGCCTGGCGTGGCCCTTCGTGACCTGGCGGCCGGGCAGGAAGATCTTCAGCTCGAGTCGCTCGCCGTCGAGCCGCACGCCGGTCAGCTCGGCCCTGTTGGGCTGGAGCACGACCTGCAGCGCGCGGTCGGAGGTCCAGACGGGACGCACCCACCAGCCCGGCTTGAGCTTGAGCCCGGCGGGCCGCTCGGGCCGGCCGATGGAGGAGCCGCGCAGCAGGCCGGTGGCCCGCGCGCCACGGCTCCAGAACACGATCTCGGCCCGCCACGTGGTGGCGTCGGGCACGCCGGGACGGTGGCGCATGCGCCGCCGCACCCCGTGGACCATGCCGCGCACGGCTCCGCGCCAGCGCAGCGGCCAGGGGCTCAGCTCGGCGGTGAAGCCGGACCAGTCGTAGTTGCAGCCCGGCTCGCGCGCGCCGTGGGTGGCCTCGGGGGCGAGGACCCTGCGGGTGCGCATGCGGATGGGCGGCAGCCAGCGCGGGCCGCGCAGCACCACGGTCGCCCAGTTGAACCTGCGGCTGCGCACCGACAGGCCGGCCAGGTAGGCGAAGCCGCTGACCCGCAGCTTGCCGTCGGCCCAGACGATGTCGTCGATGTGGGTGACCGGCACCAGGTCGGCGCGGCGCAGGCGGTAGAGGTCGGGGGGCAGCTCGTCGCGGAAGGGCAGGTCGGCGTACCAGCGCAGGCCCTTGCGGATGCGCTTGGACGGCTCGGCCGCCGCGGTGACCACCTTGAGCAGCGTCTCGCCCTCGACGAGCTCGTCGTCGGAACGGGTCTCGATGAGGTGGACGATGACGCGGCGCGCCACCGGCAGGTCGCGTTTGACCTGCGCGTCGACGCCCGCGAGGTAGGGGCGTACGAGGTCGAGCATCTCACGCCGCCGCGCCGCGCCGCGCTTGACCGCGAGGTCGATGCGTCCCCCGAGGGGACCGCTCAGCACCTCGCTGTCGAACGCCGCGTCGCGGCCGCCTGGGCCGGCCGCTCGCATGACCGCTTCGAGAGGCTCGCCACGATCGCAGAGATCCTGGACAGCCTTCAGGCGGTCGGCGAGCGAATCGCCGCCCTGGCTTCGGGCTGTGACGCCGGTGGCCATAGGGGAGGCACCGCCTTTCGGGCCGCCATCACTGTTCAGCCCATGGTAATGGGAGTCACATGTCACGAAATCGCCTGTTCGGCGAAAGTGCAGGTCAGGTGGGTTACTGAAAATCGGCTGAACGCCCGTCCCAGCGGGCCAGGCGCATGTCCACGCGTTCGCCGCGCAGCGGGGTGCCTTCGTCGCGCCAGTGGGCCAGGCAGCGTTGCACGTGGTCAGGGGCCGCGCCGGAGCCGTCGGCGTGGACGACGCGCCACCACGGGACGCCGCCGCCCCAGGTGGACATGACCTTGCCGACCTGGCGTGGACCGCCTTCGCCGAGATATTCGGCGATGTCGCCGTAGGACATGACCTTGCCGGGCGGGATGCGCTCGACGACGTCGAGCACCCGCTCGGCGAACGGGTTCACGGGCTCCACGCCGCCGGGCCCGCGTCGATGATCTCTTCGAACGTGCCGATCTCGACGGCGCTGCCGCCGGTGGCGACCTCGATCACGCCGTCGCGCAGTCCGTAGATTTCGCCGTCCTCGCCCACGAGCCGGGCGCCGAGCGCGGTGGACAGGCGCAGGAGCTGGGCCACCTGCCAGTCGGAGCCGGGCTCGCCGACGACCTCGCCCTGCCAGCGGGCCACGGTGTGCTTGGCGCCCGCGTGGCCTGCCACGATCTCGTCGGACCCGTGCAGCTCGAAACCGGCCGGCGCGATGGCCTTCGCCAGCTCGGCGAAGGCGAGTGGCGACTCACGCACCACTCGCAGCTCGTATCCCATGACGGGGGACCATAGCGGATCTTCTCCCGACTCGGAAACCTGTTCACGAACTCGCCGTTATGCCTGCTCCTTGCGTTGATTGAGGACGACGATCGCGCCGCAGAACATGACCAGCGCCACCAGCACCCCGCCCCCGTACAGCCACAGCCGGACCGGGTCGGGCCCCGGCCTGGTCGGGACGGGCGAGTCGGCGCCCTGGCCGAAGTGCTGCATGCCGGGCGTGACGCTGCGCTTGGCACCGACGAGCCGCTCGGCGGCGTTGATCGCGGCGGCGGCGTCGACCACGCCGAAGCCGGTCTCGTCGTCGTAGCCGGCCGCGGGCCGTCCCCTGGCGCTGGCCGCGAGGGCCTGCGCCACCTGCTCGGGCGCGAGGGCCGGGTAGCGCGCCTTTAGCAGCGCGGCCACGCCGGCCACGAGCGCGGCGGCCGAGCTGGTGCCCTCGGACAGCTCGTAGCCGCTGCCGCGCTTGACGACGGGCACGCCCACGCCGGGCGCGGACACCAGCACCGACAGGTTGTCGCTGCTGAACGTGGCCCGCCTGCCCTGCTTGTCGGTGGCGGCCACGCCGATGACGCCCGGGTAGCCGGCCGGGAAGCTCCAGTAGGAGGTGCCCTTCTCCTTGGCGTACACGGTCTGGCCGTCGTTGCCGACGGCGGCGACCAGGACGACGCCCTTGCTCAGCGCGTACGAGACGGCCTCGCGCTCGGATCTGAGCGGGCCGTACGAGCCGATGGACATGCTGACGACCTGGGCACCGTGGTCGGCGGCGTAGCGCAGGGCGCGGGCCAGCGGGCTCTGCGCGTTGGGCCGGCTCTGCTGGTCCTCTAGGGGCGGTATCGCGACGCCCGGCTCGTCGTCGATGACCATGGGCAGCGACAGGATGCGCGCGGACGGCGCGACCCCGATGAAGCCGTCGCCCTTGCCCGAGCCGGCGATCAGGGCGGCCATGGCGGTGCCGTGCCGGCCCGGCGGCAGGTCGCGCTGGACCGAGCCCGAGGTCATGTCGGGGCCTGAGGTGACGCGGCCCTTCAGCTCTTTGACGCCGGTGTCCACGGCGCTGTCCACGACGGCGACCGTGACGCCCTCGCCCTTGGTGACCGTCCACGCCTGCTCGACGTTGAGCGCGTCGAGCACCCATGCCTGCTGTTCCCTGACCGGGTCCGCGGCCGGAGCCGAGAAGGCGAGCACGGCGGCGGTCAGCGCGCGTACGACGGTCAGCACACGTTCCCCTGAGTGCAGGGCGGCACCGTGGGCGGGTCCGCGAGGAAGTAGGCGATCTGGTTGCCGATGGACTTGGCGGCCGGCCACAACTCGCTGTGCAGGATCTCCTCCGGCGGGATCGCGGCCCTGGTACGCCCGTCGGCGTAGCCGCCCGTCGAGAACACGATGTACGGGCCCGCGCCGACCCAGCTCGTCCGCTGGCGCTGGTCGGGCCCGAAGCGCTCGGTCACGGTGCCGGGGAAGGCGACCGGCAGCACGCCGACGCGGTCGTCCTGGGTGAGCTCCTCACCGGCCGACACGCGCGACTCCTCGTCCTTGAGCACGGCCACGCCGACCGTGAAGACGAAGGAGGCGGTCTGGTCGATGTACGTGGCCCGCAGCAGCGTCACGCAGCCGTGGCTCTGCAGCACGCCGGCCACGGAGGCGTCGACGCCCTTGCCGCACTCGGTCTCGGGTGCGATGCCGACGCGCCTGGCGTACTGCTGGGCGCGGTCGAGCCCGAGGTAGCGCACCTCTTCGGGGAAGACGCCGGTGGCGGGCCACGCCTGCCAGCGGCGGGCGATCTCCTCCTGCTGGTAGCGGCTCTGCTCGGCGGACGTCAGCGGGCGCGAGCGCGTCTCGGTGAACAGCCCGACGGTGCCGAGCAGGACGACGAGCGCCGAGACGGCGATGACGGCGCCGAGCAGCACCACAAAGGCGCGGCGATAGCGGACGCCCTGCTGGAGCTCGGCCTCTTCCGCGCGTTGCCTGGCCGCCGTGCGCTTGCGTGTGTCCGCCGCCGGCCACGAGCGCACGCGCGAGCGGCGGCCGGTTGTGGCGCCGAGCGGGTTCCTCCGCCCCTGTGTGGCGTCCCCCTCGGCGCGCGGTAGCCCTGTGGTCGACCTACGTGCCTTCACCACCGCCTCGTTCCCGCATTCGCGTCGATGTCTATTTCGTCCCCCTTGAGGGGCGGATCATGCGTCTTGCGACATGTGCGCCCGTCGTACGCGTCTGACCAGGATAAAGATGACGGCCAGCGAGGCCAGCGCGCCGAGGGCGGCGCCTGCGGCGATGGCCGCGTACACCGTGACGCGGCGCTCGTCCCTGACGACGACGTCGATGGGGCCCGCGCTGCCGCCGGCCAGCGGTCTCTCCGGGTCGTGCGCCTGGTCGCCGGCCGCGACCTCCGCGTGCTCCGCCAGCCTGGACGCCTCCTTCAGGGCCTTGGCGGCGTTGACGAGGCCGAAGCCGGTGGCGGTGTCGTAGCCGCCGGGCGGCAGGTCCTTGGCGCCCGCGGCGAGGGCGCGCGCGACGAGCGGCGGCGACATCTTCGGGTATTCCGCCTTGATCAGGGCGGCGACGCCGGACACCAGCGCGGTCGCCTGCGAGGTGCCCCTGCCGACCCAGTACTCGTCGCCGGGCCCCGCTCCCATGATGTCCACGCCGGGCGCGGCCACCAGCACCGAGGAGTTCCAGTTGGAGAACGCCGCCCGCCGCATCCGCCGGTCGGTCGCCCCCACCGAGACCACGCCGGGGAACGCCGCCGGATAGGAGTAGGGGGCGAAGTCGCCGCCCTTCTTCCTGTCGCCGTCGTTGCCCGCGGCGGCGACCAGCACGACGCCCTTGCCGATCGCGTAGCGCACGGCCGCCCGCTCCTCGCGGGTCGCCAGCTCCTTGGAGATCGACAGGTTGATCACGTCAGCCCCCTCGTCCACCGCGTAGCGGATGCCCCTGGCCACCACGTTCTCGAAACGCTCGGCCGAGTTGAACGTCAGGAAACCCGGCTCCTCGTCCTCCAGGATGACCCTTACTGACAGTACGTCCGCTTCGGGCGCCACGCCGATGATCCCCCGTTTTCCGTCCGGCCCGTGGCCGTGCCCGGCGATCAGCGACGCCATGTACGTGCCGTGCAGCCTGCTGGGAGCCGTCCCCGGCGGGTTCGCGCCCGCGGTGAAGTCCTTACCGACGCGTACCGACCCGGCCAGGTCGCGATGGTGCGGGTCCACGCCCGAGTCCAGCACGGCCACCGTCACCCCCGCGCCCTTGCTGGTACGCCACGCCTTCGTCAGCGCCAGCGTCTCGATGACCGCCCGCTGCCCGCCGCGTACGTCGTCGGCCCACAGCGGCCCCACCGGCACCAGGAGCACCGCGGCCAGCGCCACGACGGCGCCCTTCCTCAGCACCGCCACTCCCCTGACGCGCAGTCGGGCATGCCGGGCGTGCTCAGCCGGGTCAGCACCTGCTCGGAGATCTCGGTGGCGAAGGCGAAGATGGACGGCCGCGCCTCGCCGGCCGCCGCCGACGGCCGCCCGTCCACCTGGCCAGACGTGGTCAGCACCAGGTAGGGGCCGGCCTGGCGGACCGAACCCGCCTCGCGTACGCCGGGGGTGAACCGGTCGGCCAGCGTGGCCTGGAAGGAGACAGGACGCAGCCCCGGAGTGGGCTTGCCGGTGTCGGAGAAGGCGTCCCTGGCGCGTTCGGCGTGGGCCTCGTCGCGCAGCGCCACCACACCGATCGTGACGAGCACGCCGCGCAACGCGTCGACGTACGTGGCCCGCAGCACGCCCTTGCAGCCCGCCTGCCGCAGCGCCTTGACCGCGGCGGCGTCCACCGCGTCGCGGCCGCAGCCGGTGCGCGGCGAGATGCCGATCCTGGTGGCACGTTCCCGGCCGCCCTGCTCGGCGGAGTAGGGCAGCGTCTCAGGGAAGATGCGGCCCGCCGGCCAGGTGCGCCAGCGCCCGGCCACCTCCCGGTGGGCCGCCGCGCGCAACTCGGCCGCGGTGGGCCCACGGGTCAGCTCGGTGCCGGCCGCGCTGCCCGCCACCCCGGCGGCCACCGCGCAGATCAGCGTCAGCGCGGAGGCCACCACGAGGATCGGCCATGGACGGGCGGCATTCACGGCATCGACCTTAACCGGGAGGTCCCGGCGGAAACCCCTTAATAGCTGGGCAGGCTCGGGTCGACCGTCTTCACCCAGCTCAGCACGCCGCCGCCCACGTGAACGGCGTCGGAGAAACCGGCGTTCTTGACGACCGCGAGCGCCTCCGCCGAGCGCGCGCCCGACTTGCAGTGAAGCACGATCTTCTTGTCCTGGGGCAGCTTCTCCAGGGCCGAGCCGTTGAGGAACTCGCCCTTCGGGATCAGCGTGGCGCCGGGGATGTTGACGATCTCGTACTCGTTGGGCTCGCGGACGTCGACGACGTAGATGTTCTCGCCGCGGTCCATCATGCCCTTGAGCTCCTGCGCCGTGATCGTCGAGCCGGTGGCCGCCTCGGCGGCCTCGTCGGAGATCGCGCCGCAGAACGCCTCGTAGTCGTCGAGGAGCTGCGTCTGCGTCGGGTTCTTGCCGCACAGCACGCACTCGGGGTCCTTGCGGACCTTGACGTCGCGGTACTTCATCTCAAGGGCGTCGTAGATCATCAGCCGGCCGACCAGCGGGTCGCCGATGCCGGTCAGCAGCTTGATGGCCTCGTTGACCTGGATGGAGCCGATCGACGCGCACAGCACGCCGAGCACGCCGCCCTCGGCGCACGACGGCACCATGCCGGGAGGCGGGGGCTCGGGGTAGAGGCAGCGGTAGCAGGGCCCGTGCTCGGCCCAGAAGACGCTCGCCTGACCGTCGAAGCGGTAGATCGAACCCCACACGTACGGCTTGCCGAGCAGCACCGCGGCGTCGTTGACCATGTAACGCGTGGCGAAGTTGTCGGTGCCGTCGACGATCAGGTCGTAGCCGGAGAAGATCTCCATCACGTTGTCGACGGACAGCGTCGTGTTGTGGATGACGACGTCGACCAGCGGGTTGATCTCGCGGACGGTAGCGGCGGCGCTCTCGGCCTTCAGCTTGCCCACGTCGGACTGGCCGTGGATGATCTGGCGCTGCAGGTTGGACTCATCGACCACGTCGAAGTCGATGATGCCGAGGGTGCCGACGCCCGCCGCCGCGAGGTACATCAGCGCGGGCGAGCCCAGGCCCCCGGCGCCCACACACAGCACCTTGGCGTTCTTCAGCCGCTTCTGCCCCGCCATGCCCACATCGGGAATGATCAGGTGACGTGAGTAGCGGCGCACTTCGTCGACGGTCAGCTCTTCGGCCGGCTCGACCAGCGGTGGCAACGACACTTTCTACGCTCCCGTTTTAAAGGGGACCCATCTCACTGTGAAACCTAGCCGGGCAGTGGGGCATTCCCCAATCGCGTCTCACCGATCAGACGGCGTGCCTCCGCCGCGACGACCCGCGGCGTCTCCATCATCGCCACGTGGCCGGCCGTCGGCAGCAGCACCAGTCTGACCTGCCGGAACGTACGGTACGCCTTCCTCGCCATGGCCGGGCGCACCAGGCGGTCGTGGCGTCCGTGGACGATCAGCGTCGGCGCCTCGACCTTGGCCGCCTGCCGCCACAGGTTGTCCGCACCCCAGCGGAAGTACTCGGTGACGATGCCGCGCGCCGAACCTACGACGGCCTCGCCCGCGTACGGCAGGTCGTCGCGCCTGCGCTGCTCCTCTATGGCGTCGCGCAGGCGGATCGGGTGGCACGCGCCCGTGTCGGCCCAGACCATCGCCATGGAGGCGGTGATGCGCTGCTCGACCGGCACCAGCCGGAGTCTGTCGGCCACCCACTCCCCCAGCCGGGGTATCGCCGCGGCGGCCACCCGCACGGGGCCGTAGCGCGGCAGCAGGTCGGGCAGGGCCGGGGAGACGAGCGTGAGCGTACGGACCAGCTCGGGGCGCGCGGCGGCGACCCTGACGGCGATCGCGCCGCCCATCGAGTTGCCGAACAGGTGCGCGGGGCCCGTGTGCTCCAGCAGCTCGATTACGGCCTTGGAGTGCGCCGCCACCGAGTAGTCGCCGTCCGGGGGCGCCGGCGAGAAACCTGCTCCAGGCAGGTCGATGGCGTGCCCGGTGACGGTGTCCTTGAGCTCGTCCATCAGGTCGGTCCAGTTGGTCGCCGATCCGGCCAGGCCGTGCACGAACACCGCCTGGTCCGCGGGGCCTTGACGGGTGGACCGGACGTGCACCGAGCCGATCATCCTTCCCGGCCAGTGCGGGACCGGCTCCGCGGTCATGACTGCTCCTCCTCGTTCCTCGAACGTCTCTTCCCCTGCTTCTCACGATAACCATCGCTTGTTGGAGGGGTCTGGATTCCGTACAGCGAGGTTATTTTCATGATTTTCCTGGACAGATGGGCCGGAAAGGACAGGGGGTACGCCCATGCTCACCACCCGCATCGCCGCACTACTCGCCGCCACGCTGTGCGCGGGGGCGGCCTGCGCCGTTCCGGCGCACGCGTCCGACCGCTCAGGATGCACGTATCGAGTCGTACGAGTGAAGACGCACCTCAACGTCCGCGCCTGGCCGAACGGCCGCATCCTGGACAAGCTCTACCCAGGCGACCGTACGTGGGGCCCGTGCAGGAAGACGGGCTCCTGGCGCCACATCCGCGGCACGGACATCGGCCGCAAGGGCTACGCCTACGGCCACTACCTGAAAAAACTCGGCAGACGCTGACCCCCGGCCCCCCACCTCCCCGAACGGAGAGGACCCCACACGAGCACCGCCCCTGAACGAAGGTGGCGCCCCACTCCCATGCCTTGCCGCCCACCCCGATCCGGACTTATCGGGATATTTCGCGCTATAGATCTCTAAGCGATCTCTTGGCAGCCCAAGCTTCCGGCAAAAGCCGCCGTTCGCCGTTTATGGCGCACACGCTCGGAAAGCATCACGGTACCCAGCGTGACACCTACGCCACTCACCGTTAACGGCGAGTGGCGGTCGGGTGTCGCGCACGGGGACCACGTAGAGCGGCAGACATCTCCGGGGGACATCCCTCACACCACGATGGCCGCCGCCGCGCCCGCACGACGCTCGAAATTGCGAGCAGCCGCGCACGCATCACCTCAATCGGTGCATCCGGCCGGCCTCAGCACAATGAGCGGCATTTATCGGGCCCGGCGTCGCGGCTTTTCTCGCGCTCGCGGAAATTCATCTCCGCGCGCGAGAACGCCGCATGCGTACGACATCGCGAATGGCAACTCGGGCGCGGCCGACAGCCCGTGAGCCGCCCATTGCCACCTGCGGTCTCGGCTCGATATGCCGTCGAATCGGACATATCATCTCATTTCATTTGATAATTATGTAATGCGAGCAATAAGATTGTTAATGCAGAGCAAAATGGGGTCGTCGCCGTTTGCCCGTCCATCGGCACGGAAATGACATTCGACGGATGAGCCTTCAGCAGCCGTCCAAGATCTGTTTCCGGTAATTAGGAAACGGCCGAGAACGGGGCAATCGATCCTTTAGGGGGAAACACAATGCCCAAGCTCAAGAGTGTTATCGCAGGCCTCGCCATCAGCACGGCGGTGACCGGCGGCATGGTGGGCGTGGGCGCGGCCACGTCCGCCGCCAACGCCACCACGCAGGTCAGCAACGGCACGTCCGTCCTCATGGACGACGGCTGGGGCTGGGGCTGGGGCCACCGTCGTCACCACAACCGTCACCACCAGCGCTGCAACAGGCACCACGGCGGCTGGGGCGGCGGCTGGGGCGGCTGGGGCTGGGGCCACCGGCGCCACCGCGGCGAGATCTGCGTCGTCGTCCACAACGACAACGTGAACGACAACGGCCCCCGCCACCGCCACCACCACCACGACCACAACAACAACCGCACCTGGTAGTGAATGACCGTGCTTTGATGGCGCAAGGAGTTCTCGGGGACGGCCCGCGTTTCACGCGCGGTTCGGCCTGAGGTCCGTTTCTCCTCGTCTCCACGGCAATTCTGGCGAGGGCTCTCCCGGCATCCACCGGGAGGCCCTCGCTGCGTCATTTCCCGGCCGCACCAGCGGCCGGGATCTCGTACGTCCAGCCACTGACGATGTTCGTACGCCCCTTCCATCCCCGTGCATTCTCCTGCGCCCTCCGCATCCCCCTCCCTTTCACCGCCCCCCTGACCCTGACCGGCGCCATACGCATGCACAGCACGCCTTTCTCCAGTGCTCCATGGGCCCTGCCAAGTCATGAGAAGCACTGGACTCGGAAAAGAGCGGACAATGTCCGTTTCTTCTGCTTTCGCCGGGAAATATCCATGGTGCGGATGAATTGCTAGCTATATCCGCGAACGGGGCAATCGATCCTTTAGGGGGAAACCGCAATGCCCAAGCTCAAGAGTGTTATCGCCGGCCTCGCCATGAGCACCGCTCTCACGGGCGGTGTGGTCAGCGTAGGGGCGGCCACCACCAGCGCGAGCGCCAACGCCGCGACCCAGATCAGCACCGGCACCTCCGTCCTGGCCGGACACGGCTGCGGCTGGCGTCCCCGCCGCTGCGGCTGGGGCTGGAAGCCCTGGAAGAGGTGGGGCCACCGGCACCACGGTGTCGGCCGGGTCCGCGTCGTCATCGTCAACCGGAACTACAACCGCAACGACAACCACGACCGGCACGACCGTCGGTGGTGACCCTCGGCTGACGAGTCCGCCCATGCGATGAACTCAAGCCGTAGCTAAGGGAGTGCCCGTATTCACCGGGAGGCGCCCACCGCCCTCGACACCGAGGGCAGTGGCCATCCCACCGAATACGGGCACTCCTCATCCCCACAGCACTGTCACCCCACCACGAACCCCTCCCTCGACCGGCACCCCACCGGCGCGCCCTCCCCCAGCCGGCACCTCACCCGCACATCCCCACCCCGGCAACCCCGCCCTGGGCCGCCCGTCCCCGCCCAGCACAGCTCCTGGGACACCACCCAGCACGACCGTCAGCCCGGCGCCCGACCCACAGCACAGCCCTGTCCACAGCACAGACCCACCCCAGGAGTCGCCCAGCGCAGTCCGCACCGAGGAACGCTCTTCACCGCTCCACCCATGCCGCTCCAAGGGCCGAGCATTCAGCGCTCGGCCTTGTCCACCGCTCTCCTACCTTGAGCCCGACCCCGTGCTCCCAGCCGCCGATCCCCCTGCCACAGCATGCGGCGACCGATCCCCTGGGCAGCCATGAGTGGCCGGCGATCGAGCCGCAGGATCTCGCCACCACTGGAAGCGGCCTCAACGCCCCGCGACCAGCACAAAACCGTGCAGGCACAGGCCCGCACAGCTGGAGGCTCATCAGAGCCGGGTCATTTCCCACGCGACCACGAAATCAGCACAACACCGAAACGCCCACCAACATGAAACCCGCCGGAAACGAGAAAGCGAGGGCTCCCCGGCGCTGCCGGGAGAGCCCTCACTTTGATTCCCGTGGAGACGAGGAAATCCAATTCCTACGCCATTGTCACACGGTCAGATCAACGCTCCGTCGCCTCAGCGGCCGCAGGCGGCTGGACACGGCGGTCGTGGTGGTGGTGGTCGCGGTGCTCGCGGTTGCGGTTGACGTTGCGGTTGTGGATCCTGACCTTCACCCTCAGACGGTGGTGGTGGTGACGACGGT
The DNA here is from genome assembly GCF_040677005.1 of Nonomuraea sp. NPDC049421. Classification (NCBI taxonomy): domain Bacteria; kingdom Bacillati; phylum Actinomycetota; class Actinomycetes; order Streptosporangiales; family Streptosporangiaceae; genus Nonomuraea; species Nonomuraea sp. NPDC049421. Next base: position 49,951 of record NZ_JBFAQA010000035.1, read on the forward strand.
GTCCCCAGCCCCAGCCGCAGCGACGCCAGGCCCAGCCGCCGCAGCCGGCGAGAACCGAGTTGCCGGTGCTGATCTGCGTGGCCGCGTCGGCGCTCGCCGAAGTGGTGGCGGCGCCGGCGCTGACCACGCCGCCGGTCAGCGCAGTGCTGATGGCGAGGCCCGCGATAACACTCTTGAGCTTGGGCATTGCGTTTTCCCCCTAAAGGATCGATTGCCCCGTTCTCGACGTCTCCGGATTACCCGGAAACATGTCTTGGACGCCTGCTGAAGAGTCATCCACGAAGTGTCATTTCCGGCGGATGAGCGGGCAAACAGAAGCGCCTCCATTTTGCTCTGCATTAAGAATCTTATTGCTTGCATTAAACTCCTATCAAATGAAATAACGCGAATTAAGCTGATATGTCCCTTTGAGCAACGCCCGGGGGCAGGCGGCGACGGTACGGGGCAAGCCCCCAGGGCGCGCAGGGCAGCGAGCACGCTCCGACAAGGCCGTAAGGGCCCTGGAGCGGATGCGGGAAGCACCGTCCGCCAGGCGACGTCTACAGGGGCGAGGAGCGCCGCCCAGGCAGCACCTGCGAGGGCCGCGGATTCTGTCCAGAGAGGGAGTGGCCACCATGCGATGGCGGTGCCGCACGAAAGCGCACCGGGTCGGCCGGGCAGCGGGGCACGCCGTGAGACCGGTCACGCCGTGTGACCGGCCACGCCGGGCGGCCGGTCACGCCGTGTGACCGGCCACGCCGGGCGGCCGGTCACGCCGGGCGGCCGGTCACGCCGGGCGGCCGGTCACGCCGGGCGGCCGGTCACGCCGGGCGGCCCGGCGGGGAGGCCGTGAGGTCGGTTACCGGCGGGCGGCCGGCTATTGCTGCGCCGGTGGGTCGATCTTGGTGACGACGCCTTCCACATCGGTGACCCCGATGGTTCCGCCGCCACCACCACCACCCAGGAGAGTCCATGTATTGACGCGCTCCCCGGCCTGAAGGCCGGGGATTCAGCCCGTGCCGCGTGTGCGGCACCTCTGTGGCTTCCTGTTTCACCGGGTCCTGCCCTCCGCTAGGCGGCGGGTCTTACGGTCCCTCCGCAGGCGTTTCGCCTCTCCGCCCGTCCGGCGGCGAGGATGTTGTTGGCGGCGTTGACGTCCCGGTCGTGGACCGTCCCGCAGGGGCAGGTCCACGACCGGACGTTCAGCGGCATGGACTCGGCGACCGTCCCGCATGCCGAGCAGAGTTTGCTGCTGGGGAACCAGCGGTCGATCTTCACCAGGGTGCGGCCGTACCGGGCGGCCTTGTACTCCAGCATGGTCACGAACGCCGACCATCCGGCGTCGTGCACGGACTTGGCCAGCCGGGTGCGGGCCAAGCCCTTCACGCACAGGTCCTCCACCATCACCGCTTGGTTGTCACGGATGATCTGCGTGGAGAGCTTGTGCGCGAAGTCCCGGCGCGCGTCGGCCACCCGAGCGTGGGCGCGGGCCACCTTGACCACGGCCTTGGCGCGGTTGTTCGACCCTGCCGTCTTGCGGGACAGGGCCTGCTGCGCCTTACGCAACCGGCGTTCGGCGCGGCGCAGAAACCGGGGGTTGCCGACCTTCCGGCCGTCCGACAGCACCGCGAAATGCGTCAGCCCGAGATCGATCCCGACCTCGGCGGCCGTCTGCGGCAGCGGCTGCTCGGCGGCCTCGACCACGAACGAGGCGAAGTAGCGGCCCGCCGCGTCCTTGACCACCGTCACGCTGGAGGGCTCGGACGGCAGGCGGCGCGACCAGCGCACCGTGACGTCGCCGATCTTCGGCAGGCGCAGCTTCCCGCCCGCCGTGACCTGGAAGCGGGCGTTGCGGGTGAAGCGGATCGCCTGCCGGTTGTCCTTGCGGGACCGCAACCGGGGCGGGGCGAGCTTCGGCCCTTTCCGCTTGCCGGACACCGAGGCGAAGAAGTTGCGGTAGGCGGTGTTCAGGTCGGCCAGCGCCTGCTGGAGCACGACCGCCGACACCTCGCCCAGCCAGGACCGCTCCGGCGTCTTCTTCGCCTCGGTGATGATGCGCTTGGACAGTTCGCCGTCCGAGATGTACGGCAGACCGGCCGCGCGGGCTTGCTGCCGTGCGCGCAGCCCATCGTTGAACACCACCCTCGCGCACCCGAACGCTCGCGCCAGCGCGGTCTGCTGGCCCGGGGTCGGGTAGAGGCGGACGTTGTACCGGAGCTGCACGCTCCGATCATACCCAGCCTGACACTACAATGATGTCATAATCAGGATTACGCTCCGGCTTCCCGAGAACGTGCACGCCCAGGTGGCCGCCCGCGCCGAAACCGAGCGGCGATCCCTGAACTCCCAGATCGTGCACCTGCTTGAGACCGCGCTCACCACCGACCAGGCACACGGTGAATCACCTTGACGGCGATCCACCCCTCCCTGCCCCGCCACGCGGGACGACCCGCTTCACCCCCGGCCTGAAAGCCGGAGCACTGCGGGCATCAGCCGTAGCGGGAGTCCTTGGCGACGTGGCGGTGGTCGTTCATGATCCAGAGGCGACCCTGCGGTACACGGATGTCGAACTCCACGCGGGAGGAAGGGCGAATCGTCACATAGGGCTCTTCCAGCGGCTTGCCGTTCAGCTCCAGCAGCCCACCGGTGACGCAGCACTTCACCGTGCTCCCCGGTACGCCGATGACCCGCCCCACGCGCCGCTTACCCGCGACGGTGCCGGCCCAGCCTTCGGGCGTGCGGTAGATGATGATGTCGCCGGTCCGGGGCGCGTAGTCGTCGGCTTGGCTGACCGTCAGGAGCGACCCCATCCTGATCGTCGTTTCCATGGACTCACCCGGCATGGTGGCCCGGTAACCACCGAGGGCCACGTCGACGAGCGCGCAGCCGGAGACGGGCAGAAGCAACGCGAGGGACAGCGCGGATAAGCGTGTACGAATCACCAGGGGATTGTGCCCCAGGTGAGTCGGCCAAGGGCCTGGGATGCGCTGGTTCAGGCCGACTTGCGGGTCTTGCGCTTGGCCGGAGCCTTCTCCTCCTCCTTCGACTCCTTCTCCTTGGAGTCCTTCGACTTGCCGGACGCCTTCCTGGGCTTGGCGGAGGAGCCCTCGCGTTCCCGCTTGGCGGCCTCCACGCTGGCCCGCAGCGCCGCCATGAGGTCCACGGCGGGCTTGGCCTCCTCTTCCTCCTGGGCGGGGATGACCTCCTTGCCGGCCACCTTCGCCTCGATGACCTGCTGCAACGCCTCGCGGTAGGTGTCGTGGTACTCGCTCGGGTCGAAGTCCGACTCCATGGTGGCGATGAGGGACTCGGCCATCTTGAGCTCTTGGGGGCGTACCTCGATGTCCTCCTCGAGGAACGGGAAGTCGGGGACGCGGATCTCGTCCGGCCAGAGCATGGTCTCCAGGACGAAGACGCCGTCGCGGACCCGCAGCGTCGCCAGCGACTCGCGCTGGCGCAGGGCCACCTTGACGACGGCGACCTGCCCTGAGCTCTCCAGGGCGTTGCGCAGCAGCACGTACGGCTTCGCGCCCTGCGCGTCGGGCTCCAGGTAGTACGACTTGGCGAAGTAGATGGGGTCGATCTGCTCGACGGGCGCGAACTGCAGGACGTCGATCCTGCGCGAGCTGCTCAGCGGCAGGTCCTCGAAGTCCTCGTCGGTGAGCACCACCATCTCGCCGGTGGCCAGCTCGTAGCCCTTGGCGATGTCGGAGTAGGGCACCTCTTCGCCGTCCTGGGTGCAGACGCGCTTGTAGCGGATGCGGCCGCCGTCCTCGCGGTGGACCTGGTGGAAGCTGACGTCCTTCTGCTCGGTCGCGGAGTACAGCTTGACCGGGATCGTGACCAGACCGAAGGAGATCGCACCTTTCCAGATGCTGCGCATGGTCACTCCTCAGCTCTCAACGGCCCACCATGGGGCACATACCCGTCATGGGGCAAGCAATGCCATACCCGGTCGAACCGATGCTCGCCGTGCCCGGGGAGCTACCCTCCGATCGCGACCAGTACGGCCTGGAGGTCAAGTGGGACGGCATCCGCGCCCTCATCCACCTCGACGGCGGGGTACGGGTGACGGGGAGGCACGGAGCCGAGTACACCCGCCGCTATCCGGAAATATCTGGGTTCGGGATCAAGAACGCGGTGATCGACGGCGAGGTCGTGGCACTCGACCCGCGCGGCAGGCCCAGCTTCATCCGCCTCCAGCACCGCATGCACCTCACCGACCCAGAGCCGGCCGTGCTCAAGCGCTACCCCGTCACGTACCTGCCCTTCGACCTCCTCTACCTCGACGGCATGCCGCTGTTCGACCTGCCGTACCGCGACCGCAGAGCCCTGCTCGACGAGCTGGACGTCGGCGCTCCCCCCTACTTCCCCGGCGAATCCGACCTGCTCACCGCCACCTCTGAACAGGGGCTCGAAGGCGTGGTCGCCAAGCGACTCGACTCCCCCTACCGCCCCGGCGTCCGCTCCCCCTGGTGGGTCAAGGTCAAGAACCTCACCACCCGTGAGGTCGTCATCGGCGGCTGGAAGCCGGGCAAGGGGCGACGCGCGGGCGGGATCGGCTCGCTGCTCGTGGGGGTGTTCACGGAGCGGGGGCTGACGTACGTGGGGCACGTCGGCACCGGCTTCACCGAGCCCGTGCTGGACGACCTGTACGCGATGCTGCGCCCGCTGGAGGTGCCTCACAGCCCGTTCGCGAACCCGGTGCCGTGGCGAAATCGATGGGTTAGGCCCGATCTCGTAGGGGAGGTGGCCTACACGATGTGGACCGACGAACAGCGGTTGCGACACCCCGTGTGGCGTGGCCTGCGCCCCGACAAACTCCCCGCGGAGGTGACGCGATGAAGGTGCCGGTCAAAGTCGACGGGCGCGAGCTCACCCTGAGCAACCTGGACAAGGTCCTCTATCCCGACAACGGGTTCACGAAGGCCGAGATCATCGACTATTACAGCCGCATCGCCCCCGTCCTGCTGCCGCACCTCCAGGGCCGTCCCCTGACCGTCAAGCGCTTCCCCAACGGCGTGACGGGACAGTCCTTCTTCGAGAAGAACGCCCCCGACCACACCCCCGACTGGGTCAGGCGCGTCAACCTGCCCGCGCCCGGCAGCACCAAGAACCGCGAGACCATCGACTTCGCCGTCGTCGAGGACCTGCCCACCCTCGTCTACTACGCCAACCTCGCCGCACTCGAACTGCACGTCCCCCAATGGCGCGTGGACGACGACGGGGAGGCGCTGCCGCCCGACACGCTGGTGTTCGACCTCGACCCTGGCCCGCCCGCCACCATCGTCGAGTGCACGCGGGTGGCGCTCATGCTGCGCGAGGTGCTGAAGGCCGAGGGGCTCACCGCGCTGCCGAAGACCAGCGGCAGCAAGGGCATGCAGCTGTACGCGGACTGGGACTGCCGCGAGGAGCCGTCCGCGTACGCCAAGAGGCTGGCCCAGCTTCTGGAGAAGGAGCACCCCGACCAGGTCGTCAGCGTGATGACGAAGAAGGCGCGGCCCGGCAAGGTGTTCATCGACTGGTCGCAGAACAACCCGGCCAAGACCACCGTGGCGCCCTACTCGCTGCGGGCCAAGGACCGGCCGACCGTGTCGACGCCGCTCACCTGGAAAGAGGTGGAGGGCTGCGAACACCCCGACGACCTGGTGTTCACCGCGTCCGACGTACTCGCCAGAGTGGAGAAGCACGGCGACCTTTTCCGCCGGGCGTAGTCTGGTTTCCGTCCACACCGAGAAGGGGGCCGAAGATGTCGGAGATGGACATTCGCGGGAACGAGGGCCCGCACATCGACGAAGAGGAAGAGCTGTCGATCGAGACGCCTGAGGCCGACGCGATCGAGCAGCAGCGCGAGATGCTCCAGAGCGCCGGGCGGCTGCGCAGGGAGCTGCCGCTCGACGTCGACCCCGCCGACGGGGCCGACCAGGACCGCGTGGTGGAGCTCGACGACGACGACTACCGCTGAGCCCCGGCCCGGCGGCGGTGACCTGCGCGAAAGGGGTCGAAGACGGACGGCTGCGGCCGACGCCGGCGCCCGGCCGCACGTAGGATGTCCGCACAGTTCGCTGAGAGACCAATGGAGACCCGCGTGACAGCAACCCCGGATGCCAAGCCCCGGGGCACCCGGCTGCCCCGCCTGGCCCGACGCAGGCAGCTCCTGAGCGCCGCGCAGGAAGTGTTCGTGGAGAACGGCTATCACGCGGCCGCCATGGACGAGATCGCCGACCGGGCCGGGGTCAGCAAGCCCGTGCTCTACCAGCACTTCCCCGGCAAGCTCGAGCTCTATCTCGCGCTGCTCGACCTCCATGTCGACGACATGGTCAACCGCTGCCGCGAGGCGCTGGCCTCCACGCAGGAGAACAAACTGCGCGTGCAGGCCACGTTCAGCGCGTTCTTCGACTTCGTCTCCACCCAGGGCGAGGCGTTCCGGCTGGTCTTCGAGTCCGACCTGCGCAACGTCGCGCCGGTGCGGCAGCGGGTCGAACGGTCGCTGCAGGAGTGCGCGGAGATGGTCAGCGAGCTGATCCAGGAGGACACCGGGTGCACCAGCGACGAGGCCCATCTCCTCGGTGTGGGCCTGGTCGGCATGGCCGAGGTGAGCGCCCGTTACTGGGTCACCACCCACGGCTCCATCCCCAAGGACGCGGCCGAGCAGCTCATGGCCCGGCTCGCGTGGCGGGGCATCAGCGGTTTTCCGCGTACGGCATAACCCGTTCGCTGGGCGCGATCATTCGTCGTTTTCGGGGGGCCGACCGGCCACGATGAAAGTGAGCCAGCCCGTCATCTAGGGAGCCACCATGGAAGTCAAGATCGGCGTACGCTCCGTACACCGCGAACTCGTTGTCGAGACCGACCTCTCCGCCGACCAGGTGGAGCAGGAGATCAGAAACGCCCTGTCCGTCGATCGCGGCGGCGTGTTCGCCCTGACCGACGTCAAGGGCAGGCGAGTCGTGGTGCCGGTGGCCTCGCTCGGGTTCATCGAGATCGGGGAGGACGAGTCCCGCCCCGTCGGTTTCGGCGGCACGCTCTGAGTCTGTAGGCGAAGGGTACGGCCGCCCGAGCCGTACCCTTCCCCGACCTCCATCGCTCGCCGCTTCGCAGGCCACATGTGCCTGCCGCATCGGGCATGCCGGCAGGCAGGGTGCGTCCGATGCGCGTGACCGGCCGTAGGTCGGATTCGCCCAGGGCCGTCCTCTGCTCGTCCCGGCTCCCCCTCACGCAGACCGACGACCTCGGGCCACGGCACGATCGCGACGACCACGACGGTTGTCCGGCGCATGCGTGGGCGTCGGCCGAAGCAGCACACGGATGGGCCCTTCACCCGTCATGCGCAGGGCCTTCGTCTACCTGGTCACCGGGCGGCGGTCCGTACCGTTCAGCCCGGCCGCCGGAAGACGTCCGGTGGGGTCGGATCGGTTGCCGGGTGGTGGTCAGGTGCGGGGGGAGCGGCGGAAGAGGCAACCGCGGGGGCGGCGGGGGCGGGGGACACATGCCCGGCCCGGCTCCGCAGCCGGACAGGCCGCGCTCTCCCTTCGCAGCACAGCGCGGGATACCCAGCGGTTCGGCCCACATCTCGTCAAGGAACTGCCGTAGCGGCGCGAGGCCCTCATGTCGGCACGGTACAACCCTTCCGCGCCGCGTGCCGCCGGTTAGCGCAACCCCACCTCCCACAAGCCACCCAACCCTCCCGAAACCCCCCACCCGCCCAACCTCCACCACCCTTTCGACCCACTTCCTAGGGGGCGAGAAGGCCCGACCGGCCCCCGCCCCACGCCGCGGAGGGGAGCTGGCCGGTGAGCCGGGTGCACGCCAGGGACCGATCCTTGAAGTTCCGGACGGCCACGCGAACCACGGCACAGAGTGCGGGCGATCAGGCCGGAACCCCCACCCCGGGATTACGAGCGATCATGCGGAACCTCACCCAGAAGTGCGGGCGGTCACGCCGGAACCCGCACCCCCAAGTGCGGGCTGGGCGCCAGGGGCGGTGTCGCGGGGGGTGGTGGGGTGCGGGGTCAGATGCCTAGGGCGGCCATGCGTTTGTTGTGGGCCTCCGTAAGTTTGGCGAAGAGGCGGGAGATGTCGGCGTGTTCCTCGGCCTGCGACTCCATCAGCAGCAACGCCAGCTCGGGCCGCACCGAGGCCACCTGCTGGCCCTGGCTCAAAGCCTCGCCCACCAGGCGGCGGGCCCACAGGGCGAGGCGGCCGGCCGCCGTCGGGTCGGCGGCGATGCCGGCCCGCACCCCCTCCACCGCGAAGCGGGAACGTTCCTCGTCCACCAGGACCTCGTCGACCAGGGAGGCGATGGACGGGTCGAGGTGGCGGGCGGCCTCCCGGTAGAAGTCGAGCGCGATGCCCTCCCCCACGTATGTCTTGACCAGCGCCTGCAGCCAGTCGGCCGGCCGGGTCTGTGCGTGCCAGGCGTCCAGCGCGTCCACGAAAGGGGACATGGCGTCGTCGGGATCGGCCCCGAGCTCGGCCAGCCGGTCGCGCAGGAGGCGGAAGTGGGCGTACTCGGTGACGGCCAGCTCGCTGAGCGCCGCGCGGTCGGCCAGCGTGGGTGCCAGCGTGGCGGCGTCCTCGGTCATGCGGGCGTACGCACTGAGCTCCGCGTACGCCAGCACACCGAGCAGGTCGACGACTCCAGGAGACTCCTTCATGGAAGGCAGCGTACTTCGGCCAAATCTCGGGAACATACGCAAGCTCTGTCAGCGTTGTGGTATCGAGTACACTGCTCTGTGAAAGTGCGACCGCACTGTGTTAATTCGGGTTGATGACCCGATAACCCCCGATTCCCCGGGTGCGCGGTCGCTGATGACGCGAGAGGGCTGGCTCTACCGCGAGGACCCACGACACGGGGGCTGTTTTCCGCCCGTCGGTCCCGGCAGGCCCGCCTTCATTTGAGACTGAGGCAGGCCACGCTGACGACTTTCCGAGACCTCGGAGTCACACCAGAGATCGCCGATGCCCTCGAGACCGAGGGCATCGTCACACCGTTCCCCATCCAAGAGATGGCACTCCCGCTCGCACTGAGCGGCCAGGACCTGATCGGTCAGGCACGCACGGGCACGGGAAAGACCTACGCGTTCGGCATCGCGATGCTGCAGAGCATCGGCAAGCCGCGCAAGAACCGCAAGAAGCCCCGCGGGCTGGTCGTCGTACCGACCCGCGAGCTGGCCGTGCAGGTCAGCGAAGACCTCGTGACCGCCGCGGGCAAGCTCGGCTCCCGAGTTCTGACCGTGTACGGCGGCCGGGCGTACGAGCCGCAGATCGAGGCGCTCAAGGCAGGCGTCGACGTCATCGTCGGCACCCCGGGCCGGCTGCTCGACCTGGTCAAGCAGAAGCACCTCGACCTGAGCCAGGTCACCTCGCTCGTGCTCGACGAGGCCGACCGGATGCTCGACCTGGGCTTCCTGCCCGACATCGAGCGCATCTTCAAGCTCATCCCGGCGCAGCGGCAGACGATGCTGTTCTCGGCCACGATGCCGGGCGAGATCGTCGCGCTGTCGCGCAAATACCTCAACCGTCCGACGCACGTACGCGCCGAGCTGGAGAGCGGCGAGGGCGAGACCACGCCGCAGGTACGCCAGATCGTGTGGCGCACGCACCGGATGGACAAGATCGAGATCCTCTCCCGCCTGCTGCAGGCGGATGGCCGCGGGCTCACGATGGTCTTCTGCGAGACCAAGCGGGCCTGTGACATGGTCGCCGAGCAGCTCGACACGCGTGGTTTCGCGGTCGCGGCCGTCCACGGCGACCTCGGTCAGGGCCAGCGGGAGCAGGCGCTGCGGGCGTTCCGCAACGGCAAGATCGACGTGCTGGTCGCCACCGACGTGGCGGCGCGCGGCATCGACATCGACGACGTCACCCACGTGGTCAACTACGACTGCCCCACGGACGACAAGACCTACGTGCACCGCATCGGCCGCACCGGCCGGGCCGGGCGCACGGGCATCGCGGTCACGTTCGTGGAGTGGGAGGAGCTGACCCGCTGGAAGATGATCAACCAGATGCTCGGCCTGGAGTTCGCGGAGCCCGAGGAGACCTACTCGACCTCGCCGCACGTCTACTCCGAGCTCAACATCCCCGAGGGCACCAAGGGCGTGCTGCCGCACGCCAGCCGGTCGCGGGCGGGGCTGTCGGCCGAGCGCATCGAGGACCTCGGTGAGACCGGCCGGATCCGTACGCGTGGCGGGCGGCGCAGGGACGAGCGCGAGGAGCGTCCCGCCCGTACGCCGCGCCAGCGCCGCCGTACGCGCGGTGGCAAGGAGCTGGCAGAGACCGCATCCGTCGACAGGCCGGAGGTCGAGCCCGTGGACAGCCCCCCGAACAGCCGCGTGAACGACAACGCGGAGGAGACTCCGGCGATCTTCACGACGGACGAGATCGAGGCCGCTGGCGAGTCCAGGCGCGCACGTACGCGCAGGGGCGCCGCCTCCACGGCCATCGAGCAGGCGCTCGCCGACGCCCCCGAGGCGCCGGCCAGGCGCACCCGGGTCCGTCGCAGCGCCGCCGAGGCGGAGGAGGTGGCGGAGGCGCCCAAGCGCACCCGCGTACGCCGTCCCGCCGAGACGGCCGACGAGGAGGCGGAGGCGCCGGCGCGGCGCACGCGGGCCCGCAGGGTCGCCGCCGAGCCGGAGACCGTCGAGGCCGCCGCGCCGGTCGCCGAGCCGTCCGGGTCGCGTGAGGCTTCCCGGCAGGTCGCTCCCGCGAGCGAGCCGGTGCGGGAGCGCCCGCGCGAGGCTGCCCGCGAGCAGGTGCAGGAGCGCAGGGCCGCGCCCGAGTGGTCCGACCCCGAGCCGAGCTTCATGGCGACGCCGCCGGCCCCGGCCCCGCGCAAGGAGCCGGAGCGGATCATCCCGCCGAGCCCGTTCGCGGTGATCTTCCAGTCACCCGACCTGGCCACGGACGACGACGACATCGCGCCGTCGGCCGCCACCGAGCGCAAGCAGCAGCGCCGCCAGCCCCGTGGCGGCGGTGGCGGCGGCAACCGCCGCCGCGCCGGCTGACCCGCACGCACCGAGGAAGGCGCGCACCCCGCAGTGGGTGCGCGCCTTCCGCGCGTCCGGGCCCTCCGGCGGGAACGGGGTCATCCGGCGGCACGCCTTCGGCGCGTGCGGGGGCCCGAAGGGGCGCGTTCCGCGCGCCCGAGGGCGGCCAGGGAGGGCGTGTGCGGGGCTGTGGGGGACGCTGGCGTGTCCGGGTGCGGTCAGCGGTGGGTGGAGGGCTCTCAGGGCTGAGGCGGGCTGTGGGGGCGTTTCAGGAGCGGGTGCGGCGCTTTTCCTCTTAGCGGGGCGATCCGGGCATTCGGCGCAAGCGGTCAGGACTCGCACCGGCGTCGTCGGCATGCCGGTGTCGAGGCGCTGACCTCTGGGTATTGTTGCCCCACGTGAGTACGCCGCGATTCCTCGACCTGCCTCCTGGCGTTGCACCACAGAAGATCGAGACGCCACAGGGCACGTTCGCGGCCCTGGAGGCGGTGCCGGTCAGTGGTGTGGTTGAGCGCTGGCCCGCGCTCCTGGTCCCCGGGCTGACGGGCAGCAAGGAGGACTTCATCGCGGTCCTGATGACGCTGGCCCAGTCGGGCCGCCGGGTGGTGGCGATCGACCTGCGCGGCCAGTACGAGACCCCGGGCCCCGACGACCCGGCCGCCTACACGTGCGCGGCCCTGGGCGCCGACGTCGACGCGCTGGCCCAGGTGGTGGGTGACGGCGACCCGGTCCACCTGGTGGGCCACTCGTTCGGTGGCCTGGTGGCGCGGGAGGCGGTGATCGACGGGCGGACGAAGTTCGCCTCGTTCACGTTGATGAGCTCGGGCCCGGGCCCGATCGAGGGCAGGCGGGCCAACGCCGGCAGGAAGATCATGGAGGAGGCCCCCACGCTGGGCCTCGAACATGTCTGGCGCTCCAGGTTCGAGCCGGAGGCACTGGCCAACGACGTTCCCGACGACATCGTCGACTTCCTGCGCAAGCGGCTGCTGGCCAACTCCCCCGTCGGGCTGTCGCGCATGGCCGAGCAGGTGCTGACGACGCGCGACCGTACCGACGAGCTGCGCGAGATCGAGATCCCCACGCTGGTCCTGTACGGCGAGCACGACGACGGCTGGCCCCCCGACGCGCAGTCGGACATGGCGGCCCAGCTCGGCGCCGACTGCGTGGTCGTGCCTGGCGCGGTGCACTCCCCCGCCGTCGAGGCGCCGGAGACGACGGCGGCGGCGCTGGTGAGGTTCTGGAACGCGGCCGAGAAGCACTTTTTGGACACCAGGTCCAGCGCCGTGTAATCCTTCGTTCACTATGACCGACCTCGTCGTTCAGCCGCCCCAGAGCGCGACCTGGCAGGTGCATCTCGACCGGTCGATGTGGGTGGGCGGCGTACGCGGCCTGATGCTGCAGGCGCTGCACCCGCTGGCGATGCTCGGCGTCTGGCAGAACTCGGACTTCCAGGACGACCCGTTCGGCCGGCTGCGGCGCACGGCCGACTTCGTGGGGCGGGTGACGTTCGGCAGCCCTGAGGAGGCCGACGAGATCGGCCGCCGGGTGCGCGGCATCCACAGAACGCTGCGCATCCGCGATCCCGAGACGGGCAGGACGCACCGGGTGGACGATCCCGAGCTGCTGCTGTGGGTGCACTGCGCGGAGGTGTCGTCGTACCTGGAGGTGGCCAGGCGCGGCGGGCTCGGGCTCACCGAGCGGCAGGCCGACCGCTACCTGCGCGAGCAGCGCAGGAGCGCCAGGTACGTGGGGCTGCACCCCGAGGACGTGCCGGGCTCGTGCGCGGAGCTGGCGGCCTACTTCAAGCAGGTACGCCCTCAGCTGCGGGTGACGCCGGAGGCGGTGTCGGCCGTGCGGTTCCTGCTGTGGCCGAAGCTGCCGCGCGAGCTGCGCCTGCTGTCACCCGGCAAGCCGGTCTACTTCCCGTTCGGCGCGCTGTGCTACTACACGCTGCCCGACTGGGCCAGGCGGATGTACGGCCTGCTGCCCGAGGTGCCGCAGGCCACGGTGACGGCCGCGCTGAAGGCGTTCAGGCTGGGGCTGAACTCGCTGCCCGAGCCCGTGCACGACCTGGCCTTCATGCCCGCCACGCGCCACATGTTGCAGGGCGCGCGCGAACGCCTCGGCGCGGCGGGCTACGACGTCGGCAAGGGACTCAAGGGCCTCACCGACCCCCGCCGCTGGCCGAAGACCGCCGCCTGAAAGGCCCCGTCACTCGGCGAGGCCGTCCCAGGGCTGGCGATCAGGACCGGCCGCCTGGCCCTCGGGGCAGTGGCGGCGGAAGTCGCACCAGGAGCAGATGGGCCCGGGGTTGGGCGCGAACAGCTTGTCGACGTCGGCGGGCACCTGTGCGGGCCCGACTGGCTGCCGGTCGGCGGGCGCACGCCGGGCGCCCTGCGGCGTGGCGACGGCCTCGCGGTAGCGGTCGTCGGCCTCGGCGGCCTCCATGGCCATCTCTTCCGCGCGCGCGATGTGGCGGGCCAGCGACTCTTCGGTGTGGCGCCACTCGACGATCTCGCCCGTGGGCAGGTGGTGCAGCTCGACCGTGCGGCACGGGGTGCGCATCATGGTCGAGGCGGCCACGGCGTAGGTGGCCAGGGCCAGCGAGGAGCGGGCGTCGTCCTGGGTGAGCGGACGGCGGCCGGTCTTGTAGTCGACGACCACCAGCTCGTCACCGCGCCGGTCGAGCCGGTCGATGCGGCCGGACAGCGCGATGACCTTGGTCCGCGTGGCGACGGTGCGCTCGACGCCGACCGGGTCGTCCGAAGGATCCAGAGTCGCGACATATCCGGACACGAGGTCGCGGGCCCTGCCCAGCCACCGCCCCGACTGCTCGGCGTCCCTGAACCCCTCGGTGATCCACCCGTTGGTGAGCAGGACGGCGGCCGTCAGCGGCGTGCGGCGCTCGTACGGCTCGCGCCACCACCCCGCCAGCGCGTTGTGGACGCTCGCGCCCACACTGTTGTGCGCCCACGCCGGGCCCTTGGAGGGCTGCGGCCGGTCCAGATAGGTGAACCGGTAGCGGCGGCGGCAGTCGAGCCAGGTGTTCAACCGCGACGGCGTGCACGAATAGAGCCGCCGCGGCATCCCTTCGAGCGGAAGCTGCCCCTGCACCTAGTCGTCGCCCGGGCTGAGCGAGATGCCGGAGATCTTGGTGCCGTCGCTGAGCGGCCCCTCGCTCTCGGGCTCGGTGGTGCTCCTGGTCAGCGAGCCGGACACCCAGTCGTCGAAGTGCGGCTCAAGGTCGCCGACCGTGACCTCGTCACCGTGGACGGGCAGCACCCGCGTCTCGGCCGGCAGCGTGAACAGCCGCCCGCCGATCGAGGTGAGCTGGTCGGCCAGGGCGGGGTATTCGCCGCCGAGCTTGCCGGGGCCGTCGGCCTGCAGGGCCTTGCCGGTGAAGACGGCCTTGAGACCCTCGGAGTAGAGCGACACGCCGCCGGGCGTGACTCCGGGCGTCTCCATGACGTCGAGCTGGACGTCGGCCACCTCGAAGATGCCGTCGTCCTCCATGTCGATGTCGGGCCAGGTCTCCCGCCAGGTCTCCCGCCACAGGGGCTTGTCCTTGGGGTGCAGGGCCACCACGGCCTCGTCCCTGCTGGCCACCTCGATGGCCGCGGAGACGTGGTCGGGCAGGCCCGCCGTGCAGATGACGGCGAGCACTTCGCGCTCGCCCACCTGCTCCAGGATCTTCTCGGCGTCACGCGCCGCGTCGATGACGATGACCTCGTCGTCGTCACCCACGATCCACGTGTTGTTCTCGACCTTGTGCTCGGTGCCGTCGATCTCGACGACACCCTCGGTCACCACTCGCTCGATACGCGCTGTCACGCCTCCGAACTCTAGCCCGTCTGCCTGACAGAGCGAATCTCGATCGCGCGTCCTAATCCTCAAGTCTCGGAGAGAACGCCCCGAACGGCACATCCAGGTCGTGGTCACGGGCGTCGATCAGGGACAGCTCGGCGAGCGCGATCACGCATCCCGCGTCGGCCGGCCAGGCGATGGCCCACAGCCAGTTGCCCATGGCCTCGCCCGCGTACACGGCGCGGTCGTCCTGGCCGTCCACGCACCACAGCGCGGTGGGATGGCCGAGTACGGCGATCTTCGCGTTGGGCGGCCCCGCGTCGAACCCCTCGCCGGGGTCGGGCCCGTCGAGGCCGGCGAACCCCGCGCCGATGCCGACGCCCGGCTCCTCGGCCACGATGATCAGGTCGGCGGGTCCCTCCATCAGCGAGGGCCCGCTCAGCGCCACCAGGCTGGCGCGCCCTCCCGTACGCTGATCGCCCACCTCCCCGAACCCCGTCACCAGCCACCCGGCCGGCAACGGCCAGGGCAGCCACACGGGCACGACCGAGCTCTTGCGGATCGCCTCCAGCGCGGTGCTGGTCGGCGGCCACGGAGGCTGGTACGGCAGGACGTCGCCGTGCGTGTCGCATCGATACGCACTCGACCAGGCGCTCGGCCCGTGAAGCGGGCCAAAACACCGCGGGCAGGTTGGAGCCGCTCTCACAAGTACCCACGGTGCTTTCTCCGGTACGGCCCCGTCAAGACCGCTCCTCGTTATCACGTCGTAATCTTGGTCATGTGCGCGTAAATTGTGTCGGAGCGATCATTTTCGACGGCTCTGACCGGCTGCTGCTCGTCCAGCGCGGTCATCCGCCCGGCATGGGGATGTGGTCGATCCCCGGCGGCCGTCTGGAGCCTGGCGAGACGGACGAGGCGGGGCTGCGGCGCGAGGTGCTGGAGGAGACCGGGCTGCACGTGCGGGTGGGCCGCCTGGCCGGCACGGTGGAGCGGCCCGGGCCCGGCGGGGTCACGTACGTGATCCGCGACTATCTCGCGACCGCCGCCGGCGGCGTCGCCACTGCCGGTGACGACGCCGCGGACGTGCGCTGGTGCGGCCGCGCCGACCTGGCGCGGCTGCCGCTGACCGAGGGCCTGCTGGAGTCGCTGGCCGAGTGGGACGCGCTGCCCCGGCCCTGATCACCTACCTGCTTGACGTGAGGCTGGAGGTCCACAGGATCAGGTGGTCCGCGTCGTACGTCGTGGACCGCCCGAGCGCCACCACCTCCGTGCCCGCCACCGCCACCGCCGACAGCCACTGCGCGCCCTGACCGGCCAGCCGGTCCTTGGTGAGCTCCATGCGGCTCCAGGCCAGCCCGTCCTGGGACGTCCAGGCCGCGCTGTCGCCCTCGCCCTGC
This sequence comes from Nonomuraea sp. NPDC049421, assembly GCF_040677005.1. Classification (NCBI taxonomy): domain Bacteria; kingdom Bacillati; phylum Actinomycetota; class Actinomycetes; order Streptosporangiales; family Streptosporangiaceae; genus Nonomuraea; species Nonomuraea sp. NPDC049421. The sequence goes on from NZ_JBFAQA010000035.1 coordinate 66,119, forward strand.
GTGCCGTGCCAGCCGACCGCCACCAGACCCTCGTCGGCCGCCGCGAGGTCGTAGACGCCGGCCGCGCGCTCGGCGGGCAGCCAGGTGGTCTGCCAGCTCTCGCCGTCGTCGTCGGAGACCGCCGCGAAGGCGCGGCGCGCGCCGTCGGCCGGCGCCGTGCCGATCGCGACGAGCTTGCCCTGGTGCACCACGATCCGCCGGAGCCCCGCGGAGGTGGCGCCGGGTGGCGCCGCGGGCTCGCGAGCCCGCCAGTTGAGTCCGTCTTCCGAGTGCCAGACCACGGCGTCCTCGCGGTCACCCGTCCCCTTGCCGCCGACCGCCACGAACCCGTCGCCGACCGCGACCACGTCGTGGACGCGGACGCCGGCGCCGCCCTGCGGCAGCTTCTCCGAGCGCGTGTACTTGCGCGTGTCGGGCGTGAACCACATCGCCGCGCCGGTCACGCCCGCCTGGTCGCGCGCCTCGCCGGCCACCACGTAACCCTTCTTGCCCGCGGTGACGACGTGGGTCTGCAGGAACGGGTCGTTCTGGGGGCGGGCCAGGTCGCCGGTGACGTCGACCCGCTTCCAGTTCTCGCCGTCCCGCGAGGTGACGAGGAGGGGGTCGGTGAGCGAGACGTTCGTCTGGGTGCCGCCGACGGCGAGCCAGCCGCGGGCGCCGTGCGCGACGTCCTCCAGCGTCTGCCTGCCGGGGCCGCCCAGGCTCATCGACTTCCAGCTCTGCCAGTTCCTGATCGTCCACAGGCCGGCGTCGCCCGAGGCCGAGCCGACCGCGACGTACCTGCCGTCGTACGCGGCCAGCGCGTTGGTCTCGCGGGCCATCCTGGTCAGGCCCTCGACGTCGCCGAGGCGTACCTGTGTGGCGGACCCGCGCTGCGGCGCGGCCATGAGCACGAGCTGGTTGTCCACGTCGGACGCCGCCCGGTCGCCGCCCGCGAACAGCGTGCCGCCCTCCGCGATCGTGAACCCGCGCAGCGTCGCCCCCGTCAGGTCGCCCAGCTCGGCCCGCTTGTCCCAGTCGCGCCCGTCGGCGCTGATCAGCACCGAGTAGCCACCGATGCCGGCCTGCGCGATGGCCGCCACGCCCGACGGGTACGCGATCAGCGACTCCACGCCGGTGCTCGCGGCGTCGAGCCCGCGGATGGAGCCGCACTGCGACCACTGCGCGCCGGTCGGCGAGCAGTAGACGCGGACGTCCCCCTCGACCGTCCGCCGCCGCGTCGGCACCAGCACGAACCGCTTGGGCAGCGCCGCCACCGTGCCCGCCCGTGGGTCGGCCGCCTCGGGAAGCTGGAAGCCGGTCGCCTGCCAGGCGCGACCGCCGTCGGCCGATCGGAGCACCCGCGATCCCTCGCCGTCCGCGGGTACTCCGATGGCCACGACCGTGTCGCCCTTGGCCACGACGGCCCTGAGCTCACGGACGCCTGGCTCGCTCAGCTCGGCGCGCTCCCAGGCGGCGCCGTCGGCCGAGCGCCACGCCGCCGGGGCCGTGCCGCCATTGAGGCCGCCGCCCGCGCCCCTGGTGCGGCCTACCGCGACGAAGCCGGACTTCGTGCGCGCGATGTCCGCGATCTGGTCGCCGTCCCTGAACGCGCCGAGGCGCGACGACGGCACGGCCGTCCAGCTGTAGCCGTCGGTGCTGGTCCACAGGCCGCGCTCGCCGGTGGCCTCGTCGCCGCCGCTGGCCAGCCAGCGGCCGTCGCCGCCGACGACCCGGCGTACGGTGGGGGTGGCCGAGGTGCCGTTGACCTGGCCGAGCTGCCAGCGCTTGCCGCCGTCGGGCGAGAACAGGAAGAGCGGGCGCGGGGTCGGGCTGGTCGTGTCGCTGCCGACCGCCACCACCGCCTTGCCCACCGAGGTCATGTCGTTGAGCTTCTGGTTGACGCCGTCGCCCGCGGCGGGGACGGTGAACAACTCGTCGCCCGACCGTCCCGTGCCCGCCTCCAGGCGCAGCGCGGGGGCCTCGTCGCCGGCCCACTGCCACACCAGCACGCCGGTGGCCACCAGCATGGCGGCGGCCACGGTGAGCACGACGGGGACGGCCCTGCTGCCCCTGCGCACCGGCCCCGCGCGGCGGATCGCGGACGGCGCCGGGCCTCTGTGGTGGCGTCCGCCCTGCGGGCGTGCGGGGCCGGCCGCGACCAGCAGGTCCGGCCGGGTGGGGCGGCCCGCCGGCGGGCGGCCCACCCGCCGCACCTCTTCCTCGCCGTTCTCCTGCTCGGGCGGGGTGTCGCGCGACGGGATCGGATAGACCAGCCGGTACGGCGGCGGCTCCCGGTCCGCACGAGCACCGGCCTCGACGGCGGAGAGCGGCGGACGGTCCTCCCCTCGCGTCTCCCCGCGTCCCTGGGCGGGAGCGTCCTGGGCGGGAGCATCCTGGGCGGGAGCGTCCTGAACGGGCGCGCCGGGGGCGGCGGCCAGCGGCTGGGTGACCTCACCCGGACGGCGCTCCTGGCCGGACTGCTCCCGGCCCGGGCGGCTCTCCTGGCCTGGCTGCTCCCTGCTGAGCGGGCCGCCGGCGACCAGTTTGTCCGGCCGGTTGACGATCCGGCGCGGCCGGCGGCGCGGCTCCACGTCGGGCTCGGCCGTCGGCGAGCTGTACGGCCGCCGTCCCTTGGGCGGCTCTGGCTCCTCGTCGGGGATGGGGGCGGCGAAGGGCGGCATGCCCCACGGAGAGGCCAGGGGCAGCCCTCTGGCCCGATCGTCGGTGGGACCGGGCGGCGAATGGCTGATCCTGGGCTCGTCGGCAGGCGGCTGGGGGTCGGACGATCCCTCGGTACGGGGCTCGTCGTCTTCCGGCGATCGCCGTGGCGGTTCGCTGGGGCCGGAGGCCACGCGCCGTACCTCCTAGTCGGACTAGTCGTACAGGTCGTTCCAGGCCGCTGTCGCGGACCGTTCCAGGGAGGTCCGGGCGGGAGCCCTCGCCGTCCCTGACAGCATCCAGACCAGCATGACTCAGCCGGAATAGCGAGACCTCTCTAGCGAGATTCCCCGCACCTTCCGCCCTATTTATTGCGAAATAGTGCTAATCGACCGCTTTTTGGCTAGATACATCACACCAAACGCATACACCCCGAGCTGCACCACGGTTCCCGCCAACGCCTGCCAGGGCACCGGCGTCTTCGCCTGATCCAGGGCGTCCTGGAGCTGCCCCGCGGCGGCGCTCATGCTGAAGGCGATGACGTTGTTGAGCACGTGCAGCGAGATCGCCGCCTCCAGCCCTCCGGTACGCACGCTCAGCCACCCCATGACCGCCCCGAACGCGAACACGTCGACCAGCCCGGCCCACGAATAGCCGTGCACCGAGGCGAACAGCACCGCCCCGATGAGGATCGACCAGACGGGGTTGCGCACGTGGGCGCCGACTGCCTGGATGAACCAGCCGCGGAACATGTACTCCTCGGCCGCCGCCTGGAAGGGCACCAGCAGCACGATCACGACGAGCAACGGCAGGAAGACGTCCCATCCGGCCCAGCCGAACAGCTCGGTGTCCAGGCCGGCCGAGGACAGCACGGCGTACTGGGCGAGCTGCCCGAGCACCATCGCGAGCAGCCCCAGCGCCGCGCAGCTCAGCAGCCACCTCCAGCGCAGCCGCCCGGCCACGGACGACAGCGTCCCGGGAGGGCGCCGCTGGACGAGCGCCGCCGTGCCGAGCACCAGCGGCAGCACGAGCGCGAGCCCGAGCAGCGTCATGGCCAGTCCGGTGGGCGTGCCCTTCGGCACTCCGTTCGGCAGGAACGGCTGCGGCAGGCCGAACAGGGCCGTCACGACCGAGAACGCGAGGACCACCACGACGTTGATGACCACGAACGCGACCGCCACGATGATCGTGCCGACGATCGCCTGCCACGGCCGCGTCGCGGGGTTCCTCGCCAGGTGGTCATAACGGGCCCCGCGCGGGATCGGCAGGAACCAGGACGGCTGCGGAGGCGGATACGGATAGCCGCCGTGCGGAAATTGGGGCCCTGGTTTCTCCTGCATCTCCCTATTCTGTCCGTCCCATGCGCAATAGTTCACAGACGGGGCCGGAATTTAGGCGGATGCTCAGAGCCATAGACATTTCGACCCTGGGAGCAGTCCATGTCGTCAAGGCTGGGACCTGTCATCACCCTCACGACGGGCGCGGTGCTCGCCGTGGGGCTGGGTGTCGCCAGCATCACCGCGGCACCGGCGGCGCAGGAGGCCGCCAATACGCGTACGAACACCGCCGCCGAGGCGCCCGCCACCGAAGCGAGCGCACCTGAGGAGAGCGCCGCCCCGGCGTCGCCCTCCCCCACGGCCACCGAGCCGAAGAAGATCGAGAAGGCCGACTACGGCGGCCGGGTCAAGGGCAACGGCGCCCTGATCGCCATCTCCATCAGGAACGGCAAGGCCGTCGGCTACTTCTGCGACGGCCGCACCGAAGCCTGGTTCAAGGGCTCGGGGACGGCCGGCGAGCTGCGGCTCAAGGGCGTCGCCAACGCCCGTTCCACGGTCAAGGCGGAGCTGGGCGGCGGACGGGCCGAGGGCACGGTCACGGTCGCCGGCAGGCGCTGGACCTTCGAGGCGCCCACCGTGGAGAAGCCGTCCGGCCTCTACCGGGCCACCGCCATCGTCAGGGGCGCGCGGTTCCGGGCCGGCTGGATCATGGTCAAGAACCCGGCCGGCGGCTACTACCAGGTCGGCGCCGCGTTCGCGGGCGAGGAGCAGCTCGACGTCCCCGATCTCGACAGCGCGCAGCCGACCGCGCCCATCACGGTCGAGGGCACGACCGTCCACCCCAAGGACGCCGACTCCTTCGTCGAGGAGATGCAATGACCGCCATCCCCCAGCGGCCCTCCCGCGGCCTGGCCTCGTTGCTGGTGCCGCTGCTCGCGGGCGGCCTCGTGGTGCTCGCGCTCGGCGTGTACGGCCGCGCGCACACGCCGACCGGTTTCGCGGTCGGCGTGGCCGGCTTCTCCGGCGCGCTGACGATGAAGGTGTGGCTGACGACGGGCGCGTTCGTGCTCGCGATCGTGCAGGTCGTCTCGGCGCTGTCGATGTGGGGCAGGCTCGGGGTCACCGTCCCGCCCGGCGTGCACCGCTGGTCGGGACGGCTGGCGTTCCTGCTCACGATCCCGGTCGCCTTCCACTGCCTGTACGCGCTCGGCCTGCAGTACGACGTGCCGAGGGTGCTCGCCCACTCGCTGCTCGGCTGCTTCTTCTACGGCCTGTTCACCGCGAAGATGCTGGCCCTGCCCAAGCAGGGCACGCCGGGCTGGACGCTGCCGGTCTTCGGCGGGCTGGCGTTCACGGCGCTGGTCGGGCTCTGGCTGACCTCGTCGTTCTGGTTCTTCACCGCCATCGGCATCAAGGTGTGAACCGTTTCGTCCTGCTCAACCCGGCCGCCCGCCCCTTGGCGGCCACGACGAGCGCCATCTTCCTGCTGGCCTCGTCGATCATCTCGTCGCCCAGCATGACCGCGCCGCGCTTCTCCACGGTGGTGTAGTGCTCGTACGCCTCCAGGATGAGCTCGGCGTGGTCATAGTCCTCCTGCGACGGCGAGAACACCTCGTTGGCCGCGTCGACCTGCGAGGGGTGCAGCACCCACTTGCCGTCGAAGCCCAGCGCCGCGGCGCGCATCGCGACCCTGCGGAAGCCATCGACGTCCTTGATCTGCAGGTAGGGGCCGTCGATGACCTGCAGGTCGTGCATCCTCGCGGCCATCAGCAGCCGCATGAGGATGTAGTGGTAGGCGTCGCCCTCGGCGTAGCCGGGCGGCTGCTCGCCGACGACCAGCGTGCGCATGTTGATGGAGGCCATGAAGTCCGCGGGGCCGAACACCAGTGTCTCCAGCCGCTTGGACGACCCGGCGATGGCGTCGGCGTTGACCAGGCCGCGGGCGTTCTCGATCTGCGCCTCGATGCCGATGCGGCCGACCTCGTACCCCATGGTCTTCTCGATCTGGGTGAGCAGCGTGTCGAGCCAGACGACCTCGGTGGAGTCCTGCACCTTGGGCAGCATGACGCAGTCGATGAACTCCCCCGCCCCCTCCACGACCTCGATCACGTCGCGGTAGGTCCACTGCGTGGTCAGGTCGTTGACCCTGACCACCCGCGTCTTGCCGGACCAGTCGCCCTCGCGCAGGGCCGCGACGATGTTGACCCGCGCCTCCTCCTTGGCGAGCGGGGCGACGGAGTCCTCCAGGTCGAGGAAGACCTCGTCCACGGGCAGGGTCTGGGCCTTCTCCAGGAACCGGGGGTTGCTGCCTGGCACGGCGAGCACCGAACGTCGTGAGCGCATGCGCTCAACCTACTCGCGGCCGCTCGCGGCGGTTACAGTCGTGCGTGTGAGCGAGCAGCCAATGAGCACCGTGCCGGCCGCGGCCGTCGAGGAGGGCGCGAAGAAGTCGGGCATTCTCTGGCTCGCCCTCGACCGTCCGCGCCTGGCCTGGCACGCCTGGCACGACGGCGCCGTCTACCTCGTCTCAGGCGGCGCCGAGCAGCAACTTCCCGGTCTGGAGTCGCTCGACCGGGTGCGGGTGACGCTGCGCAGCAAGGACAACGGGGCGCGCCTCGCCGAGTTCGAGGTGACGGTCGAGGCGGTCGATCAGGCCGCGGCGGACGACGCGGTGGCCGACGCGGTGGCGGTGCTCGCCAAAGAGCGGCTCAACGCCCGCGACACCGAGCACCTGGCCGAGCGCTGGGCCCGCGAGTCCACCGTCTGGCGCCTCACCCCGCAGCTCTGACCCCGTATCACGGGGTGACGGGCACCGGCTCTGGCTCCGGCCCGAGCTCCGGCTTGGTGGCCGCGGTGGCGGTCTGGGCGAGCAGCGCGCCCCCGATCACGATGAGCCCGCCCACGATCTGGAACGCGCCGAGCGTCTCCCCCACCAGCGCCCACGCCACGACGGCGCCGAAGATCACCTCCAGCGACGCCACGGTCGCGCCGACCGCGGCCGACAGCCGCCGCACGGCGTTCACCCCCAGGATGTACGCGACCACGGTGGCGACGACCACCATCCACAGGTACGCCCCCAGCACCGGCAGCGCGAACCCGCCCTCGGGAGATGCGGTGGCCGTGAAGGCGCTCCAGGGGATGTCCCACGGCCGGGCGAACGGGATCAGCACCACGGCCGCCCCCGTCATGCCCCACGCGATGAGGCCCAGGGGGTCGATCTCATCGCTGAAGCTATCGTTCATCAGGAAATATCCGGCGCAGCACGCCCCGGCCAGCAGGCCGAGCAGCAGGCCCAGCGCGTCCAGGCGCAGCCCCTGCCACGCCTCGACGACGATGCCGAGGCCCACGACCGCGACGACGGCGCCCACGTACGCGGCCCTCGCCAGGCGTACCTTGCGGATGACCCGCACCCACGCCACCACCATCACCGGCGCCATGAACTCCAGCAGCAGCGCGATCCCCACCGGCAGCCGGGTGATCGCCACGAAGTAGAGCGCCTGCACGCCGGCGACGGCCATGATCGCGTACAGGCCGACGAAGGGCAGCATCGAGCGCGGGATCCGCAGCGCGCGGGGCCGCAACAAGGCCAGCACGGCCACCAGCAGCAGCCCGGCGCCCGCCATGCGCGTCCACACCGCCTCGATCGGCGCCAGCCCGGCCGCGATGAGGTATTTCGCCATCGGCCCGGAGAACGCGAAACAGCACGAGCTCACGAACGCGAGCGCCAGTCCCGCATACCTCATCGCACACCACCTGCAGCGTAATCACCGTTTAGCAGGTTTGATACTGACACGTACAGCGTCCCGGGCGCAATGGAACCCCGCTGTTAGCCTGGCCACGTGAAGATCTTCGTGGCCCGCCTGCCGGGGACCCCGGTCTTCGACCCGGCGGGCGACCAGATCGGCCGCGTCAGGGACGTCGTGGTCGGACTGCGCATCGGCCGCCGGCCCACCGTCCACGGGTTCGTCGTGGAGGTGCAGCCGCGCCGCCGCGTCTTCCTGCCCGTCACCCGCCTGGTCCGCATCGAGGCCGGCTCCGTCGTCTTCACCGGGCGGCTCAACATGCGCAGGTTCGAGCAGCGCGCCACCGAGACGCTGGTCATCGGCGAGATGCTCGACCTCACCGTGACCGTCGAAGACCAGCCGATGACCGTCTACGACGTCGCCATGGAGGAGATCAAGCCGTCCGTCTGGGAGATCACCAAGGTCGCCGTCTACAGGCGCAGACGGCGCGACCCGCGCATCGTCGACTGGCAGGAGGTGTCCGGGTTCGACACGCTGCAGAAGGACCAGGGCGCGGCCGGGCTGATCGCCGCGTTCGAGTCGCTGCGCGCCGCCGACATGGCCAGCGCCCTGCACGACCTGCCCAGCAAGCGCCGGCTGGAGATCGCCCGCGCGCTCAACGACACGCGCCTCGCCGACGTGCTGGAGGAGCTGCCGCCCGACGACCAGATCGGCATCCTCAGCATCCTGGAGCCCGAGCGGGCCGCCGTCGTCCTGGAGGAGATGGGGCCCGACGACGCCGCCGACCTGCTGCACGACCTGCCCGACCAGCAGGCGGCCCAGCTCCTCGCGCTGATGGAGCCCGAGGAGGCGGCGCCGGTGCGGCGGCTGCTGACGTACCCGGAGACCAGCGCGGGCGGCGTGATGACCAGCGAGCCCGTCATCCTGCCGCCCACCTCCACCGTCGCGGAGGCGCTCGCCCACATCAGGCAGCAGGACCTCACGCCCGCCGTGGCCGCCCAGGTCTACGTCACCAGGCCACCGACCGAGACGCCGACGGGCACCTACCTGGGGGTCGCGCACTTCCAGCGGCTGCTGCGCGAGCCGCCGTCCACGCTGCTCGGCGGCGTGCTCGACCCCTCGATCGACCCGATCAAGCCGGAGTTCACGCTGCGCGAGGTCACCTACTACCTGGCCAACTACAACCTCGTCGCGGCGCCCGTCGTGGACGAGCTGGGCCACCTGGTCGGGGCCGTGACCGTGGACGACGTGCTCGACCACATGCTGCCCGAGGACTGGCGGGAGAGGGACGACGAGGATGACGACTGACCGGCTCGACCAGCCGCGGGCGCTGCGCCGTACGCTGCGGCCCCACTACGACCCCGAGGCGTTCGGGCGGCTGTCCGAGCGCATCGCCCGCTTTCTCGGCACCGCCCGGTTCATCGTCTACATGACGGTGTTCGTGTCGGTCTGGGTGCTGTGGAACGTGTTCGCGCCGCCGCACCTGAAGTTCGACCCGTACCCGTTCATCTTCCTCACGCTGATGCTCTCGCTGCAGGCGAGCTACGCCGCGCCGCTCATCCTGCTCGCCCAGAACCGCCAGGACGACCGCGACCGCATCCAGTACGAGCAGGACCGCGAGACCGCCGACCGCAACCAGGCCGAGATCGAATACCTGACGCGCGAGATCGCCGGGCTGCGCCTCGCCATCAACGACGTGGCCACCCGCGACTACCTGCGCGCCGAGATGGGCCGGCTGCTCGACGAGCTGAAGGACGCCGCCGCCGCGGGTCCCGGGGCCCCGCAGGACGGCCGTTCGTCGCGCACGGGGCACGCGGAGTAACCTTGAGACGCTGTTGCACAGACATCTAACAGTGCGGATTAACCCGGCGAGGCCGCTGGTTCATACCATGGAGGGGCATCCTCACCGGCGTCCCAGCGCCTGTCACACATAGACCGACTAAGGAGGGACGGCACTCCCTCGTGCCGAGACTTCGATGGCACCTACCCAGGAACTCGTGACGGCCGCGCTGTCCACCGTCATCGACCCCGAGATCCGTCGCCCGATCACGGACCTCGACATGGTCAAGAACATCGAGATCGCTCCCGACGGCTCGGTGCGCGTAGGCGTCTACCTCACGGTGGCCGGCTGCCCGATGAAGGACACCATCAGCCGCGACGTCACCGCCGCCGTCGCCAAGGTCGACGGCGTGACCGGCGTGCAGATCGAGCTCGACGTGATGAGCGCCGAGCAGCGCAAGACCCTGCAGACCAAGCTCAGGGGCGACCGCGGGCCCGAGAAGGAGATCCCGTTCAACCAGCCGGGCTCGCTCACCCGCGTCTTCGCGGTGGCCAGCGGCAAGGGCGGGGTCGGCAAGTCCTCGGTCACGGTCAACCTCGCCGCCGCCATGGCCTCCAACGGGCTCAAGGTCGGCATCGTCGACGCCGACATCTACGGCCACAGCATCCCGCGCATGCTGGGCGCCGCCGAGCGGCCCACCAAGGTCGAAGACATGATCATGCCGCCGGTGGCCCACGACATCAAGGTCATCTCGGTCGGCATGTTCAAGCCGCCGGGCAACACGCCGGTCGTCTGGCGCGGCCCCATGCTCGACCGGGCGCTGCACCAGTTCCTCGCCGACGTCTACTGGGGCGACCTCGACGTCCTCCTGCTCGACCTGCCGCCCGGCACCGGCGACATCGCCATCTCGGTCGCCCAGCGGCTGCCGGGCGCCGAGATCCTCGTCGTCACCACGCCCCAGATGGCCGCCGCCGAGGTCGCCGAGCGGGCCGGCTCCATCGCGGCGCAGACCCACCAGCAGATCGCCGGCGTCATCGAGAACATGGCGTGGCTGCCCTGCCCCCACTGCGACGAGCGCATCGCCGTCTTCGGCGAGGGCGGCGGCCAGACCGTCGCCGACGCGCTCACCCGCACGCTCGGCGCGCGCGTGCCGCTGCTCGGTCAGGTGCCCATCGACATGCGGCTGCGCGAGGGCGGCGACGAGGGCAAGCCGCTCGTGCTCACCGACCCCGACTCGCCGGCCGCGGCCGAGCTGCGCACGATCGCCGACGGGCTGAGCAAGCGCTCCTCCAGCCTCAAGGGCATGCAGCTGGGCCTCGCCCCGCGCCGCTGACCCCGCACCTACATCGGGCCCGCTCCCAGGTTGCTCTGGGCGGGCCCGATGCGCGTCTGTGGGGGTCTGTCAGGTCGCTTCCGAATCGTACGGGGGGATCTCGCCGAAGCCCAGCTCATCGACCGGCTCCGGCGTGTACGTGGCCGCCGCCGGCTCCAGCTCCTTCGGCTTGTCCTGGTTGTTCCAGTCGTCCTCGAGGTCGTCGAGGAGATGCTTGCGGACGAAGTTGCGCGGGTTGAGGTCGGCCGGGTCGAAGTTCTGGAACTCCGGGCCCAGGCCGGCGCGCAGGTCGTCACGCGCGCTGTTGGCCATCCGGCGCAGGTTGCGCAGGGTCTTGCCCGCCTGCGCGGCGGCCTGCGGCAGTTTTTCGGGACCGAAGACGAGCAGCGCGATCACGATCAGCGCTCCGATCTCCATCCACCCGAGTCCGAACACCGTGAGCTCCTACCGCAGTCCAACCTCTCCGAGGACAACCCCGGCCTATCCACAGACTAAGGGCTCCCAGCCGTGCCCGAGTCGCCCCCCCCCAGCCACAAATCCCCCAGCCCGCGGAAAGATCACCACACCCAGCACGAACACCCACGCGCCGAGATCGCCATCAGCGAATGTGGGCAGGGCCGCGCGTGACGCCCGGATGGGACGGCGAGACCGACGCCGCTCTTCACCCCTGAAGGCCCTCACCCCTGATCACCCCCAAAAAGCGGAACGGGGTGCTGAGGGCGTCGGTCGCGGTTGTCCTCCGCCCGACGCCCTTGCTCCGTCAGCGCGCTGTCAGGAGGGTGTGGGGGCGGGTTCGTCGTCCGCCACGACGGTCAGGGTCGCGGTGCGGTCCTGACCGTCGCGCTGGTACTTGACCTTGATCTTGGAGCCGGGCTCCTTGCTGCGGATCAGGGCGATGAGCTCGTTGCCGTCCTGGAGGGTGAGGCCGTCGATCTCCAGGATCACGTCGCCGGCCTTGAGACCGGCCTTGTCGGCGGGGCCGCCCGGGGTGACCGGCTGCTGGCCGGCCGCCGGTTCGGTGGCGATCTTGACACCCTGGCCCCTGAAGTCCTTCTCCAGGACGATGCCGATCTTCGGACGCTTGGCCTTGCCGGTGGTGATCAGCTCTTCCGCCACCCGCCGCGTCTGGTTGACCGGGATCGCGAAGCCCAGCCCGATGCTGCCGCTCTGGCTGGTCATCGACCGGCCCAGAGTGGCGATCGCGGAGTTGACCCCGACGACCTCGCCCTTGCCGTTCACCAGCGGACCGCCGGAGTTGCCCGGGTTGATGGCGGCGTCGGTCTGGATGGCGCTGATGTACGCCGGCTCCTCGCTGCTGGTGCCGGTGTCGTCACCGGCGATGACCGGCCGGTTGAGCGAGCTGACGATGCCGGTCGTGACCGTGCCGGTCAGGCCGAGCGGCGAGCCGATCGCGATGACGGGGTCGCCGACGACGACCTGGTCGGAGTTGCCGAGCGTGATCTCCGGCGTCCCGAACGTCTCCTCAGGCTTGACCACCGCCAGGTCGGAGCCCGGGTCGCGGCCGACGATACGGGCCGTGGTGGTCTTGCGGTTGTTGAACATGATCCGGATCTCGCCGCCCTGCGCGGCCAGCGAGACGACGTGGTTGTTGGTGACCACGTAGCCGTTCTTGATGAGGAAGCCGGAGCCCGAGGCGCCCTCGGTGTTGCTGCCGTTGCCGACCTCCAGCGAGACCACGCTGGGCAGCACCCGGGCGGCCACCCCTGCGACGGAGTCGGGCGCGCGGTTGGTCGCGCCGGTGGGCAGCGGGCCGAGGCTGTAGGAGGGGTCGTTGGCGCTGCTGCTGGGCCGGGTGAGCAGGTAGGTGCCGACGCTGCCGAGCAGGGACGCCACCAGCGCGATGACCAAAGCCATGGCGATCAGGAACCCGGTGCGCGGGCGGCCCGCGGCGCTCCCGTCCTTGCCGCCGGGCGGTGGCGGCGCCCAGCCGGGGCCCATGCCCATGGCCTGACGCGGAGGCGGCGGCTGGGGCGGCCCGCCGTAGGAGTCGCCGTACGCACCGCCGCGCGGCCGCCCGTAACCCGGGCCTTCGCCGGACGACCCGAACGGCGGCCCCTCGTACGAGCGGGCGCCCCCGTCGGGCGAGCCGAAGAACGGGCTGTCATAGGCCCGCGTGTCCCCGCTGGGCGGTCCGAAGGACGGCCCGGAGGAGGGCCCACCGGAACCGGGCGGCCCGAAGGAGGGGCCGGAGGAGTCGGGTGGCCCGAAGGAGGGGCCGCTGGAAGGGCCGGAGGAGTTGGGTGGGCCGAAGGAGGGGCCGCTGGAGGGCCCGGAAGAGTCCGGTGGGCCGAAGGAGGGGCCGCTGGAGGGCCCGGAAGAGTCCGGTGGGCCGAAGGACGGGCCTTCGTGGGAGCGGGTCTCCGCGTCGGGCCGTCCGTAGACGGGGCCGTCGTAGGAGCGGGAGTCGGCGTCAGGGCGGCCGTAGGCAGGGCCTTCGTGGGAACGGTCCGGGGGGCCGAACGACGGCGCGCCGTACTGCGGCCCCGTGCCCTGCGGCCCTGCTCCGCCGTACGGCGGCGAGCCGGAGCCCCCGGGGCGGCCCGACGGGTCGCCCCACGACGAGCCGAAGGATGCGGGCGGCTCCGACCGCTGCTCGGACCGGTCGTCCGCGGGCAGGAAGTCAGGCCGCCCCGGTGGCTCGGGGGAGTCCGACGGTGTGCGTCCTTCTGCGGACCGCGTCTCGTCGGTCATCTAAGTCTCACCACTCCTTGGCTCGGCCACCGCAAATCCGGGCTCTTGCGGCATACGAGTGATCTAAAGCTTTTGTCAGGACTTGCCTGTGACAATTCCCGAACCCAGATCGTATGCCCGCTCCGCCGCCGACTACGCCAACCGATTGCCCCCGGCATTGCCGAGGTCAGGGTGTGGCGGTAGCGGGGGCGTTCGTAGGCGTAGTACGGGCCTGCTGCTGGAACAGTTCAACAGGCGGAGCCGGGTTGTTCTGCCCGACTCCGCTCACGGCGAAGAAGGTGCCGAGCGCCACGGCCGCCGAGACCACGCCGACCGCGACATAGGTGTTGCGCCGCCTACTGCCACGGCCAGGCCCCGCAGCCCCGCCACCGGCGTCGCGGCGCGGCCGGTTGTCGAGCGGGGCGATGGTGTGCGGCCCCGGAATGGGCACTCCCCCGAACGTACGCGTGGGGAAAGGGCGCTCCCTCGGCGGCAACGGCCCGCCCGGCTCCGCCATGCGGAGCAGGGACATCGTCAGGTCGGCCGGCATCGCCGGCGTCTCGAGCGAGCGCAGGCGGGACTTGAGCGCCCGCACCGACTCGACCTCGCGACGACAGTCAGCACAGAAAGTCAGATGAGCCAGCGCACGCTCGCGCTCGGTGTGGCTGAGCTCTCCGTCGACGAGCGCGGATGCGCGTTCTCCCAGATGAGCCATGTCAGATTTCCTCCCCACGGATCACGGTCGGGGGGAGTTGAGAATTACGGGGGGCTCGATGGTCGAGAGCCTCCCGCAACTGCGCCCGGCCACGGTGAATACGGCTTCGGACCGTACCCAGCTTGACGCCGAGCGTGGCCGCGATCTCCTCGTAGGACAGGCCCTCGATGTCACACAGCACGATCGCGGCCCGGAACTCGGGGGCGAGCGCGTCGAGGGCGGCTTGGATGTCGGGCTCCAGGTGGGCGTCGTCGAACGCCTGTGCCGGGGACGGCTCACGACCGCGCAGCCGCTCGGCGGCGTCGTCGGCCAGCCCCTCGAACCTGATGCGCTGCTTGCGCCGCGCCATGTCGAGGAACAGGTTGGTCGTGATCCGGTGCAGCCACCCCTCGAACGTGCCGGGGGTGTAACTCGACAGCGACCTGAAGACCCTGACGAAGACCTCCTGCGTGAGGTCTTCTGCGTCATGGACATTGCCGGTCAGCCGGTACGCCAGCCGATACACGCGTGCGGAGTGAGTCCGCACCACTTCCTCCCAGCTGGGAGGCGTCCAGTCGGACGACACCGGAGCATCGGTCTGGTGGTCGCTCTCGTCCACCAGAACTCCTCTCTCTGGGACCACCGCTACCGCCATAGTGCCTGGTTTCGTCCCTTCGTGCGCACTGCCTGCCTTCCGGACCGGCAAAGCCCGTTTAAACCTGCAACGCCTCGGGACCCTCCTGAGTTCCCGTCCCGGCGTGTCTCCCCTAGGCTGCGATCGGTGCCAATCACGCGTATACCTCGCGACCAATCGCACGAAAGTGGGGGGAGGAGGCCGATGACCACTCCGGTGGAGGCCACTCTGGCCTATGCGGAGCAGTTCCATCATGAGGATGAGATCCTGCACGCGGCGCGGCAGCGCGGGCTGGAGATGGGTGCCACACCCATCCTTCCCGGCGGCGGTGCCGCCCTGTGCTTTCTCACGACCGTCGTCAACGCCAAGTCGGTGGTGGAGATCGGCACGGGTTGCGGCGTGTCGGGATTGTGGCTGCTGCGCGGCATGCGTACGGACGGCACTTTGACGAGCGTCGACGTGGAGCCCGAGCATCAGCGGCTGGCCCGGCAGGCGTTCACGGAGGCCGGGTTCTCCGGCAGCAGGGTGCGGCTCATCTCGGGCCGTGCGCTCGACGTGCTGCCGCGGTTGTCGGACGGCGGCTATGACATGGTGTTCGCCGACGGCGCCAAGCAGGAATACGCCGACTATCTCGCCGAGGCGGTCCGGTTGTTGCGCGTGGGCGGCATCGTGGCGTTCGACAACATGTTGTGGCACCACCGCGTGGCCGACCCGACGCAGCGCGACACCGACACGGTGGCGCTGCGCGAGGTCGGCAAGCTGGTGCAGTCGGACGAGCGGCTGCGCTCTGTGCTCATGCCGCTCGGCGACGGCCTGCTGGCCGCGGTGAAGATCTCCGGCTGACCCACCGGCCCCACGCGGGGGCCGGTGGGCGAAGCGGTCAGCCCTTGGTGAGCCACTCCACCAGGAGGCGGACGCCGAAGCCCGTGGCGCCCTTGGTGAGCGTGCCCTCGTCGACCGTGCTGCGCCCGACGCCGGCGACGTCGAGGTGCGCCCACGGCCGCTTGCCCGCGAACTCCCGCAGGAACAGCGCCGCCGTGATCGACCCGCCGCCGTAGGTGGAGCCGGACTCGACGTTGGCGAGGTCGGCGATCGGCGACCTGAGCGCGGGCGCGTAGTCCTCGACCAGCGGCATCCGCCACAGCTTGTCGTCGGCCGCCTGGCCCGCGGAGACGAGCCGCTCGGCCAGCGTGTCGTCGGAGGAGTAGACGGCGCCGTAGTGGCGGCCGAGCGCGACCGTGATGGCCCCGGTGAGCGTGGCGATGTCGATCACCTCGTCGGGGTCGAGCACGGCGTCGGCGTAGGCGAGCGCGTCGGCCAGCACGAGCCGGCCTTCGGCGTCGGTGTTGAGCACCTCGACCGTACGGCCGCCGTAGTGCTTGATCACGTCGCTGGGCCGCTGGGCGGTGCCGGACGGCATGTTCTCGGCGGCGGCGACCAGACCCGTGACGCGTACGGGGGCCTTGAGCTCGGCCAGCGCCTTGAGCACGGCGATAACGACCGCGCCGCCCGCCATGTCGGTCTTCTGGGTCTTCATGTTGTCGGTCGGCTTGAGCGACAGCCCGCCCGAGTCGAACGTGATGCCCTTGCCCACCAGCACGACGTGCCGCTCGACCGGCTCGTCGGGGGTGTAGGTGAGCTTGATGAGCCGGGGCGGGCTGGCCGAGCCCTGCCCGACGGCGAGGATGCCGCCGAACCCGTCGGCCTTCAGCCGCTCCTCGTCCCAGACCTCGACCGGCACGCCGCTCTCCTGGGCCTGCTCAGCAAGCCAGGCGGGGTTCTTCACCGAGGACGGCGTGTTGGCGAGGTCGCGGGCGAACGCGACGGCCCGCGCGACGGTCTCGGCGCGCCGCACCTGGCCCTCGTCGGCCCCGGCGAACACCAGCGTGCCGACCGCCTTCTTGCCGGCCTTGCCGATCCTGAACGTGTAGGCCGCCAGCAGCGCCGCCTCGGCGAACGGCGTCAGATCACCCGCGGGCGGCACCACGGTCAGCGTGTCCCTGCCCTTGGCCTTCCTGGTCAGCGCGGCGGCGGCGGTGCGCAGGGCGCGCGGTGAGCCGTCGCCGACGCCGTACAGCAGGACCCGGCCCACGCCGCCGGACCGAGCCACCGGCACCTCGACGATCTCGCCCGCCTCGCCCTTGGCGTCGTAGTGGGCGAGCAGGCCGGCGGCCGGCAGCGGCAGCTCGACCGAGGGGCTGAGGTCGGAGTCATAGGGGACGGCCAGCAACTCGGCGTCGTCGGGAACCTCGGTGACCACCGACGTAGTGGTCTCAATGGGCACGAACTACTCCTCAAACGTCAGCGACCCTGGCGTCGTGGGTACGCCAGGGTCGTGGAACAAAGTGATCTCCGGGGAGCGCTCAGCCGACGACGTTCTTCAACGCCTCGCCGAGCGCCTTGGCCTCGTCGGCGGAGATCTCCACGACGAGCCGGCCGCCACCCTCCAGGGGGACCCGCATGACAATGCCGCGCCCTTCCTTGGTGACCTCGAGCGGACCATCGCCGGTCCGCGGCTTCATCGCCGCCATGCGTGCATCCCTTCCTGCCTTGGGCTCCCGCGGCCCGCGATTTCCGACCTCCCGAGGGGGTGGTCGGCGCATTCACGTCTTCTGTGATGTCCTATTCTCCCGCATCGAGAGCGCTCATGGGTAACGATCTCCTCCCAGAATGCGTTGTCGAGGCAGGCGATGACGTCCAAACTGGACTTCGTGCACGCTCGCGCCGCTCTGTTCGACGTCTACGGTGACCACCTGCGTTCACGCGGCGGACAGGCGTCCGTCGCCGCTCTCGTGCGTCTCATGAAACCCCTGGAAATAGCCGCTCCCGCCGTACGTACGGCGGTTTCGAGAATGGTGCGACAGGGCTGGCTCCAGCCGGTGCGGCTGCCGCAGGGCGCGGGCTACGGGCTGACGCCGAAGTGCGTCAGGCGACTGGACGAGGCGGCGCTGAGAATTTACCGAGCCGGAACGCTGACCTGGCACGGCCGCTGGCACCTGATCGTCTTCGAACCGGTCAAGGAACGGCAGCGCAGGGAGCGGCTGAAGGCGGACCTGACGTTCCTCGGCTACGCCTCGCTCTCGGAGACGACGTGGATCGGTCCGCGCTCCTCGATCGAGCTGGACAACCTGCTGGAGGGCGAAGGGGTGCGGGCCGACAGGTTCGACGCGGCGCTGGAGGGCGACCCGCGCGAGCTGGTGGCCAGGGCATGGGATCTGGACGCCATCGGCGAGGCGTACGAGCACTGGCTGGCCGAGGCTGCCACGCTGATCAGCACGCTGCCGGAGAAGGCGCCGCCCGACCGGGTGTTCGCGACGCGGAGCCGGCTGGTGCACGGGTGGCGCAACTTCCTGTTCCGCGATCCCGGCCTGCCGCCCGAGCTGCTGCCCGCGGGCTGGCCGGGCGAGAAGGCGCGGGCCTTCTTCGAGCAGGAGGCCGCCAGGCTGCTGCCCGCAGCCGCCGCGTTCGTCGACAGGGAGTTGTTGTGATCCGCTATGACGTGGCCGACGCCGTCGCCACCATCATGCTCGACCGGCCCGAGGCGATGAACTCGCTGACCGCCGAGACCAAGCAGGCGCTGCACGACGCGCTACGCAAGGCCGCGCACGACCGCGGGGTGCGCGCGGTGCTGCTGACCGGCTCCGGCCGGGCCTTCTGCGCGGGCCAGGACCTGCGCGAGCACGCCGACAACCTGGAGGCGGGCCGCGGGCTGGCCAACACCGTGCGGGCGCACTACAACCCGATCGTCGAGCTGATCAGCACGATGCCCAAGCCGGTGGTGGCCGCCGTCAACGGGGTGGCGGCGGGTGCGGGCGCGTCGCTGGCGTTCGCGTGCGACCTGCGGGTGGCGTCGGAGCGGGCGAAGTTCGCGCTGGCGTTCGCGGGGATCGGGCTCGCGCCCGACTCGGGCGCGTCGTGGACGTTGCAGCGCCTGGTGGGTCAGGGGCGCGCGGCCGAGCTGATGCTGCTGGGCGAGCCGCTCGACGCGGCCCGCGCCCTGGAGCTCGGCCTGGTGACCCGCGTCGTGCCGGCGGAGGACGTCATGAAGACCGCCACGGAACTGGCCGTACGCCTCGCGCAGGGCCCCACGCTGGCCTACGGCGCCACCAAGCGGGCGCTGGCCTACGCCGCCACCCACGCGCTGGCCGACTCGCTGGCCATGGAGGCCGACCTCCAGGACCAGTGCGTCGCCACCCAGGACCACCTCAACGCCACCCGCGCCTTCCTCGCCAAGGAGCAGCCGACGTTCAACGCGGAGTGACCTCCCCTGGGGGAAGCCGGACCTCATGCACGCGCCCGACTTCGACGCTCTCCGCGCGAGCGCCCTGGAGCTGCTGACCGGCGGCGAGCTGGACGCCGGTGATCCGGTCCACGCCCGGTGGACGAGGGCGACGGCTTCTACCGCGACGGGTCGTTCGTCCAGCACGGCTGCGTGGCCTACACGGGCTCCTACGGCCTCTCAATGCTCATCGCGGTCTCGGAGACCATCGCGCTCCTGCACGGCTCTCCCTGGGCGATCACGGACCCGGGACGGCGGGTCGTGCTGGGCGCGGTGGAGCGGTCTTTCGCGCCGTTCGTCCACGACGGGCGGCTGATGGACACCGTACGCGGGCGCGCGGGCACCAGGCAGGCGTTCTCCGACGAGGTGGCGGGGCACGCGGCGACCGGGGCGGTGCTGCTGCCGGCCGAGTGCGCGCGGGAGCCGTACAGGAGCCGGTTCCGCGCGCTCGCCAAGGGCTGCCGGCGCGACATCGACACGGGCGACGACACCGCGGGCGCCTTCGAGCCCGTCACGCGCCGCTACGTCCGCATCTGGCTGGACCACGGCACCGACCACGAGGACGCCTCCTACGCCTACGTCCTGCTGCCGAACGCCGCACGCTCCGCGCCGAAGCGCCCGTCCGCACGGGTGCTCGCCAACACTGGTGAGCTGCAGGCGGTGCGGCCCGGCGTGCGGCCGGTGATCAGGGTGGCGCTCGGCGGGCCGCTCGGGCGCGGTCACGCGGCGGGGCTCACCACGTACGCGCGACGCAGTCCTCGAGATGATCGTTGACCAGCCCGATCGCCTGCATGAGCGCGTAGGCGGTGGTCGGGCCGACGAACTTGAAGCCGTGCTTCTTGAGCTCCTTGGCCAGCGCCTTCGAACCCGGCGTGACGGCCGGCACGTCGGCCATCGTGCGCGGCGCCGGCGCGTCGGGGTCGGCGTGCCGCCACACCAGCTCCGACAGGCCGTCGGGCAGGTCGAGCGCGGCCCTGGCGTTGGCGACGGCCGCCTCGATCTTGGCGCGGTTGCGGATGATGCCGGCGTCGCCGAGCAGCCGCTCGACGTCCTCCTCCGTGTACGCCGCCACCTTCGCGATGGAGAAGCCGTCGAACGCGGCGCGGAAGTTCTCCCGCTTGCGCAGGATCGTCAGCCACGACAACCCCGACTGGAACGCCTCGAGCGAGACCCGCTCGAAGACCGCGTCGTCGCCCTTGAGCGGGCGGCCCCACTCCTTGTCGTGGTAGGCGAGGTACATCGGGTCGGACATGCCCGCCCAGGTGCAGCGGATCGGCTCTGTCACTTGCGCTGCTCATCCTCCTGGCCGTTGAGCGAGGCCCGCACGGAGGGGTCCTCCTGCTCCCCGGCGTCCTTCTCGTCGGCCTTCTCTGCTTCTTCTGCCTGCTCTTCGCCGGCCTTGTCCTCGGGGTCCTCGGGGTCCTCGGGGTCCTTGGGCTCCTTCTCGGCCTCGGGCAGCCGCCACTCCGGGTTCTCTGGCGGGCCGGTCAGGCCGGCCTCGCCGTCCCAGGACACCGAGGCACCGCTGGAGGTCACCGGGTCGCCCGACTCCGACAGCTCGCGGGACTCGGCGGGAGCCTCGGGCTCGTGCTCGGTGCGCGGGCCTGAACCGGGCGCGGCGTAGACCTCCTGCCGCGCGTACAGCCGGTTGGACAGCAGCTCGGAGACCCGCTGCTCCAGCACGGCGATGCGGGTGTCACGCGCGCTGATCGCCGTCGCGGCGCGGCGCAGCGTCTCATCGACGCTCTGCGTGTGATAGCCGACCAGGTTGACCGGCAGATGGAGCGCCATGAAGTCGACCGCCGAGAGCTGCCCCGCCTCAGGGAGGTCGAGCGGCGGCACATCGGGCGGGAACTCGGTCAGCTCACCGCCCTTGCCCAGGGAGACCAGGACCACGCAGACCAGGATCGCGATGGCGGCGATGGCGAGTATGACCAGCACATTGGCATCGTACTCATAGCATCGGGGCACGAGGTCCCGCACATGCCGCGACCGGTGCGTCTCCGGGCGGCGGGAACGCCGGTCAGCCGGACGCCTCGCCCAGCTCGGCGACGCTCGGCCTGACCGGTTGCGTACGGGCCTCCAGGTGGGCGAACGCCTCCTCGACCGTCGAGGTCCAGGAGATGGCGTCGAAGACGTCGGGACGGGTGAAGCCCTCGTCGTACATGCGCTCGACGAGCGTCTTCAAAGGGTCGTACAGGCCGAAGGGGTCGAGCAGCACCAGCGGGCGGTCGTGGATGCCGAGCACCCGCGCGCTCCAGATCTCGAACAGCTCCTCCAGCGTGCCGATGCCGCCGGGCAGCACCAGGAACGCGTCGGAGCGGTCGTCCATGACGCCCTTGCGCTCGCGCATGCCGTCGGTCACCACCAGCTCGTCCGACTCCTCGTCGGCCACCTCCATGTCGACCAGGACCTGCGGGATCACGCCGATCGTCCGGCCGCCCGCGGCGCGGGCGGCCGAGGTGACGGCGCCCATGCAGGACACCGA
The DNA here is from genome assembly GCF_040677005.1 of Nonomuraea sp. NPDC049421. Classification (NCBI taxonomy): domain Bacteria; kingdom Bacillati; phylum Actinomycetota; class Actinomycetes; order Streptosporangiales; family Streptosporangiaceae; genus Nonomuraea; species Nonomuraea sp. NPDC049421. The sequence goes on from NZ_JBFAQA010000035.1 coordinate 87,678, forward strand.
GCCACCACCGCTCACCAGCGTGTGACCCCGCCGGGCCAGCTCGGTGCCCACCTGGGCGGCCAGGTCGATGTATTTGGCGTCGATGGTCAGGCTGGAGGCGCAGTAGACGCAGATGTTCACGCTGAAAGAGCCTATTGCGGCTCCGCCGTCTGGACCGATGCCGCCTCGATCTCCTCCTGGCGCTGCCGGGAGCGGGCGTGGTCGGACTCGACGATGATGCGGACCGCCTCGTCGGGATCGTCGGTGACGGTGATCAGGTCGAGGTCCTGGGCGGCGATCTTGCCGGTGCCCAGCAGCGTGCCCTTGATCCAGTCGATCAGCCCGCCCCAATATTCGCTGCCGAGCAGCACGACGGGGAAGGAGGTGACCTTGTGGGTCTGCACCAGCGTGAGCGCCTCGAACAGCTCGTCGAGCGTGCCGAAGCCGCCGGGCAGCGTGATGAAGCCGCAGGAGTATTTGACGAACATCGTCTTGCGGACGAAGAAGTAGCGGAACTCGATGCCGAGATCGACGTAGTCGTTCATGCGCTGCTCGAAGGGCAGCTCGATGCCGAGCCCCACGGACACCGCGCCGTCGACCTCGCTCGCGCCCCGGTTGGCCGACTCCATGACGCCGGGCCCGCCGCCGGTGATCACCGCGTAGCCGGCCTCGGCCAGCTTGCGGCCGAGCGTGCGGCCCAGCGCGTATTCGGGCGAGTCGGGGGCGGTGCGGGCCGAGCCGAAGACCGTGACGGCCGGGGGCAGCTCGGCGAGCTGGCCGAAGCCCTCCACGAACTCCGCCTGGATGCGCAGGACCCGCCACGGGTCCATGTGCACCCAGTCGGACGGCCCCTGGCGGGCGAGCAGCCGCTGGTCGTGGGTGGAGCTGGGGACGAGGCTGCCACGGACGAAGGCCTGGCCCTGTCGGCGTTCTCGACGGATCTTTTCCATGCGGATCACGCTAGCCCTTCTCGCGGGGTGGCCGGTTCCAGGAACCGCGTCACCGCCCCCTGGAGGTCTCCAGCCTGCATGCCGCAGGCGTAACCGCAGGTGGCGGGGGTGAGAAACCGTTCTGAAAAAACTTGGAAGAAGCAGGGAACCAGATTTCGGCTCCCCCGCGTCTAATCGGCGAGGGTGCTGCTCGGGACTGAAAGTGGTCTTCCCCGCCAAATGGCCGGCGAGGAAGGCCACTTTCATGTGTGGGCCCCTTCTAGGCGGACAGCCAGTCGAGCATCGCCCGCTCGCTCTCGACGATCTTCTGCAGCGACACGTACTCGCCCTGCTGGTGTGCCAGGTTCGGGTCACCAGGGCCGTAGTTGACGGCCGGGACGCCGAGCGCGGAGAAGCGGGCCACGTCGGTCCAGCCCAGCTTGGCGCGCGGGGTGCCGCCGACCGCCGCCGTGAAGGCCGCCGCCACCGGGTGCGTGAGCCCGGGACGGGCCGCCGGCGCCGCGTCCGTCAGGCTCACCGCGAAACCGTCGAAGACCTCGCGTACGTGCTGCTCCGCCTCCTCGATCGACAGGTCGGGCGCGAAGCGGTAGTTGACGCTCACCACGCACAGGTCGGGGATGACGTTGCCGGCCACGCCGCCGCGCACGCCCACCGCGTTGAGCCCCTCGTGGTATTCGAGCCCGTCGACCACCGGCCGGCGCGGCTCGTACGCGTTGAGCCTGGCCAGCACCGGCTCGATGCCGTGGATGGCGTTGACCCCGAACCACGAGCGCGCGCTGTGCGCCCGCTTGCCCGTCACCGTGACGTCGGCGCGCAGCGTGCCCTGGCAGCCGCCCTCGATGACGCCGTCGGTGGGCTCCATCAGCACCGCGAAGTCGGCCGCCAGCCAGTCGGCGTGCTCGCGCGCGACCCTGGTCAGGCCGTTGCGCTCGGCCTCGATCTCCTCGCAGTCGTAGAAGACGTAGGTGACGTCGCGGCCGGGCGCGGGCAGGGCGGCGGCCAGCTTGAGCGCGACGGCCACGCCCGCCTTCATGTCGGTGGTGCCGCAGCCGTAGAGCAGGTCGCCCTCCACCCGGCTCGGCAGGTTGCCGGCGACGGGGACGGTGTCGAGGTGGCCCGCGATCAGCACCCGCTCGGAGCGGCCCTGCTCGGTGCGGGCCACGACGGTCTCGCCCGACCGGGTCACCTTGAGGTGCGGCAGCGCGGCCAGTGCCCGCTCGACCTCGTCGGCCAGCGCCTTCTCGCCGCCGCTGACGGACTCGATGTCCACGATCGCGGCGGTCAGCTCGCGTACGTCCTGGGTCAGGTCAAGCATCAGGTGTTCACCCCGTGTTCGCGCAGCACCTCGTTGAGCGCCGCCTTGTCGTGCCTGCTCCCCGGCTCGAGGCGCTTGAGCACCAGCACGCACGGCAGGCCGAACGTGCCGCCGGGGAACTCCTTCTGCCGCGTGCCGCCCACCGCCACGCACCACGGCGGGATCGCGCCGCGGGCCAGCTCCTCGCCGGTCTCGACGTCGATGACCGGGATCGACGCGGAGAGGATCGTTCCCGCGCCGACGACCGCGCCCTCGCCCACCCTGGCGCCCTCGACGATCATCGCCCTGCTGCCGATGAGCGCGCCGTCCTCGACGACCACGGGCACCGCGTTCGGCGGCTCCAGCACGCCGCCGATGCCGACGCCGCCCGACAGGTGGACGTTCCTGCCGATCTGGGCGCACGAGCCGACCGTGGCCCACGTGTCGACCATGGTGCCGGCGTCGACGTACGCGCCGATGTTCGTGAACGACGGCATCAGCACCACGCCCGGCGCGAGGTAGGAGCCCCATCGGGCGATCGCGCCCGGCACCACCCGCACGCCCTCCAGCGAGCTCTTGAGCGGATGCCGGTCATGGTGGTGGAAGTCGCCCACCTGCGAGCGCGTCATGCCGAGCACCTTGAAGCTGAGCAGGATCGCGCGTTTGGCCCGCTCGTCCACCACGACCTCGTCGTCCACCACCCGCGCGACCCTGGCCTCGCCCTTGTCGAGCAGGTCGACCGCGCTCACCACGAGATGCCGGGCCTCGGCGTCGGCGGGTGTCAGCTCCGCCCTGCGCTCCCACAGCTCGTCCACCACGGCGGGCAGCGGTGACGACGTACGCACGTTGCTCATGGCCTGGGAGCTTATCCGGCCGGGTAGGTTTCTCAGCGTGCGCCCGCGCTTCTCCCGTGCTGTCATCACCATCGCGATCATCGTCGTCGTGCTGGCCGTCGGCGTGTCCCTCGGCCTCTACCACCTGCTGAAGCGCACGCCGCGGCTGGCGGTGCAGGAGGATCCGTTCTGCGTGGTCAAGACGCCTGAGGGGGTGCTGACCCTCGATCCCGAGCAGGCGCAGATCTCCGCGACGATCGCGGCCGTGGCGGCGCGGCGCAGGCTGCCCGAGCGGGCGGTGGTCATCGCGTACGCGACCGCGCTGCAGGAGTCGAAGCTGCTCAACCTCACCTACGGCGACCGCGACTCGCTGGGGGTGTTCCAGCAGCGCCCTTCGATGGGCTGGGGCACGAAGAAGCAGCTGATGGACCCGGTCTACGCCACGAACAAGTTCTTCGCCGAGCTGGTCAAGGTGAAGAACTACCGGAAGATCCCGCTGGCCGACGCGGCGCAGGCGGTGCAGCGGTCGGCGGGCGGCTACGCGTACGCGCCGCACGAGGGCGACGCGAAGATCCTCGCCGCCGCCTTCACCGGCCGGGTGCCGCAGGCCGTGCACTGCTGGTATCCGGCGAAGAAGACCCCGGCGCCGAAGCCCCGCACCGACGCCGCGCGCAAGCAGCTCGCCAAGGCGCTCGGCAGCACCGCGATCACCACGAAGCGGCGCGGCTGGCTGATGGCGGCCTGGTCGGTGGCGCACGCCGAGAAGTACGCGCTCACCAAGGTCGGCTACAACGGCGCCACCTGGCTCAACGACATCGAGACCGACGGCTGGCAGCAGGGCGGCGCGGCGGGCGCCCGCCGCGTGGAGCTGGCGTGAGCGGTCATGAGGCGCGGCGGACGATCGAGATCGAGCCGGGCGGCAGCGGCTGGGCGTAGGCGGCGGTCCACGAGCGGCCCTGGATGCGCTCGAACGACAGCAGCCGGCCGTCGGAGGCGCGGTAGTCGGCGAAGTCGAGCAGCCCGCGATCGGGGTTGCCGGTGTCGCCCTCGCTCCTGAACGCGGCCGTGCCCCGCTCGATGGGGAAGAACTCCACGCCCTCCATGATCAGCATGCTCTTGGCCGGCACCATGCCCTGGGTCGGCACATCGTTCCAGAGCTGCACCTCAAGATGGGGCGGGTTGCCCGGGCGCACCTCGACCGAGAGCCACTGCAGCCGCCGCGAACCGTCGCGCAGCAGGAACTCCACCCACTGCTGGCCCTGACAGGAGACGTGCATGGCGCCGAGCACGCGCGCGGGTGACCCGTGCACCTCGATCCGGTCGCCGACCTGGATCGTGCGAGGGTCGGTGTAGTCGGTGCCGGCACGGCCAGGGGCGCTGACCGGCGCCGCCAGCGGGGCCTCGACGGAGGCGACCTCGGCCGGTGTGGCGCTGGAGCGGCCCCTCCTGTCTTGCCGCAAGGTGGCCCAGAAGGCACCCAGCAGCAGCAGGACGGTGGCGATGCTCAGCCCGAGAACGACCATGGAGGTCACGCTCATCGATCAGCTCGCTCCACTCGCGGTCTGCCTCGGCATAAGCCCTTATCAATTTATGTGCGCGAACCCGGCTCCGCCGGGGCTTTGCCGGGTGATCCTACTGGAGGCGGCGCACCGCCGCACCGATCCGCTCATCGGTCGCCGTGAGCGCCACACGGATGTGCCGCCCACCTGCCGATCCGTAGAATTCGCCGGGAGCGACCAAAATCCCGATTTCGGAAAGCTTGCCGACCTGATCCCAGGCGCTCTGGCCGTTGGTGGCCCAGAAGTACAGCCCGGCCGTCGAGTGGTCGATGCTCCAGCCGGCCTTCTCCAGCGCGGGCCGCAGCAGCGCCCGGCGCCCGGCGTAGCGCTCGCGCTGCAGGTCGGCGTGCTGATCGTCGCCGAGCGCGACGGTCATCGCGGCCTGTACGGGCTGCGGCATCAGCATGCCGGCGTGCTTGCGGATCTCCAGCAGCCGCTTGACCAGGGCGGGGTCACCGGTCACGAACCCGGCGCGGTAGCCAGCCAGGTTGGAGCGCTTGGAGAGCGAGTGGACGGCGAGCAGCCCCTCGTGGGAGCCGCCGCAGACGTCGGGGTGCAGGATCGAGACCGGCCGCTCCTCCCAGCCCAGCTCGATGTAGCACTCGTCGGAGGCCACGATCGCGCCGCGCTCGCGGGCCCAGGCGACGACCTTGCGCAGGTGCTCGGCGGGCAGCACCCGGCCCGTGGGGTTGCCCGGCGAGTTGACCCAGATGAGGTCGACCCGCTCGGGGCCGAGCGCGAGCGTGCTGTCGGAGGCGGTGCCCGCGGCTCCCGCGAGCCTGGCGCCCACGTCGTAGGTGGGGTAGGCCAGCTCGGGGAAGACCACCTTGCGCGCGCCCAGGTAGGTGGGCAGCCAGGCGACGAACTCCTTGGAGCCGATCAGCGGCAGCACGTCGCGCTGGTCGACGGTGACGCCGTGGCGGCGCGCCAGCCACCCGGCCGCGGCCTCGCGCAGCGCCTTGGTGCCGTGGGTGAGCGGATAGCCGGGGCTGTCGGCGGCCCCGGTCAGCGCGTCCTGGACGAGCTGCGGCACGGGATCGACGGGGGTGCCGACCGACAGGTCGACGATGCCGTCGGGGTGTGCCAGCGCGCGCTCCTTGTAGGGCTCCAGCCGGTCCCAGGGGAAGTCAGGCAGGTTGTTCACGGTTCTCCAGGGTGTTGCGGGCTGTCGCTGGAGCGCACGCGTACGGAGCGCATCCCGCAGGATGCGCCCGTGCACGTCGGGCGGACGATCGTCAGTGATCCTCGCCCTGCGGCGGCAGGGCGGCCACCACCGGGTGATCCTTTTCGATCTTGCCCACCTTCGAGGCGCCACCGGGCGAGCCCAGGTCCTCGAAGAAGTCCACGTTCGCCTTGTAGAAGTCCTTCCACTGCTCGGGAAGGTCGTCCTCATAGAAAATCGCCTCGACGGGGCACACTGGCTCGCACGCGCCGCAGTCCACGCACTCGTCGGGGTGGATGTAAAGCATGCGCTCGCCCTCGTAGATGCAATCGACGGGGCACTCCTCGATGCACGCCTTGTCCAGGACGTCCACGCAAGGCTGCGCGATGACGTAGGTCACCTCGAGCTCCTTCTTCTCCGCACCATGGCATGACTCTGACCGCGGTTTGCTACGCCCTAGTATTGCCGTGCTTGCTCGCTGGCCGAAACGGAGGGTGGCAAACTCGTGGCCGCACGCCTCGTCATCGCCATCACAAGTCAGGATATAGGCGCCCGGATCACTACCCGAAGGCGCGTGCCTGGCGGGTTTCGGGACACGGTGGGCATCCTCGTGTCGTGGGCGGACGGAATTCTCAAGATCCGCAAAAGGGATGGCACGGAGGTGGAGATCCCCGAGGAGACGCTGGTGGCCGCGAAGGTCGTACCGGCCGCGCCTCCTCGACCTGGGAGGATGTAGCGGCAAGTATTCAATCTGTGACCGTACGTACCTGCGCCGCCGCAGCAGCCATCCTCGCCAGCGCCGGATGCGGCGCGTCGTCCACCGACACCGCCACCACCGAAGCCGAGAACCTGCCGCCCGTCAACGCCAAGGCCAGCTCGCTCAAGTCGGGCTTCGGCACGATGGAGCGGCTCGTCGAGGCCGCCCAGCAGGAGGGCGAGCTCAACGTCATCGCCCTGCCCCGCGAATGGGTGAACTTCGGCGAGATCATCGACACCTTCGCCGACAAGTACGACATCAAGATCAACGAACTCGAGCCCGCCGCCAGCAGCAAGCGCGAACTCGACGTCGCCACCCAGCTCAAGCCCGACGTCTTCGACCTGACCATGGACATGGCGGTCTACGGGGCCGCGAAGTTCGCGCCGTACAAGGTGCAGGGGTGGCAGGACCTGCCCGACCACGTCAAGGACCCGTCCGGCGCCTGGTACGCCGCCTACGGCGGTTACATGTCGATCGGGTACGACCCGCGCGCGGTCAAGCCGCCCGCCTCCTTCGCCGACCTGCTCAAGCCCGGCTACCGCGTCGCGCTCGACGGCGACCCGCTGCGCTCGTCGGCGGCGTTCGGCGGGGTGATGGCCGCGTCCATGAGCTCGGGCGCGCCGCGGCCCGAGCAGGGCGTGGAGCTGTTCGCCAAGCTCAAGCAGGCCGGCCGGCTGACCGACGTGGCCAAGGCCAACGTGGTCGTCGCCTGGGACCACCTCAACGCCGCGCGCAGCGCCGAGCAGGCCGACGCGTGGAAGGTGACCATCCCCAAGGGCGCCGCGCTCGGCGGCTACCACGTGCAGGCCGTCAACAAGGCGGCGCCGCATCCGGCCGCGGCCCGGCTGTGGCAGGAGTTCCTGTTCTCCGACGAGGGCCAGAACCTGCTCCAGAAGGGCTACGCCCGCCCGGCGCGCGGCGAGGCGATGCTCATGAAGGGCACGCTCGACACCGAGCAGGCCCAGAAACTGCCGAAGGCGCCCGGTCCGCCGGTGCTCATGACGATTCCGCAGGCAGATGCGGCGAAGGCGTATCTCAAGCGGGAATGGACGAAGAGTGTGGGATGAGTCCCATGTGACTTGATATGTCGTAGGGACAATCAGGCTCTAAAGTGAACGGACAGCACGGCCACGGGGGCCCGATGTCTGATCGAATGTGAGCTGATCGTCTTGCGATACGACACACCGAGCCTGGAGCGGTGGAACAGTCGCGCCTACGACAGCAGCTTCGGCTACGTCTCCACGCAGGGCGCGCCACTGGTCGACCTGCTCGATCCGCGGCCCTGCGAGCGCGTGCTCGACCTGGGCTGCGGCACCGGGGTGCTGACCGCCCAGATCGCCTTCAGGGGCGCCGACGTGCTCGGCATCGACGGCTCCCCCGCGATGATCGAGAAGGCGCTGGCGCAGTATCCTGGCATCAACTTCATCATCGGCGACGGGCACGACTTCACCGTCGTGGACAAGTACGACGCGGTCTTCTCCAACGCCGCGCTGCACTGGATGAACCGCGACCCCCGCGCCGTCATCGCCAACGTCCGCGAGGCGCTCACGCCTGGCGGACGTTTCGTCGCGGAGATGGGCGGCGCGGGCAACTGCGCCGAGCTGACCACCGCGATGCTGACCGCCTGGCGCGAATACGGCCTGCGCGAACCCGAGCTGCCGTGGTACTTTCCCACGCCTGCCGAGTACGCGCACCACCTCGAGCAAGAGGGGTTCGTCGTCAGGCTGCTGGAATACTTCGACCGGCCCACACCCCTCGACGAGTGCCCCGGCGGCGCCGCCGACTGGGTCCGCACATTCGCCGCGTCGGTGCTCGAAGGGCTTCCCCCCACCATCGTGGAGCCCCTGCTCCGGCGCGTGAACGAACTGGCGGCCCCCGCACTCCGCAGGGAGACTGGCTGGATGGCCGACTACGTGCGTCTACGCTTTGCCGCTGTTCGGCGTTGATGCGTAGAGCATGATGCGTAGGGCTGTTTTGCCGGACTATGGTCTGTTCCGTGGGCGGCGAGATTATGGCTGCACCGCTGCGGCGGCGTGAGGGGCTGGTGAACGGAACGGGATGAACTTCTGCCTGAGCGACCTCGTACCACCGTTGAGGTGGAGCGACGCGTCGACGATCACGCTACTCACCGGGCAGCCGGACCTGCCGGACGCGTGGTGGCGCAGCCTGCCCATGCCGCGCGTCCTCACGGCGATCGGCCCCGAGTCGCTGGGCGAGCTGCTGACGGAGATCGCCCTGGAGCACTGGCCCGCCGCGGCCATCGGTGACGTCCTGCCCGCGCTGCACGTGCTGGACCCCGAGGAGGCCGACGAGCCCGCCGTCGCCATCGCGCTCGACCGGACCGGCTCGTGGGCGGGGCTGCTCGCGCTGACCAGCCGCGAGCTGGTCGACCAGCCGTTCATCCAGGCGCGGCCGGTGCTCAACACGCTGTTCTCCGCCGTCCTGGTACGCCTCGCGCCCGCCAGGCTCGTCGCCGGCGAGGCCGCTGAGCCCGCGGCTGCGGCGCCCGTACCGGCCGTGGCGCCGCTCCCCGTGCCGGACGTCGAGTCCCCCGCTCCTGAGGCCGCTGAGGGCGCCGAGCGGGTCCTGGACGCCGACGACGAGCCGGTCATCGACGCGCCCCCCGAGCCCGAGCCCGAGCCGGTGCTGGACGCCGCCGACGAGCCCGCCCCCGAGCCGGCCGCCGAAGAGGCGGAGGCCCAGGAGGATGCCCTGCAGGAGGCTCGCGCGGAGAGCCCCGCCGAGGAGGCGGCCCCCGACGCCGAGGTCCCCCACGCCGAGGTCCCCCACGCTGAGGTCTCCGACGCTGAGGTCTCCGACGCCGAGGCATCTGACGGCGAGGCATTCGACGGCGAGGCGGCGCACGACGGCGACGAGGCTGCCGACGCCGAGGCGGTGCACGCGGCCGAGGCGGCCGCTGAGGAGGAGCACGCGCTCGACGCCGAGCCCGCCCCCGAGCCCGCCCCCGAGCCCGCCCCCGAGCCCGCCCGCGAGGCCGCCCCGGAGGCCGGCGGCGGCGCCGAGGCCGCCGACGCTGAGGCGGCCCACCAGGCGGAGGCGCTCGCCGAGCACGAGGAGACGGACGGCGAGCCGGAGGTTCCCTCCGACGTCCAGCCCGGGTCCGAGGCGGCGGCCGCAGGACATGCGGGCTACGAGTTCACCCCCGAGGACGAGCACGGGGACGAGCACGACGAGGACGAGCACGGGGACGAGCACAGGGACGGGCACAGGGACGGGCAGGGCCGGCCCGGCGGGCAGGAGCTGCCGCAGCTCATCGAGGCCGCGTTCGCCGGTCTCGACGACAAGAGCTGGGCGGTGGCCCAGAACCGGGTGTTCACCGACGAGCCGTCGGCGGTGGACCAGCTCGCCAAGCTCTTCGCCGTCCCCCCTGCCGAGATCGTCTCCACGGAGATGGAGCTGCGCGCCCGGCTGGACCGGTGGCTGGCCAGCGACGAGGCGGCCCCGTACCGGGCGCATCTGGACGAGCTGGTCAGGACGCTGGGCCCGGACGCCCCCAAGGAGCAGGTGGTCGGCGCGGCCGACTGGCACCAGGTGGAGATCCAGGCGCTGGAGGTCCCTGCGTGGCAGGTGGTGCTGACCACGCTGGCGCCCCCGCCACCACCGCCCCCGCCGGTGCCCGAACCTCCGGCGGAGCCGCTGCCGAGGCGGAAGGCGCCGCGCCAGCAGCAGCCGTATCCGCAGCCGCCGGTGGAGCTGGTGCAGTCGGCGTTCGGCCCGGTGCACATGACGCCGGCGCCGCCGCCGGGGCCGCCGCAGTTCCAGGCGTTCACCCCGGTGGTCCAGCCGGCGAGCGAGGCGAACGGCGGCGAGGCGGACAAGCCGTACCAGCCGCTGAAGGACGTCTCGCAGACGCGGCGCTGCTTCCGCCAGCCGGACGGCCGCTGGTGGCTGCGCATCGACGTGACGGCCGAGCAGATGGCCGGGGGCGAGTGCGCGCTGCCGACCGGGTTCGCCTCCTACCTGGGGCTGTCGCCGGGCGAGAGCAGGACGGTCAGGAGCGCGGCGGGCGAGCTGACGATGACCTGGCACGGCCGGCCCGTGCTGGAGTCGATCGAGCGGCTGCTGGTGGACGTGGGAGCCCGCGAGGGCGGGCACCTGTTCCTGACGCTGTCGGACGAGGGCGTGCTGCGGGCCAGGCATCTGCCGGTGGCCGCCCAAGGAGCCGAGAAGATCACCAAGGCGCTCCGGCTGGTCGGGTACACGGCTCCCGGAGGCACCAAGGAGCAGGCCGCCAGGGTGATCGCGACCCGCATCGGCATGCCGGGCCCCGTCGCTCTGCCCGACCTGCTCGACAAGCTCCGCGAGCGCGGGGACCGCGACCTGCTCGAACTGCTGGACTGAGCCGGTGCCGCGGCTCGCGATCGGCCCTGAGTTTCCCAGGGAGCTCAGCGCACTGGCCCAGCCGGTGCGCAGGGACGCCGTGGTCGCGCTGCGCCGGTTCCTGCTGAACGTGTCGGGCGCGCCGCATCCCGAGCGGGTGCGGGGCGCCAGGGACCCGAGGGTGGCCACCCTGCGCCTGGCGCCGGGCCATCGCGGGGTGGTGGTGCGGCAGCGGGACGTCTACTGGCTGCGTACGGTCCTGCCCGACCCCGAAGCCTGGTCGTACGCCCGCCGCCACCGCTACGGCGTCAACCCGGTGATCGGCGTCGTCGAGGAGTGGGACGCCGAGGCCCTGGAGCGGGTGGAGCCCGCGTTACGCCGCTCGGTGCGGCCGTCGCGGCTGTTCGACGCGATCTGCGACGGCGACCTGCTGGGCCTGGGTCTGGACGGGGTCGCGCTGCCGCTGTTCCGGCTGATCACCACCGAGGCGGACGTGGCCGCGCTCGAGCCGCTGCTGCCGCCCACCCAGTACGCCCCGCTGGCGGTGCTGGCGAGGGGCGGCACCATGGCGGAGGCGTGGCGCGAGCTGGACGCCTGGCGGGCCTCGGCCGACGACGCGGGCCCGATCGACACCGACGACCTGTACGCGGCCCTGCGGCGCAGCCCCGACCGCGCGGTGTTCGTGTCCGACAAGGTGGCGCTCGACCGGGTGCTCGCGGCGCCCGGGTGGTGCACGTTCCTGCGTCCCGCGCAGCACCGGCTGGCGAAGGCGGCGCGGTACGACCACCCGGTGCTGGTGATCGGCGGCGCGGGTACGGGAAAGACGGTGATCGCCCTGCACAGGGCGGCCCACCTGGCGCTGCGCGGCGCGGGCCCCGTGCTGCTGGTGACGTTCTCGCAGAGCCTGGCCGAGGAGCTGTCGGCCCGGCTGGACCTGCTGATCGAGGACGAGGTGGTGCGCAAGCGGGTCGAGGTGGACAACGCCGAGCGGCTGGCGGTGCGCATCGTGGCCGCCGCGGAGGGACGGCGTCCCGCGCTGGTGGGGCCGGGCGCGCGGTCGCTGGCCCAGCTCACGGACGAGGCGCTGCGGGTGCTGTCGATCGCCACGGGCGATCTCCTGGACGACGTGGATCCGGCGCTCAAGCCGTACCGTCATGTGGTGGTGGACGAGGCGCAGGACGTCAGCCCGGCGCAGTGGCGGCTGCTGCGCGCGGTGGTGCCGCGGGCGCGCGACGACCTGTTCATCGTGGGCGATCCGCACCAGCGGGTGACCGACACGCGGGTGGCGCTCGGCGCCGTCGGCATCCCCGCCGACCAGCACCTGCTCGGGGTCTCCTACCGGCTGCCGCAGGAGCTGCTGTCCTTCGTCGTACGGCTGCGCGGCGGCGGCCCCTCCCCCGGGCTCGTCAAGGGCGTGACCGACATGTACGACTACAGTGCGACGCATCACGGCGAGCGCCCGGTCGTCAGGGCGTACGACTCGGAGGAGGCGGAGCTGGCCGGCCTGCGCGCCACGGTCGAGTCGTGGCTGACGGACGGCGTCTCACCGGCCGAGATCGCCGTGGGGGCCAGGAACCAGCGGCTGGTCCGCGCGGCCAAGGAGACGCTCGACGGGCTGGACGTGCGGGCGTTGACGTTCCAGCATCTGAAGGGGCTGGAGTTCGAGCGGGTGGCGCTGATCGGCGTGGCCGAGGGCATCGTTCCCGAACCGCCCCCGCAAAGTCCGCCGCAGGAGCCGGCGCCCGATCCGTACGCGCGGGCTCGTGCGCTGCAACGCGAACGGAGCATACTGTTCGTCGCCTGCACCCGTGCCCGTTCGATGCTCTATATCTCGCATTCCGGAAGAGGAAGCCCGTTTCTACCCCTCTGATCACATAGTCTGAACTGCGGATATATTCCCATTGCCGGTTGGACCTCAATGAACCTCAGCCTGAGCGACCTCGCTCCACCCCTGCGCTGGACCTCTCCTGGTCAGATCGCGCCGATCGTGGAGGAGCCCCAGCTGCCCGAGGCCTGGTGGCAGGCGATCCCGCTCGACCGCGCGTGCGCCATCGTCGGCACGCAGACCGTGGCGGGCCACCTGGCCGACCTCGCCGTGGCCTGCTGGGGGCATCTCATGCTCGGCGACATCCTGCCCCTGCTGCGTTTCTCCGACCCCGCCGAGGCCGAGCGGTCGCCGGAGACGCTGGGCAAGGACGTGGTGCAGAAGCTGTTCACCGGCGTGTTCGACCGGCTGCTCGAGCCCGTGCCCGAGACCGTCCCCGCGCCCTCACGTCCCGACAAGCCCCTGCCCGACCTGATCGACGAGCTGTTCGGCGGCCTCGACGACCGCCAGCGGGCCATCGCCCGCGACCGCCTGTACGCCACCCGCAGGGCCACCCTCGACGAGCTGGCCCAGCGCTTCTCGGTCACCCGCGAGCGCATCAGGCAGATCGAGCGCGACCTGCGCGAGCATGTGGACGCCTGGCTGGCCAAGCCCGAGACCGCCGCCCTGGCCGCCCACGTCGTGTGGCTGCGCGGGCGGCTGGGCTCCGCCGTGCCGGCCGACGACCTCCAGGCGGCCGTGCCGTGGCACGGGACCGAGCTGCGCTCGCTGGGCATCCCGGCCTGGCGCTTCATCCGTACGCTGCTGACCGGCTACGAGCAGTCCGACGGCTGGCTGGTCGCGGGCGGCGCCGACGACCTGCGGGAGAAGACCCGCCAGCTGTTCGCCGACGGGCCACGCCCGCTGCCCGAGGCCATCGCCATGGTGGCGCAGCTCGGCGTGCGCGAGGACGTCGCCGAGCGGTGGATCCTCGCGGTGCCGCAGCTGCGGGTGCTCGGCCAGCACGTGGTGCCGTGGCCGCGCAGCATCAACGAGAAGGCCGAGGCGGTGCTCGCGGTGGCCGGTACGCCGCTGTCGCCCGAGGAGATCCAGGAGCGCATCGGCGAGGACTACAGCCTGGTCGGCATCCGCAACCAGCTCACCGCCGACGATCGCTTCCGCCGGGTCGACCGCAACAAGTACGGGCTGACGCGGTGGGGCGGCGACGAGTACCTCGGCATCAGGGAGATGATCGCCAGGGAGATCGAGCGGGCCGGCGGTGAGGCGTCGGTGAGCACGATCGTGGCCAACCTGACCTCCCGCTACGACGTCAGCGAGAGCTCGGTGCGCGCGTACTCGGGCGGGCCCGGGTTCGAGCGGACGCAGCGGGGCTGGATCAGGGTGGCGGGCACCGCTCCCGGCGGCGAGTCGGAGCCGTACCAGCCGCGTAAGGACGTCTCGGAGACGCGGCGCAGCTTCCGCTCCCGCGACGGCCGCTGGTGGCACCGGGTGGACATCAACGCCGAGCACCTGCGCGGTTCCGGCTCGCCGCTGCCGACCGGGTTCGCGGCCTACCTCGGGATGGCGCCTGGCGGGCAGCTCACGGCCTCCGCGCCGTCCGGCGACGTGGTGATCAGCTGGCACAACCAGCCCACCATGGGGTCGATCAGGAACGTGCTCGCCGAGTACAAGGCGAGCGAGGGCGACCACGTGTTCCTGACCGTCTCCGACGGCGGCGAGCTGCTGACCCGCTACCTGCCCGCCGCCCCTCCCGGGATGCCGCCCGTCAACCGGGCGCTCTACCTGCTCGGCTACACCGCTCCGGTCAGCTCCGAGCTGGAGGGCCTGCGGCTCATCGGCGCCAGGATCGGGCTGTCGGACATGGCGGGCCGCGAAGAGGTGGTGGCCAGGCTGCGCGAGCGCGGCGACAGGGACATCCTCGGTTTCCTGGGCGCGTGACGCCGGGCTAAGCTCGGGTGATGGTGCGGATCTACGACACGCGCGCCGGGCAGGTCGAGGAGATCGCCGCCGGGCGGGCGCTGCGGCTGTACACGTGCGGGCTTGACGCCGCTCGCCGGGCACACGTGGGCGATCTGCGCACCTTCCTGGTGTCCGACCTGATCAGGCGGGCGCTGGAACGGCGCAGGGTGCGGGTCGTGGCGGCCCGTGACGCCGTCCACGACGAAGACGCCTTCCGCGCCGACGCCGCCACGCTCAACCTGCGGCCGGCGGAGCACGTGTCCGAGGCGGGCGAGCCGATCCCCCGGATCGACCTCGGTGTCGGCGGCGCCGTTCCCCGCGGGGACGTGCACTGGATGCACACCGAGGGCGTGCGGTTCGACGGCGACGCCCCGCTGCTCCCCGACGTGGCCGACGCCGGGCTCGATCCGCTCGCCGTGCGGATGGCGTTCCTGGAGTGCCACTACCGGCGGCCGGTCGAGCTGACGTGGGACACGCTGCGGGCCGCCGACGGCAGGGTGCGGCGGTGGCGGGCCGGGGTGGCCGAGTGGTCGGAGTCGGTCAGCGCGCCCATGGCCACCGCGTACGCCGAACGCGCCGAGTCGGCCTTCGACGACGACCTCGACACGCCCGCCGCCCTGCGGGTGCTGGACGAGCTGGAGGGCGACGCGTCGGTGGCGCCGGGGGCGAAGTTCGAGACGTTCCTGCACCTCGACTCCCTCCTGGGGCTCGACCTGTCGAGCGACATCGGCAAGATCCGGACCTGAGGCTCCGACCTGCTGCTTCGTGGACTCCGGGTCTGAGGAGTGATCGCGAACTGCCAAACTTGATGCCAGTTCGGCATGAAGGAGGTGGCGGTGAGGCCCTTTGCGTGGATGCCGTGGCCCTTGCGGTGGTTCGTTCGGGTGTTGATCGTTCTGCTGGCGCTGGCGGTGGTGCTGGCGGGGGTTCTCGTCTACACGGTGCGCAGGTCGTTCCCGCAAGTGGACGGGTCGTTACGGCTGCCCGGCCTGTCAGGAAGTGTGGAGATTTATCGCGATAAATCAGGAATTCCGCACATCTACGCTGACACCGCCGCCGACCTCTTCATGGCCCAGGGCTTCGTGCACGCCCAGGACCGCTTCTACGAGATGGACTTCCGCCGCCACCTGACCGCCGGCCGCCTGTCGGAGGTCTACGGCGCCGCCACCCTCGACAACGACAAGGCCCTGCGGACCATGGGCTGGCGCCGGGTCGCCGAACAGGAGCTGCCCGAGCTGGCCCAGGAGACCCGCGACTTCCTGGCCGCGTACGCGAAGGGCGTCAACGCCTGGCTGGCCGCCAACCCCAACGCCTCCGACCGCAGCCTGGAGTACTCACTGCTCAAGCTCCAGGGCAGCGGCGGCAAGCCGGAGAAGTGGACCCCCGTCGACTCGCTGGCCTGGCTGAAGGCCATGGCGTGGGACCTGCGCTCCAACATGGAGGACGAGATCGACCGCGCGCTGGCGCTGACCAAGCTGCCCAGGGAGCGGGTCGAGCAGCTCTACCCCGGCTACCCGTTCGACCGGCACGCGCCGATCGTCAACGAGGGCGGCATCCGTCAGGGCCGTTTCGAGCAGCGTCCTCCCCAGCAGGGCCCGCAGCAGCGGACTCGGGCCGCCAGGGCGCTGACGCAGGCCGCCAAGACGTTGTCGGACGTGCCCGAGACGATGAGCGCGGCCGACCGCGCGGGCATCGGGTCGAACTCGTGGGTCGTCTCCGGCGAGTACACCGCGGGCGGCAAGCCGCTGCTCGCCAACGACCCGCACCTCGCGCCGAACATGCCGTCGGTGTGGTACCAGACCGGGCTGCACTGCAGGAAGGTGAGCGAGGAGTGCCCGTACGACGTGACGGGGTTCACCTTCTCCGGCGTGCCCGGCGTGATCATCGGGCACACGGACAAGATCGCGTGGGGGTTCACGAACCTGGGGCCCGACGTCGCCGACCTCTTCCTTGAGCAGGTGGAGGGCGACGCGTACGTCTACAAGGGGCAGCAGCTGCCGCTGGACGTCCGCGAGGAGAAGATCAAGGTGGCCGGCGGGCCGACGGTCACGCTGACCGTCAGGAGCACCGTGCACGGGCCGCTGATCAACGACGTCATGGCGGGGGCCGAACCGAGCGGCGAGGCCAACGCGGTGGCGCTGCAGTGGACGGCGCTGACCCCAGGGCGGACGGCCGACGCCGTCTTCGCGCTGAACAGGGCGAAGGACTGGGACGAGTTCAAGGCGGCGGCGGCGTTGTTCGAGGTGCCCGCCCAGAACCTGATTTATGCCGACACGTCGGGGAAGATCGGGTATCAGGCGCCGGGGCGCATCCCCGTACGCGAGAACGGCGACGGCACCTGGCCCGTGCCCGGCTGGACCGGCGAGTACGACTGGAAGCCCGCCCCCATCCCGTACGACCAGCTCCCCAGCATCGAGAACCCGGCCGACGGCTTCATCGTCACCGCCAACAACGCCGTCATCGACCCCGGCCGCTACCAGCCCCTGCTCACCCAGGACTGGGCCTACGGCTACCGCTCGGAGCGCATCAGGACCCTCATCCGCGACGCGATCAAGAAGGGGCCCATCGACGCGGCCGACATGGCCCGCATCCAGCAGGACACCGCCAACGGCTTCGCCGAGACGCTGGTGCCGGCCCTGGAGCGGGTGGACCTGGCCGGTCCCGCCGTCCAGGCCAGGGAGCTGCTGACGTCATGGGACGGCTCCCAGACCGCAGGCTCGGCGCCCGCCGCGTACTTCAACGCGGTCTGGCGCCACCTGCTCATGCTCACCTTCAACGACGACCTCCCCGAGGGGGCCAGGCCGACCGGCGGCGACCGGTGGTACGAGGTGGTCAGGCGGCTGCTCGACGCGCCCGACGACCCGTACTGGGACGACGTCACCACCAAGGGCTACACCGAGACCCGCGACGACATCCTGCGCCTGGCGATGGCCTCCGCGCACCAGGAGCTCGCCGACCGGCTCGGCGAGGACGTCAAGAAGTGGCGGTGGGGCGATCTGCACACGCTGGAGCTGGTCAACGGCTCGCTCGGCACCTCGGGCATCGAGCCGGTGGAGGCGCTGTTCAACCGGGGGCCGCTGAGCGTCGCCGGCGGCAAGGACGCGGTGAACGCGACAGGTTGGAACGTTCAGAGCGGGTACGAGATCACCGCCGTGCCGTCGATGCGGATGATCGTCGACCTGTCCGACCTGGACAGGTCCCAGTGGATCAACCTCACGGGGGCGTCGGGGCACGCGTACCACGAGAACTACTGGGACCAGGCGGCGGCCTGGGCCCGCGGCGACCTGCAGCCGATGCTCTCCTCTCCGGCCGCCGTGAAGAAGGCCGCCACCCACACGCTCAAGCTGAACCCCTGACCGGCTGGGCGGTGCGGGGCCCACGCTTTCGCACCGCCCAGCTTGACAGGCCGGTCGCGGACGCCTCGTACCGGAATGGCCGAATTTCCGCTGAGCTGGCGCTCCAATTAAGCGGCGGCCTTGACAAGGCCTCGTCAACCCACGCTGCCTTTTCTCCTGCGCCACCACACCGCATTACGCGGATAACCACCGTCATCGAGCCCGGCCAAGCGCTCGAAAACGTTGTACGACGCCTGATGTCCGCACACCATCACCGACATCAGCATCGACACCAAATAGAGCGGCAACATCGGCAGGCCGACGCACCAGGCCCACTGCGTGGCATGTCGTCCCTCGTGCAGGATGAGCCGCTCGCTTAGTGCGTTCCTCCTGGTCAGGACCACGTTTCCGACGGTGAACGCGCCCGCGACAGGGAAACGGCAACGGTAGCCGAAGGCCAGGATGAGCCCGTCAGGGCCAGGTTCCCTGGTCGCGCCGCCCATGACGGCGATCAGCAATCCGAGTGGCGTAGAAAGATTCACATAGTTCGCCACTCGCCGGAACCGGAAGCGCCTGTCCATGCGTCTCAGTCTTGACCAAGGTTGACAAGTCGGACCAACGATCCCCGTCCTGAAATCTCCCACAAGAGCAGGATTATGAGATTCTCCATCCTGGGCGCGCTGCTCGGCACCGTCGCACTGGCAGGAGCCGGCGGAGTCGCGATCACCCAGACATCGTCGTCCGAACCCCTACGAGCCACTGACCACTCCTCCCACGCGCGTGTGGCCTTAGCCGCGGACCCCACGACCTCACCGCCCCCCTCGGACCCCGCGACGTCGCCGCCCGCGTCGCCGCCGCCCGCCGAGACCCTCACCCCTACCCCGACTCCGACGGAGAGCCCCACGATCGGGGACTACACCGCGGAGACGTCGGTGGTCAAGAGGAGGGGCGTTTCCTACCTGAACGTCTCGATCACCCATGAGGGCGCAGCCTTCTTCAATGTCAAGCAGCGGGTGTGCAAGCGACGGTCGTGCAAGACGGCCGCCGTCGACCTGATCGTGGTCGGCGGTGAGGCCAGCGCCAGGGCGCGGCTGGGCTGGGGCACGTACAGGAAGCGCGGGGACGCCGCCGCCATCGTGGCGCCGCTGCCGACCGTCACCGTACGCGAGACCGTCACGGTGACCGAGCCGGGCCCGACGGTGACCGTCACCTGCCAGCCGTACGTGCCGACCGTCGAACCCACCGTCGAACCCACGGTCGAACCCACGGTCGAACCCACCGGGACCCTTCCGCCGACCGACACGACCGCCCCGTCGGATCCGCCCACCACGGAGCCGACGCCGACGGAGACGACGGCACCGACGGAGACCCCGGCGGACCCGCCCACGGACACACCGACCGACACGCCAACGGACACACCGACGGACACACCGACGCCTTCCGTCCCTGTCCTCCCGACCGAGACGCCCACCGACGTGCCGACGGACACACCGACGGACACACCGACGGACGCGATCCCGACTTGTCCCCCGCCGTCGGAGCCTCCCACGGACGAGCCGACGGAGGAGCCCACGGGCGCCCCGACCCCTACGGAGACCTCGACCGAGACCCCGACCGAGACCCCGACCGAGACCCCGACCGAGACCCCGACTGAGACCACCCCGGCCGACCCGTCCCAGACGGCGACCACTCCGGCTCAGTAACGGATCCGTCCCGGCGCTTCAGCACCGGGACGACAGCTCACATGACCGGGCCAGGCCAAGCGCCTGGCCCGTCTCATGCCCCGGGCCATGGGAAAGCCGTCACAGGGACTTGTAGCGGCCTTCGTGGTACAGGAGGGGCGCCCCCTCCGCGGGGGTGTCGATGGCGGTGACGCCGCCCACCACGATCGAGTGGTCCCCGCCGTCGTGCACCGCCGTGGTGGCGCACTCCAGCGTGGCGAGGGCGTCGTCGAACAGCGCCACGCCCGACTCGCCCCGACGATGCGGCCAGGTGGCGAGCTGCCCGTTGAGCGGCCTGCCGCGGTGGGCGAAGAAGCGGGAGGCGTCCTCCATGGAGGCCGGCAGCACGGAGACGCCCCACACCCCTGACTTCAGCACCGCGTCGTGGAAGCGCGCGACCTTCTCCGCGCAGAACAGCACGAGCAGGGGGTCGAGGGAGACGGAGGTGAAGGAGTTGATCGTCATCGCGTGATCGACGTCGCCGAGCCTGGTCGTCACGATCGCGACTCCGGTGGCGAAGCGGCCTACGACCTTACGGTACGTTGCAGGGTCTATGTGCCGCTCTATGGAATGCACTCAGCTACTTTATGCCTCTACGTCTGGTTCTTTAACGGGGTACCCACGCAAAAGCCACGAGCCCCCTCCCGATGAGGGCGAAAGCAGGTAAGCGGCGACAAGGCTCACCAAACCGCCGTACAGGTAGACATAGCCCGCAGTGCCCGCGGCGATCACCAGGTCGCCCGACCCCATCTCCAGCGTGAACGGCATGGTCACCAGCAGCCACCCGAGCGCCGTCACCATGGCCCCGAGCCGCGCGCTCATCATCTTGCCCGCGCCCAGGCACACCCCGAACAGCGCCACCACCCAGATCACGGCGGCGAAGGGCACCGGCCCGACCTGCCACTCGGGATGCGTGAACCCGCCCACGACGGCCATGACGACGCCGAGCACGAACAGCATGCCGTAGGCGGCCCCGCCCAGCGCCGACTCGGCCTGGCTGCGATGTTCCATGTCGAACGAGGTTAGTGGATGCCCGCGAAGAGATCGTTCTCGCGGGTGTGCGGCTCACCGAGGCCACCGGCGTCGACGGGCGGACCGGGCACCGACGGGCCCGGCACGCCCATGGCCAGCGTGAAGTGCTCGACGCCGAGCACCTCCTGGCCGATGTCGTTCGAGAGCGCGTACCAGGGCGGCCTGACGGTGATCTGGGTGGCGTGGGCGCGCATGGCCTCGATCTTGTTGCCGATCCAGGGACGCGCGTCGATCTCGGTGGTGACGTCCTCGTCGGCGCAGCCGTACGGCATGTCATCGACGTCCTCGATGAGGAAACCCGTGTCGGCCTCGCGCAGTGCCTCGGTGCCGCGCCGCATGATCGACCTGGGCACGGCCGTGTGGTAGAACTTCGCGATCTGCCACGGCTCGCCCTCGCCGTAGCCGGCCTTCGCCGCCAGCTCGAACGCCCTGCGCGAGACCCGGTGGGCCTGGATGTGGTCGGGGTGGCCGTAGAAGCCGTTGTCGTCGTAGGTGACCAGGACCTGGGGGCGTACCTCGCGGATGACCTTGACCAGCTCGCCCGCCGCCTCGTCGAGGTCGGCGCGCCAGAACGCCCTCGGGTGGTCGTTGGAGGCGACGCCCATCATGCCCGAGTCGCGCCACCGGCCCGGTTCGCCCAGGAAGCGGTGGTCCTCCACGCCGAGCGCCTGGCAGGCGGCGGCCAGCTCGCCGACGCGGTAGGGCCCGAGCGCGTCGTCGCGATCGGCGGCCAGGTGCGCGAGGTCGCCGGGGATGATCTCCCCCTCCTCGCCGAGCGTGCAGGTCACCAGCGTCACGTGGGCGCCCTCGGCGACGTATTTCGCCATGGTGGCGCCGGTGCCGATCGACTCGTCGTCCGGATGGGCGTGCACGAGCAGCAGCCGTCGGTCAGTCATCAGATACCTCCGTGGAAGCCCCCGCCTTCAGGCGGGGGAGGAATCGGACCCCTGCGGAGCAGGACAGGGGCAGCCGGTTCGCTGTCAGGTGAACCGGCATATCGAACACACATGCGACTGTTGGCTGATCGTTCGGTAGCGTTTGAGGCGTGGCGCAGATCGTGAAGCGGGCCTACAAGTACCGCTTCTACCCGACCCCCGAGCAGGCCGGCGAGCTTGCCCGGACGTTCGGCTGCGTCCGTCT
>NZ_JBFAQA010000036.1:0-56453 GCF_040677005.1 Nonomuraea sp. NPDC049421
GACGGCTCGACCAAGCCGATCGAAAAGGTGGAGACCGGCGACGAGGTAGTGGCCACCGACCAGGCGACCGGCCGCACGGAAGCCCGCCCGGTCCTCGCGTTGATCAGCAGCAAGGGCGTCAAGAAGCTGGTCGACATCACCGTCACGGTGGACGGCGCCAAGGACGTCATCACAGCGACGGACAACCACCCGTTCTGGGTCCCGAAGCGCAAGGCCTGGCTGACCGCCGGCGCCCTGCAGCCCGGCATGTGGCTGCAAACCTCAGCCGGCACGTACGTCCAGATCACCGCAATCGCCCACCGCACCGCCACCCAACGCGTCCACAACCTGACCGTCCAGGACCTCCACACCTACCATGTGGTGGCCGGCAGCCAGGCCATCCTCGTTCACAACGATCAGATTCCGTATAGTGAGGATAATCCTCTTTGTCGAGCTGTCTTGGACCGGCGGGCCGCTGATAACAATAAAACGGGAAACAACTATGGAGCGGCTCTACTTGACGACGGGGAGGTCATCACTGGACGATCGAACAAGCGGAGACATGCTGAGCAAGATCTCATGAACCAGGCTAATGGTAGGGAAATCCTCGAGTTGTTCTCCGAGCGAGAGCCATGTGCCAATAAGTGCGAGGAATTGACTAGGGGCATGAACCCATCCTGGGCGGTGCCCTGGAATGGAGTTGATCGCTCAAAGTCAAACGCCGACCTCAAGGAGATGCTCAAGGGCTTGTTCAACAATAGGGGATAAGGTGCTGCTCGGGCAGTCCGATGCGTCAGGAGTGTGATTAAGTCGAACGCCAACGGTAGGCCAAGTCCAGCATGGATTACCATGCCGCCAATCGACGGCCTTCCGCCTAATCTTATTAGGCTATTCTCGGTGACCGGAATTCCTTCAGGTATGCTTGGCGGCGAATACGAGGCGGCAGAGCATTTGACTCTCATGGAGGTGCCGGGGCGGGGAGGTCTGATCCGTTTTGGCGAAACCAAAAATGGGGATATCTGTATAGATCCGAGCACGGGGGAAGTGCTTGAAGTCATTGGACAAAAGAGAGACTGTGCCCGCTTGGCTAACACGAACATTCATTTGTTCATCGAATCAGTCAAGGCGGTCCTCGACAGATTCCCGTTCTACTCGGTCGGAAGCGATCTTGATAGCAGGGTTATCGTTGCGAACGATCTGACGGAGCTGATTCGTGCGATAGATTCATTCGCAGTTTATCAGGATAGTTTTTGGAGTACCTTCATCGACGATGTTGAGATTGGAGACTACGCCACTGAAGAAGTGCTTGAGGAATAGAATATATCGAATTTTTAGCCGGTTGACCTGTTGTGGAATGATGAGCAATTGTTGGCGAAAGGTGCATTTGTAAGCTGGTCGTCAAGTGTGTATGCGGAGGAGGTGGCGTCGTTCCTGCAAGTCGTACGTCATCGGCAATTAGATGAATGTCTGCTGCGCTGCAGCAGGCGATGGATAGCCTCAACCGGTGCCTAAATTTCGATCGCCGCAATCGAGCACTGCACTGCTGCCTAACATGTCCACCAGATTGACAGGCGAGCACTCGGCGGCTCCTGCAACAATCCTCATAGCCACATACGATCGACGAGTGGCAGCTTCCTTTTGCTCGCGTTGTCCATATGTTCGAGGGCGCGGTGTTGAAGGTGGAATTGGGCGTGGGTGTCGGCGCCTGGTGGGATGTCACCGTCGACAACCGTAGGGGGGTGTGCGTCTGGATCGATACGGTGGGCGAGGGTCACATCCCGTGCGAGGAGCTTTGGTGGGCGCTCTTCGTGTGCGGGGCATCGTACGTTGAGCCCTTGACGGTGGAGTACGCCTCAGTATGGACCGGCCAGCAGAGCATCGGCCTTTGATGCGATTGACGCTGACATGGAGGTCCTCGTGCATCAGGTCGAGGAAGCCCTGGACCTCGCCAGAGGGCTCCTCGACGAGGACTCTTCATCCGCCCCGCAGGTCACACAGCTTCCCTTGCTGATGCGCCGTTACTCGGCGATCAAGTTCGACGTACCCGACACCTCTGATGCGGACGGGTAGCTTTCCAGTACGGCGGGGAGAACTGGCTCTCAGAGCCGACCTTCGTCATCAGCCTGCTCCGCCAATTCGAGCTCGCCGATCCGTGCGGAGGGCACGTTGGCTACGTCCAGGTCGAGTTCGGCTTCAGGTATCCATTGGACGACGAGCTAGAAGCCGTCGGGAACCATTCCGCCTGGTGGCTTCCGGGTGCTGAACTGACCTTCGATGAATGGCTGGCGTCTGTCTGTCAAACTCCGATCATGGATATCCTGCACGGGTGTGGAGCCCCAGAGACCTAGGATGATGGGCGTGAATTTTTCGGCGTCTCTGAGGGCGTGGACTGGCAGCAGTTCGAAGTGATGACTGGCGATGCCACCGGTGTTCCGCCGGTGCTCGACAAGCTTCTCCACGGCTCCAGAAGCGAGCGGGAGGAGGCGTTTCGGGGACTGGAGGGCAGGGTCGTGAACCAAGGTGATCTCTTCGGCTCGGCTGTGGGGGTGACCGAAGTCATCTTGGCTGAGCTGCGCCTGAAGAAGTACATCCACGAAGACGCCTGGTTGATGCTGCATGAGATATATCGCGGTAGCTCCTACGGTCGTTCGATAGTCGTCGATGGTGAGCCACGCGACGTCGGGGATCATTGTCGCCGGTTGATTCTTGAGGCTTTGCCTGTCATTGATGAAGCGATGAGGCCACTGGATGGCGAGGACTTCGCGTATGCCGCCTTCTTATTGGGCGACATCGGAGAGGATAGTGATCAGGCATCCCTATTCTGGAGCGTGAGGTGGCGAACTCCGGTGGTTCTCGGCTTGACTCCGCCCTGACTGGATTGGAGATTGCGTTTGATCTTTCTGACGAGCGCAAGGCTCGCGATGGGACGACCTGAAAGGTCCCGGCAGGGCGGTCTTCGCAACGGGCAGTATTGATTGTGCGTGGGAGAAGAAGGACGTTCGGGTGCGCCGGTCGGCCGGTGCGGGGCTCGTCAACGTTTCCTGGTCCGTTGAGAGTGTTCGGGCCGAGCTTGTCAGGGGTGGGCGAAGAGGGTGGGCGTGCAGCTGGACGCGATGGCGAGGGTGCGGCCCGTTGGGGAGAATCCCGCTGCGCGGATCTCGCATGCTTCTTCGCGGTGAATGTGCCACCAGGTTGATCCGGGTGCGTCGCGGTACGGATCGCCCTCGTACGACAGCAGGATGTTTTCGTTGGGCCAGTTGGGCGTGACGATGTCAATGGACCATCCGTGGGTGGTGGTCGTGTGCAAGCCGCCGCCCAGGAGGCCGGAGATCTGGATGGCGGTGCCGGCCAGAGGGCCTATTCCTTCGCAGGTGAGGGTGCAGTCGTCGGGCCATGCTTTGTCTGGGTCGGGGTCGCGTGCCATGCGCTGGCCGGTGACGCAGTCGATGACGCCGCGTGCCTGATGAGAGGTCACGAGGATGATGTCTTCGCCCGAGTCCGGGTGTGGGGCGAATCCGACGCCGGTCAGGCCGCCGACGGGTAAGGGTGGCAAGGGGCGCCATGGTGTCGGCGGCGGCCGAAGTGGAGCGTTGCGGAATCGGGCTCGAAGGTTTTCTTGATGGGCGTTCAAGATGTCGAGTCCTGTTGGCGGTTGGGACGTGGTGAGGGGATGAGGCATCATATGCCTGACACGGGTGAGACGCGTGCCCTGGTCGGCCGGTAAGGCTATCTCCGTTGTCGCGGCGGCGAGGGCTGTTCTTGACCGGTGACTGAGCTGCTTCGGGTACGTCGGAATGGGCGGAGTTCCCTTATGCTGGCAAGTGCAGCCGATGGCGATCCTTTCGCGTTGGCGGAGCGACTTCATGAAGCGTTGGTGCGGGGGGGATTCCGGGGCTGGTAAGCAGCTGATCGGTATGCTGCCTCAGCTTGAGGAGATGGCCTCGGAGGGGCGGCCGGAGGTTCGGGCTTTGCTCGCCGGGCTCTACTTGGAGCGGCTCAAGGAACCGGAGAAGGCGTACTACCTTTTCACCGCCTCGGCCGATGCCGGCCATCCGGCGGGGCAGCGTGGGCTGGGCTCGATGCTGGCCAACCGTATAGGTGTGGAGCGGGATCTCGATGCGGCTCGCGAGCTGTTCGAGTCTGCGGCCCTGTCGGGTGATCTGTTCGCTCTGTTCAACCTGGCGATAATGTACCTCAAGTGAGTCGGTGTTGAGCAGGACGACTCCAAGGGGCGGAATTGTTGCGGCGCGCTGCCGACGGAGGGTTGCCGGTCGCCAACGCCGTTCTGGGTGATCAGTTCGCGGCGCGGCGGGATCTCGTGGAGGCGCGCGCCCGGTATGACGTGCCGGCAGGGGGTGGGGTGTCCGGGGTCATCTTCAGGCTGGCGGAGTGGTGTCGGGATGGGGTGGGTGGGCCGGTGGACAAGGTGCAGGCAGTCCGTTGGTTCCTGAAGTTGCTTGACTTCGGTGACGGTGACGGCGTCCATGAGGCGATAATGCTGGCTCGCTCGATGTCCGATGAGGAGATCAGGACGGCGGCGCGTCTTGCTGACAGAAGCGGCGAGGCGGGGGTTCTCATCGGCGTGGCCAGGAGATGACCGGCTGTCGGAAGGTGGCATGTGGTGAGGCGGTTCTCGTCCGAGGTGGAGCGAATGTTACGTCGTGCCGGCTGGTTTCCGGGTAGACAGGTTGATATCGAGGCGTGGAAAGCGTCGTTGGCACTGTTCGATTGGCATGATGAGGTTGAAAGATTTCTCCGTGAGTTCGGGGACATCTCTGTGGACGTGCGAGGCCCAGGCATAACGACCGCTCGGGAACCGTTCGAGTTCGACCCTGAATTGGCGGTGGGTGAGGAAGACAGATTTGCGGAGCTCTCCCGTGACTTCCGGCGGAGGTTCTTTCCCGTTGGAGCAGTGGGTACGGGTGGAGAGTTCTTTCTGGCCATCGATGAGCAGGGGTATCTTTACCTGGTAATCTCGTGGGTTTTCTACCTGGGAGACGTCACCAGCGGGATAGAGCGGCTCGTCACTGGAGTCAAGGCGGAGCGCGTGGAACGGACTGTGGAGGATGTCGGCGGTGACTGACGTCAAGTACGCGCTTCGTGAGTTCAGGACATCCGGGTGCATCCTTACCATGGCCGACATGGACGGCTTTTTCATCGGTGATCGCTCGTTCTATGAGGACTATGAGTGCCCAGACGAGACGCCGGGTCACCGACTTTCTGTTCCTTTGCGCGCGGCCCAGGTCTCGCATGGGTGGCGGGGAAGATGGGATGAGCCATGGCGTATTGCGGGTGATGTCCAACTCGAGATCTGGGACCGATCCGGCAGGAGTATCGGTGAATATGATCTGATGAGTGTGGAGATCACTCTCGCTTCTCCTGATGGGGATGTCGGGGAAATGCAGGCGACTGTGAGTCTGCCGCCACATGCCTGGGCGAAGCCTGTGTGGGAGGCATGGCGAGTCGGCCCGCCGGTGCAGCTCAACCAGTGGTGGGACATTCCCGTTGGGCAGCGGGAGGGGTGGGTGGAGGTCGCTCAGCACAGCATGATCGCTAAACGTCCTCATCGCGAAGAGATCGTGCTTGACGGCCGAGGTGTGGTTGACCTGGCCAGTTTCTTCTGCGCGATAGGGGAGGCCGTGCACGGCCCTGGAGGATATTTTGGGTCGAACTTCATGGCGCTTCACGACTGCCTGCGCTGCAGGCCTTCCATACTGCTGCACTGGCAGGATTACGCCGTAGCGGAAGAGCACCTGTCGCACTCCGTTGACTTAGAGGAAGGTCCGATGCGATGGATCGACATCATCATGGGCTACCTGTCTGCTGCCGGCACTCGTGTGGTGCTTGAGTGACATGAAGCTCAATGCGGCTGCTCTGCGGAAGATCGCCTCAGACTGGTCGGCGCTCTATCCTGAGTTCACCGTGTGGAAGCCGCTGCGGCTCATGCGGCGGGTAGGTCCTGTCGTCCTAGGAATTACGCTGGATCGTTCTACCTCTGGGGATGCTTACTATCCGCATGCCCACGTGCATGCTCTGACTCGCGATTTTCCGGATATCTCTCTCACGCTCACTCAGAGGCTGGTGAAGCTGTCGGGAGCGCCGGAGGGGACCCCTTTGAACGGCATGGCGAGAAGTTCGTGGACGCCGCGTGCCGTTTGAAGGCTCAGAGTCCACTTCCTCTGGAGGCAGTGCCTACCCTGGAGCAGGTTATCCAGCGGTACCAGAGCTATGCGATGGACGTGCAGCGTGCACGTATCCCGAATGCGATTCCGGAGCTGGAGGACTGCGTGCTTGTTCCGGCGGTTGCTGGTGATGATGAGCTCGCCAGCGAAAGCCTCCAAGCAGCAACAAGGGTTGCTGCCGACTGGTCGAAGGCGGAAGCCCCTTGGGGGTGGGATGGAACGGAGAATTGGTTGGAGTGGCTGGCCCGCAGGATGCTGGATGTAGAAGGTTTGGCGGCCACTGTGGAGGAGCAGGTCCTCAAGCACGAGTTGTCGACGGTTCGCACAGTTCCGTGGACACGCCGGGGCCCATGCGGCTGAGTGAAGCCGTGGACGAGTTCAACTGACGGCAGTAGAGCGCACATCCTCGGTCGTCCCGGTCCTCCTGGAGATCCTCGAAGACGGGGGAGAGGTGGCGCTGAGGATGCGTGTTGCGGACGGGGAGTGGCGGACTTACTCGGGTGGGATCGTTGACATATTCGAGCCGGCTGAAGCGTCGCAGGTGGCTTCTGTTGAGGAGCAGCGTATTGCCGTTCATCGGTTCTTCGGACTGCCTGTGACGGGCGGATGGGATTGGAGTTCCGTGTCGACCGCTACGGGGAAGGCGGCGGAACTGTTGCCGCTTCTCGATGACCTGCTTGAAGGTGATGAGCCGCAGCGCGACAGAGCGTTCGGCAGCATCTATGGGGGCGTCGTGAACCAAGGGGATCTGTACGCGGCGGCTGCGCCGGTTGTGGACAGGATCTTAGCGACGTTGAAAACACAAGGATCGCTACCTGAGTACGCGTGGCTCATTCTTCATGAGATCTTCCGCGGCGCTTCGTACGGCCGCAGGGTATGTGCTCCCGATGGGGAGTATGACATCGAGGTATATTGTCGGAGAAAGATTCTCGGTGAGGTAGATCTCATCGGCCGGTCGATTGCGGGATTGGCCGGGAACACCTTCTTCTACTGCATGTTGCTTTTCGGCGGCATGGGCGAGTACAGCCCTGAAGTCAGAGCGATCCTCGAGCAGGAGGTTTCGACGTCCACCGGTGAGCGGCGGCAAGTGGCGAGTGATGCCTTGGAAGTGGCGGTCGAGCTTGCGGCGGAGAGGGCTTCAGGGGTGAGGGGGCCGTCCGATGATCAGCGGTGATCGGCCGACAGCGGGGTGGCCATAGTGGCACAAAGGGACAGATAGCCCTATAACCTCTCCTCCATGACCGGATCCCTGCTTGAGGTGATCGCGCTCAACGTGCGCGACGCCGTGGCCGCGGAACAGGGCGGCGCCGACCGCCTGGAGGTCGTGGCCGACATGGCGGCCGATGGGCTGACTCCCTCCCCGGAGACGGTCGCCGCGATCGCCGCAGAATGCCCCCTCCCCCAGATGGTGATGTTGCGCTGCGATGCCCACTTCGCGGCCGATCCCGACGTGCTCGACCGGCTCAGGCGGGATGCCAAGGCGCTCGCTCAGGCGGGTGCGGCCGGGTTCGTGTTCGGGTTCCTTGATGGTGGTGGGGCGGTGGATCTGGCGGCAACCGAGGCGCTGATTCATGCCGTCTCGCCGTTGCCGTGGACTTTTCACCGGGCCGTCGACCATGCGGCCGATGTGCATGCGGCGTGGCGGGCCGTGCGGCTGCTGCCGAATCTCGCCACCGTGCTGACGTCCGGGGCGCCGACCGGGGTGGCGGACGGGCTGCCCGTGCTCAAGGCGCGGGCCGACGCCGGTGACGCGTCGATCGTGCTCGCGGGTGGTGGGTTGCGGCCGGCTCATGTGCCGGCGCTGCTGGACTATGGCGTCAGGGCCTTTCATGTCGGGTCCGCCGTACGGGCGAGCTGGTCCGATCCGGTGGAGTGGCGGCTCGTACGCCAATGGCGGTCCCTGGTCGAGCGCGACTGACAAGCCCCGATCAGGGGAGGGCCTGGTCGGCGCGGCGGAGGGCGGCGGCCAGGGTGCGGATGGTGGCGGGTTCGTCCATCACGCCGCCCCCGGCATCCCGCCGCTCCTGCCAGGCCAGCACCCGCTCCCGGTACGCGTCATACCGGGCCAGGTGGAAGGCGTACACGGTGGCGAAGCGGCTCACCAGGTGGGACGGGTGCATGTCCCAGCCCTGGTAGTAGCCGTGCCGCAACGAGTGGCGGACGAGCTCGGCGTGCCGCCGCCACAGCGCGTGGACGTCGGCCGTCCGGTCCGAGGCGGGGGAGGCGGCCAGTGAGCCGTCGGACAGCTCGACCCCCGTGCCCGCGAACGCCGTCTGCATCACGTGCCGGGCGTGATCGCAGGCCGGATGGTCGAGCCGCTGCTCATGCGGCGGCAGCCCGATCGCGGCGGTGTAGTCGAAGACCCCGAAGTGCGCGGCGGCCAGCCGCCCGCCCAGCGACTCGTTGAGGTCGCCGCGCAGGAACGGCAGCGTCTGCGGCGCCTCCACCTGCATCTCGAAGCGCAGCCGCGTCCCGAACTCACCCTCCAATTCACCACAAACCCCGACAAACTGCCCAAGGTACGCTTCCATCAACACCTTGGGAAATGTCACGATGAATCCGGGGGGCACCTCCGCGACCGCCCCCACCACCCCGGCCAAGAAGACCCGCAACGTCTCCACCGACCGAGCAGGATCCCCATCGGCGAAGGACTTCACCCGCACCCCCCACCGCCGAGGCAAGGCCCCGGAGGCATGCAGGGCGGCGACCGCCTCGGCGGCTTGGGCAGCGTGGGCATCCTCGACGGCATCCCCACGCACCCCGTATCCGTCCTCGAAGTCGATCCGCAGATCCTCGACGGGCTCGGTGGCGAGCTTACGCAGCACCTTGTCATGCACGGCGGACGCCAGAGCCCCGGGCACGTCGAAGACGGAAGCCACCTCGGCAGGGCCGGAAAGATGCGCCTTCACCAGCGAAGACGCGGAATCACCCCAGTCGGCGACCGTCCCGGCGGAGAACCGGTCAGCGGGCACGTAGACGGTATGGACAGGCTGCCAGGCAGGCTCGGAAGGGGAGGGATAACGGGCCTGCTGCACCCGATAAGCCTCCGAGAACCCCTCAGGGACGGCACGCACGGAGCATGGCCTCCAAGCCCACGAGCTTCACCCTCTCGCCCCGGCCCAGAGAACGGGCCAGCTCGGTCTCGGCCGCCTCGATGCCCAGCCACTCCTCGTACGTGACGGGCTGGACGCCCCGACCGGCCAGCAGCGCCTCGATGGACCCGGACCCGGACCGAGGCGACCCGGAGAGGTCGGAAAGCAACGTACGGACGGTTTCAGCGGCATCCGACTTGTTGGTGCCGATCACCCCGGTAGGCCCCCGTTTGAGCCACCCGGCGACGTACTCCCGCTCCCGCACCCGCCCCGCCACATTGGGCACCGTCATGCTGGACTCGGAGAACGGCACCCCGGGCAGCGGTACACTCTGATACCCGACCGACCGCAACACCATCCCGACGGGCAGCGTCTCGTACTCGCCGGTGCCGACCACCCGCCCCTCCTCCGACAGGCGGGTGCGTTCAAGACGGAGCCCCTCGACCCGCGAGGTGCCGAGGATCTCGACGGGCCGCAGCCAGAACCGCACGTCGAGCCGGCGCGCCCGCCCGACGGGCTCGCGCGCCGCCCACTCCTGCAGCACTTTGATGTTGCCCTGCACCTGACGCGGGAAGTCGGCGCCGAGCACGACGGCCTCATCGGGCCGCACGCACACGTCGGCGTTGGCCAGCTCGCCCAGCTCCCGCAGCTCCTTGAGGGTGAACTTGGCGTGCTCGGGCCCGCGCCGCCCGATCATGTGGATGGCCTTGACCTGGCTCTCGCCGAGCCGTTCGAGAACCTCGTGGGGCACGTCGGTGGCGCGCAGCTCCTCGGCGGTCTTGGCCAGCACGCGGACGACGTCGACCGCCACGTTGCCGACCCCGATGACGGCGACCTCGGAGGTGTCGAGCGTGAAACGTGCGGGATCGACGTCGGGGTGCCCGCAGTACCAGTTGACGAAGTCGGTGGCGGCCACGCTGCCCGGCAGGTCCTCGCCGGGGATGCCGAGCTTCCTGTCGACCATCGCGCCGGTGCAGTAGACGACGGCGTCGTAGACGCCGAGCAGGTCGCCGACCGACAGGTGGGAGCCGAGCGTGACGCCGCCGAAGAAGCGCACCTGCGGCAGCTCCAGCACCCTGCGCAGGTAGTTGGCGATCGACTTGATGGACGTGTGGTCGGGCGCGACACCGTAGCGGACCAGCCCGTACGGCGTCGGCAGCCGCTCGAGCACATCGACCTGGACAGGCTCGGCCGCCTGCTTGACCAGCGCCTCGGCCGTGTAGATCCCGGCGGGGCCCGACCCGATGACCGCCACGTGCAACGTCACGCTGCCTCCCTATGCCGGTTGTGCGTGCGCCCGGGATGTGACCGATGTATCCCCGTTTGCCGCCACGGCTGAACCCGCATCCCCAGGCTACTCGCCGACCGGCCGATCATGCCGTAACGCGAGCTTGTCCACTTTGCCGTTGACGTTCACGGGCAGGGCGTCGACCACGATGACCCGCTTCGGCACCTTGTAGCCGGACATGTTGGCTTTGGCCCAGGCGATCAGCGCCGCAGGATCGGGACGCACGCCCGGCCTGCCCACCACGTACGCCACCCCCGCCTCACCCGAGACGGGGTCGGGCATCCCGATCACCGCCGCCTGCGCCAGCGAGCCCTCCCGCAGCAGCAGCGACTCCACCTCGGCGGGCGAGACGTTGAACCCGTTGACGATGTAGAGCTCCTTCTTGCGGTCCACGATGGCGAGGTTGCCCGCCTCGTCCAGCACGCCGACGTCCCCGGTGTGCAGCCAGCCGCCGGAGTCCACCACCTCGGCCGTGCGCTCGGGCTCGCCCCAGTAGCCGCGCATCACGCCGTAGCCGCGCTGCAGGATCTCGCCGCGCTCGCCGGGCGCGACCTCCTTGCCGTCGTCGTCCACGACCTTGACCTCGATGCCGGGGACGGGCCTGCCGGTGGTGTTCGCGACGACGTCGATGGGGTCGCCGGCCCTGGTCATGGAGACGACCGTGCCTTCCATCAGCCCGTACGCGTTGATCATCCGTTCGAGACCCACCTCGCCGACCAGGCGGGTGATCAGGCTGGCCGGTACGGCCGCCGCCCCGCAGATCGCCACCCGCAGCGACGAGACGTCCCAGGAGCCGCGCTCCAGTTCGTCCAGCACCCGGGAGAAGAGCGTGGGCGGCCCGGCCAGCACGCTCACCCGCTCACCCGCGATGAGCGACATCAGCGCGCCCGGCGCGAACGACGCGATCGGCAGCATGGTGGCGCGGCGCAGCACACAGGCGATGAGCCCGGCGTTCAGCCCGAAACCATGGCTGAAGGGGGCGATCACCGGATAGCGGTCGTGCGGGCCGAGCGTGACGATCTCCGACCAGTCGAGATAGCCGCGCAGAATCTGCGCGTGGTCGAGCATGACCCCCTTCGGGGTGCCGGTGGTGCCGGAGGTGGCCATGATCTCGCACAGATCGGAGTCCCGTACGGCCAGCGCCCGCTCCTCGGCCTCCCGCGCCGGCACCCGCGCGGCGAGCCCTCCCATGAAAACCACGCGCGTCCCCGGCAGCAGATCCGGGGAAGCCCCCGGCCCCGCGATCACCACCTCCGCACCGGTCCTGGCGACGAGCTCGCCCGCCTCGATGCCCTTGTAGCGGGGCGAGAGCGGCACGATCACCGCGCCCGCGTCCCAGATCCCGAACGCGTGGACCACCCACGAGGCGGAGTTCACCCCCCAGAGAGCCACCCGGTCGCCGGGCGCGACGCCCAGCGCGAGCAGCCCCCTGGCCACCTCGGACGCCGCCGCCCGCAGCCGCGCCAGAGTGAGGCGCGGGCCGCCGGGTTCGGCGATCACGACGTCGTCGGGATGCCGTTCGGCCTGGTCGCGCAGCATGCGGGGAAGCGTTTCCCAGGATCCCATGGGCTGCCCCTTGCTCTCAGGTGATGAGTGACCTGTCCCTTCCGAGGTGGTGGCCGCGCAGGTCGTTCACGGTGCCCGGCGCGGGGGCCTCGGAGACCTTGGGCGCGATCTCGACGGCCACGGAGATCGGGGTGAGCGCGCGTACGGACTCCTCGATGCGCGCCTTCCACATGGGGTTGCCGATCAGGCTCTCGCGCCCGAACGTCACCGTCAGCGCCGCCGTGTCCAACGTCCCCTGCCTGCTGACGGCCAGCTCCCACCCCGTCACGCCGTCGATGCGCGACAGCGCCTTCTCCAGCCGGGGCAATGCCAGCCACAGGCCCCTGACCAGCACGTGCTCCCCGACGGTGTGCGCGGGAAAGGCGCCAGGGGCGAGGGCGACGAGACCCGTCCTGAGCACGGCGTCGGGCGTGGTGAGGACGAGCTCGGCCGGGCCTGACTCGATCAGCACGTCCTCGGCGGGCGACGCCAGAGCCAGCAGATCGTCCGCGAGCGGCGTCAGCGGGTCCTGTTCGGCGGCTCGCCAGGCCAGCGCGGCCCCGCCGAACGGGCTCGCCAGCACCTCCGTCACCCGCGCCCCGAACTCGTGCGCCAGATGGCCCATCGTCCGCTTGGAGGCGATCTCGCCGGTCAGCACGATGGTCCTGAGCCCGAGATCCAGCGGGTCCAGGAGGAACTCCAGGTGCAGGCGGGCCAGGAAGTCCATCGCGCCCGTCGGGGTGGCGACCAGCGTGGTGGCCCTGAGCGCGGTCAGCGCGTGGTGCAGCCGCATCCGGCCGCGCGGCCCGACGGCGGCGCCCGCCTCGGCGACCTCGGCCGCCGCCGCGGCCCACAGCGAGCCCGCCGGCTCGGCCAGCGCCACCACGACCCGGTCACGCTCGCCGACGCCCGCCGCGCGCAGCGCCCGCGCCGTACGGGCGTGGTCGTCGGGGCCGAGCGGGACGGCGGTCGTGCCGTCGGGGGAGACGAGCAGCAGCCCGGAGACGGAGCCGGCGGCGGCCCCGAGGTCGTCCCGGGTCGGCCAACGGCCCATCAGCGCATCACGTCCTTCAGCCTGAGACCGTCCCGGGTCGGCCGGCGCCCCATCAGCGGATCACGTCCTTCATGAAGAGCGTCATCGACGCGCACACGTGCTCGTGCGCGAGGCCGCCCACCTGCGCCTGGATGATCAGGTCCGTCGCGCCGGCCTCGGCGATCCTGGCCAGGGCCTTGCGCGAGCCCTCCACGTCGTCCACCACCACCATCAGGTGCTCGCGCAGCGTGGCCATCGACTCGTCGGGCGGCAGCCCGGCCGCGAGCTGGCCGAGCACGCGGTGGGTGGCGTGGCGGGCGTCGTAGTAGCCGGGCGGGGTGACGAGGTTGACCTGGCGGCGGATGTACCACAGCACGGGGTCGGCGGCGGTGGTGATGGCCTCGTCGCGGGTGGGGGCGACGTACCAGGGGATCATCAGCGCGACGCGGCGGGAGGCGGGGTCGAGGCCGTGCTCGGCCAGGCAGGCGCGGTAGGCCGCGATGTCGGCGGCGACGTCGTCGATGCCCTTGAGCATCGTCATGCCGAGCAGGTTGTAGCCGTGCCGCGCGGCGGCCAGGTAGCCCTCCAGCGAGGTGGAGGCGACCCAGACCGGCGGATGGGGCCGCTGCACCGGGCGCGGGTAGACGGCGACGTCAGGGATCTCGAAGAACTCGTTCGAGCGGCTGACCGGCTCGCCGTCGGCCTGCCAGATGGCCAGCGTGGCCTCCAGCGAGTCCTCCCAGATCTGCCGAGACCGCTCGAACGGCCGGCGGAAGGCCTGGTACTCCAGCGGCGAGGCGCCCCGCCCCGTGCCGAACTCCACCCGGCCGCCGCTCAGCACGTCCAGCGTGGCGACGCGCTCGGCCGTGCGGATGGGGGACTGGAACGGCAGCAGCACCACCCCGAGCCCGAGCCTGATGCGCTCGGTGCGCTGCGAGATGGCGGCCAGGACCAGGTCGGGGGCCGAGGAGTGGGAGAAACCCCGGGTGAAGTGGTGCTCGACGAACCAGGCGGCCTCGAAGCCGAGCCGGTCACCCAGCACGACCTGGTCCACCACGTTCTCGAACGCCTGCCGCTCCACGTCCCTGGAGCGCCCGCGCACCTCCAGCTCGTACCCCAGGCTGATCCGTAGGGACGTCATCGCGCCTCCGGAGAAGTAGAAAACCAAGCGCTCGCTTGGTAGAGCGTATCAGCGGCAAAGACTTGCGGGAAGGGCGCGGCGACGATCAGAGTGGGTGTTCGTGAAGCGAAAGCACGCGCTGCGGCGGACCAAGAGCGGCACGTCCGCCTCCTCAGGCGACGAACTCTCGCTCACCGGCGCCCGCAGGTACGAAGCGTTCGGCCGGGTGATGGCCGCGCTCGCGACCGAGGCCGACTTCATCGAGTCCTGCCGCGACCTCACCTGGTGGCGCGGCGCCGACCACAGCTGGCACATCGAGTGGCGCGACGGTCCTTACGCGTCGGAGGTGGCCGCGCTACTCGCCGAGCAGGTACGCGGCCGCGACGGCTCCCTGGTCACCCAGGCGGGTCCCGGCCGGCCCGGCTCGGCGGTGCTCGACGTGATGGGCGTGCGGTTCGAACTGCGCGCCATCGACCCCATGGGCCGCGCCACCGTACGCGCCCGCCCCGGCCTCTGGCGGCTGGCCGAGGCGCTCGACACCACCCGCCGCACCAACACCCGCCACCCCTGGGAAGAGCTGCTCGGCGGTTAGTCCCCGAAGACGTGCGCGCCCAGGCGGGCGCGGTGCGCCTGCGGCGGGCCGAAGAGCTGGGCGTCGGAGGTGGCCCGCTTGAAGTAGCGGTGCGCCGGATGCTCCCAGGTGATGCCGATGCCGCCGTGCACCTGGATGTTCTCGCCCGCCGCCGTCAGATACGCCTCCGTGCAGTACGACCCCGCGATCGCCGCGCTCACCTCGCCCACGTCCGCCGCCGCGCCCAGGGCCGCCGAGCGGGCCGACTCGACCAGCAGCAGCACGTCGGCCAGCTTGTGCTTGATCGCCTGGAACGACCCGATCGGCCGCCCGAACTGGTGCCGCCGCCCGGCGTGCTCCACCGCCATCTCCAGGCACCGGGCCGCCCCGCCGACCTGCTCGGCCGCCAGTGCCGTGATGCCGAGGTCGCGGACGCGGGCCCACGACCCGCCCCCGAGCCGCCTGGCGCGGGTCCGCTCGAAGCGCAGCCGCTGCAGCGGGCGGCTCTCGTCCATCGTCACGTACGTCTCGCGCTCCGCCGGCTCCGCCGTCACCAGCAACCCGTCCACGTAGGCGAGCACCAGGTCGCCGGCCGGCGCGTACGGCACCTCGCCGGTCAGCAGGTCACCGTCGAGCCGCAGGTCACCGTCGCCGGGCAGCACCACGGTCGCGCTCGTCCCGCCTTCGGCGAGCGCCGCCAGCTCGTCGCCCGCGTCGCACTCGCGCAGCGCCGCGACCGCCATGACGGCGGATTGGAGGAACGGGTGGGGTGACAGGACGCGGCCCAGCTCTTCGGCGACGGCGGCCATCTCAAGGGGGCCGCAGCCGGCGCCGCCGTACCGCTCGGGGACCATCAGGCCCGCGAGCCCGAGCTCGCGCGCGCACTCCTGCCACGACGCGCCCGGGCGGCCGGCGAGATGGTCGCGGACGGCGGCGCGAAGGTCATCGGCGAGTGCCACGCGAATATCGTAACCAAGCGCTTGCTAGCTTTGGTAGGGATATGACCGAAATTTGCCTTTTCGGGACGTATGCATAATCTGGAGCTGGTCATCCCCATACGCATCGGGGGGAGGGGTTGACCAGGGAATGGACATGAACAACACCACGATCGAGTACGCCGACTTCGCCGAATACGACCGGCGCCAGCGCGCCATCGAACATCATTTGCTGGGCGCCTTCTTCGGCGGCCTCGCCGTCGGCATGCTCGGCATGCTCCTTTCCGGCAACGGCCCCCACTGGGCCGGCCAGATCTACGACCCTTACGCCTACCTCGCCCTGTCCCTGGTCGTCGGCGCCACCGCGTCGGGATTCGCCTGGGCGCTGCTGACCACGTTCCTCGCCTCGCTGTCCACGCTGGTCGCCGCCATCGGCGCGAGCGCGCTGCGCGGCGCCGACCCCTTCCACCTCACCGGCCCAGGCGCCGCCGGGCTCAACTGGACGCTCGCGCTGCTCGTCTGCCTCGGTTTGCTCGCCTACGCCACCCGCAGGGACGACGTCTGGGGCGACGTCGCGGCGGGCGCGGTCGGCGCGGCGCTGATCGCCGACGTGGTGGCCAGGGCGGCCCCGGGCGTCGTGGAGAGCGAGCAGTCGTTCTGGCCCGGCCCCGCGGTGGTGATCGGGGTGCTCACCGTGGCCGCGGTGCTCGTCCTGCGCAGGAACGTCCGCGGACGGGTGCGCGCGCTCGCGCTGTCGGCCACGCTGGCCGGGCTGGTCACGGCCGGCATGACGGCCGCCATGGCCGGCTGGTTCCCCCTCGCCGGCTGAGCGCGGCCCGAGCTGTGGATAAGCGCGAGCGCATCGCTCCTCCGACTCGATAGCCTGTAGTCCTTCACATCCAGCTTCGAGCAAGGAGTAGCCGTGTTGCTGCGCATGTCGTCGTTGTTTCTTCGCACCCTGCGGGACGACCCGGCAGACGCGGAAGTGCCGAGCCACAAGCTCCTGGTCCGTGCCGGCTACGTCCGCCGCGTCGCCCCCGGCATCTACTCCTGGCTCCCGCTCGGAAAGATGGTGCTGGAAAACGTCGCCAAGATCGTCCGCGAGGAAATGAACCGCATGGGCGGCCAGGAAGTGCTCTTCCCCGCCCTGCTGCCGCGCGAATACTACGAGGCGACCGGTCGCTGGACCGAATACGGTGATCTGCTCTTCCGCCTGCACGACCGGAAAGGCGCCGACTATCTTCTCGGCCCCACCCACGAGGAGCTCTTCACCGACCTGGTCAAGGGCGAATACTCCTCCTACAAGGACTATCCGGTCACGCTCTACCAGATCCAGACCAAATATCGCGACGAGGCGCGGCCCAGGGCGGGCATCCTGCGCGGCCGCGAGTTCGTCATGAAGGACTCCTACTCCTTCGACCTCGACGACGACGGCCTCAAGCGCTCCTACGAGCAGCACCGCGAGACCTACATCAGGACCTTCGACCGCCTCGGCATCGACTACAAGATCGTCTTCGCGCAGTCGGGCGCCATGGGCGGCTCGGCCTCCGAGGAGTTCCTGGCCCCCACGCCCACCGGCGAGGACACCTTCGTCGCCTGCCACTCCTGCGGCTATGCCGCCAACGCAGAAGCCGTCGTCACCACCGCGCCGCCCGCCAAGTCCCTCGACGACGCGCCGGCGCTCACGGTCATGGACACCCCCGACACGCCGACCATCGAGTCGCTGGTGTCCCACGTCAACGAGCACCACGGCCTGTCCATCACCGCCGCCGACACGCTCAAGAACGTCGTCGTCAAGGTCGTCACCCCCGGCTCCGACAAGGTCGAGACGCTGGTCATCGGCGTGCCCGGCGACCGCGAGGTCGACTTCAAGCGCCTGGAGGCGGCGCTGTCGCCCGGCGAGCCCGCGATCTTCGAGGCCGAGGACTTCGCCAAGCACCCGGGCCTGGTC
Organism: Nonomuraea sp. NPDC049421; assembly: GCF_040677005.1. Classification (NCBI taxonomy): domain Bacteria; kingdom Bacillati; phylum Actinomycetota; class Actinomycetes; order Streptosporangiales; family Streptosporangiaceae; genus Nonomuraea; species Nonomuraea sp. NPDC049421. The sequence continues at coordinate 17,697 of NZ_JBFAQA010000036.1, forward strand.
CGCGGCTACATCGGCCCGCAGGTCCTGCGCGAGCTCGGCATCCGCTACCTCGTCGACCCGCGCGTCGTCACCGGCACCGCCTGGGTCACCGGCGCCAACGAGCCCGGCAAGCACGCCGCCAATGTGGTGGCGGGGCGCGACTTCGTCCCCGACGGCACCATCGAGGCCGCCGAGGTCCGCGCCGGCGACCCCTGCCCGCGCTGCGGCTCCGAGCTGTCCATCGACCGCGGCATCGAGATCGGCCACATCTTCCAGCTCGGCCGCAAATACGCCGACGCGGCCGGCCTCGACGCGCTCGGCCCCGACGGCAAGCCGATCCGCATCACCATGGGCTCCTACGGCATCGGCGTCTCCCGCGCGGTGGCCGTGATCGCCGAGCAGGCCCACGACGAGCTGGGCCTGGTGTGGCCGCGCGAGGTCGCGCCCGCCGACGTCCACATCGTCGGCACCGGCAAGGAGAACCAGGTCGAGGCCGCCCTTGAGCTGGGGGCCGAGCTGGAGTCGCGCGGCCTGCGAGTGCTGGTCGACGACCGGCCGCAGGTCTCGCCCGGCGTCAAGTTCAAGGACTCCGAGCTGCTCGGCGTCCCCACGATCGTCGTCGTCGGCCGCGGGCTGTCGCAGGGCGTCGTGGAGCTGCGCGACCGCGTCTCGGGCGAGAAGTCGGAGATCCCGCTCGCCGAGGCCGCCGACCGCATCGTGGCCGCCGCCGGCGCTTAAGACAGGCGTGGAGCCCGCTCAGGCCGAGCGGGCTCCACTCACGCCACGGGCAGCGCCGCCTTCGTACGCCGGCGCACGACCACCGGGCCCACCAGAAACACCGGCCGGGTCACGAACACCGAAGAATCCCCCTACCGCTGAGCGGGGTCAGCCGCCCGGGGGAGGTGAGGCGGGCGGGGTGGCCGGCTGCGGCATGCCGGGGAAGGCCGCCGGCTGGGCGGCGCGGAAGGCGTAGGAGCGGGTGACCGACTCCTGCATGGCGAGCGCGGCGTAGCGGCGCAGCTTGACGTCCTGCGCGGCGGCCAGCTCCAGGTACGCCGCCGTCACCCCCGCCTCCAGCTGCACCGCCAGATCGGTGGCCAGCGTGGCGTCGGAGGGGATGAACGGCAGCTGATAGGACGCCTCCGGCTCGACCGGCCGCCCGCCTCGCGAGGTGATGGAGGAGCGGAGCTGGTCGCGCCGCGCCCGGTGGGCGTCGTAGGCGGCGCTCATGCGGTCGCGCAGCCTGCCCGACGTGCGCGCCCCGAGCAGCCCGTACGCGAACAACACGGCGTGCTCGGCCGCCAGCGCCTTGCCCAGCTTCTCCACGTCGTCGCCCGCGGCCGTCACAGCGACCTCGGCAGGGCGATCGCATGGACGGCCTCGCAGGCCCCGATGCTGGCGATGAGCTGGGCGATGCCGGGCGAGACCGCGTCGAGCTGGCGGGCGCGCGCGGCGGCCGCCTTGCGCTCCAGGTCGCGCAGCCGTTTCAGCGACGGCTTGCGCGTGGTCGGCGAGGATGAGGGCGCGGCTGAGGTGGCCGCGGTAAGGGAGACGGCCGGGACGTGCTTGCGCAGCTCGTTCAGATGGGCCTGGTGACGGTCACGAAACGGCACCAGCTTGCCGCCCCCGTCGGCGATCAGCGCCGAATAGAGCGCGATGGTACGTTCCTTCTCCGCGATGAGCGACTTCAGCAGCACGACCTCGGGAGAGTCGGGCGCCGGAGAGGGCGGCGGAGGCGGACCTGAGGCGCTGCAGGCGGTCAGAGCGGCCGCCCCGCCCGCCAGCACGGTTCGCCGGGAGAGCTGACGCGGGCGCACGAACTCCAACCTCCACTTGTCACCTACCTGGCAGGGCCTGGCTACCGGCCTCGGTAGCATCGTACGGCCAGTGCCCGCGCTCGCCGTCCGGCGACGCTCCGCCATTCGACCACGACGAGTGGCGCTCTCTCCGTGCCCTCATACGGATAGGGTGTCAACTGTCGTCGCTGGCTGAGAGGTCAGACGGCGGGAGAGCCAGTGGCGAGGTCCGCCCGGCTGAGACATGACAATAGGGGAGGTCGATATGGGCAGCGCATCACCCCGCGACCACCTGATGAAGCTCCTGGAGCCCGTGGTCAGCGCGGAGGGCCTCGACCTGGAGGACATCACGGTCACCCAGGCGGGCAAGCGGCGGCTGCTGCGCGTGATCGTCGATCGCGACGGCGGCGTGAGCCTCGACGACGTGGCCGACGTCAGCCAGGCCGTCTCCACGGCGCTCGACGACACCGACGCGATGGGCCAGGCGGCTTACACGCTCGAGGTCTCCTCGCCGGGCGTCGACCGCCCGCTGACAGAGCCGCGCCACTGGCGGCGTGCGGCCAAGCGGCTGGTGAAGGCGGAGCTGAAGGACGGCACCGTGGTCGAGGGCCGCGTCAAGGCCGCCGACGAGAGCGGCGTCGACCTCGACGTCGCAGGCGAGCCGCGCAGGCTCGATTTTGAGGACCTGACCCGCGGACGGGTGCAGGTGGAGTTCCGCCGGATCGACGACGTCGACGGCGACGAAGGCTAAGGGGGAGCCGTCGTGGACATCGACATGAGCGTCCTGCGCAGCCTTGAGCGGGAGAAGGACATCTCCTTCGACCTGGTCGTCAAGGCGATCGAGGACGCGCTGCTCATCGCGTACTTCCGCACCGACGGCGCCGCCGCCAAGGCGCGGGCGGAGCTCGACAGGGCCAGCGGCCACGTCACGATCTGGGCGGCGGAGCTCGGCGAGGACGGCGAGGTCGTCAGGGAGTACGACGACACTCCTTCCAACTTCAGCCGCATCGCCGCCACCACCGCCAAGCAGGTCATCCTGCAGCAGTTGCGCGACGCAGAAGACGAGATCAACTTCGGCGAGTTCGCCAGCCGCGAGGGCGAGCTGGTCTCCGGCGTGATCCAGCAGGGCAAGGACCCGCGTGTGGTGCTGGTCGACCTCGGCAAGATCGAGGCCGTGCTGCCGCACGCCGAGCAGGTGCCCGGCGAGGAATACGTGCACGGTGAGCGCATCCGCGCCTACGTGGTGCAGGTGAAGAAGGGCCACAAGGGCCCCTCGGTCACGCTGTCGCGCACCCACCCGGGGCTGGTGAAGAAGTTGTTCGCGCTCGAGGTGCCGGAGATCGCCGACGGCACCGTCGAGATCGCGGCGGTGGCGCGCGAGGCGGGCCACCGTACGAAGATCGCTGTCAGGTCGCGCAAGCCCGGCGTCAACGCCAAGGGCGCGTGCATCGGCCCCATGGGCTCACGCGTCCGCAACGTGATGACCGAGCTGCACGGCGAGAAGATCGACATCATCGACTGGTCAGAGGATCCCGGCGAGTTCGTCGGGAATGCCCTGTCTCCTGCCCGTGTTTCCCACGTTGAGGTCCTCGACCTTGACGGGCGGGTGGCGCGGGTCACCGTGCCCGACTACCAGCTCTCGCTGGCCATCGGGAAAGAAGGGCAGAATGCCCGGCTCGCCGCCCGGCTCACGGGCTGGCGGATCGACATCAGGCCCGACACCCAAGCCGAGGATGCCGCCGGTTCCGTAGATGCGTCAACGCGGTAAGCTGGAATATGGTGGCCAAGCGGTTCCACAGCGCACCTGTGTGGGCTGCAGGGTTCGCACGGCTAAGTCCGAGCTGCTCCGCCTGGTGCTGGTCGAGGATCATGTGGTCCCTGACCTGCGAGGACGGCTCCCTGGTCGCGGTGCATCACTGCATCCGTCCTTGAGTTGTCTGGAGCTCGCCGAGCGGCGCCGAGCGTTCCCGCGCGCGTTCCGCGTGCCGGGGCCGCTTGACGTGTCGCCCGTTCGGGCGCACTTGGAGGGAGACCACGAAATGTCATGTAGGACGCCGAGTTGATGGGCGGAGTCAGATTGCTATGAGCGCCTGATGAGCACGCGGCGATGAAGACGTCAAGGTAGCGACGGTCCGGACGGCATAGCCAGCCTCCCGGGCCGAGTAAGGGAGTGCAGTGGCGAAGGTCCGGGTATACGAGCTCGCTAAGGAGTTCGGCGTAGAGAGCAAGGTCGTCATGGCCAAGCTCCAAGAGATGGGAGAGTTCGTCCGTTCGGCGTCCTCGACCATCGAGGCGCCGGTGGTCCGCAGGCTCACCGAAGCGCTGGGGGCATCCAAGGGTGGCCCCTCTCGTGGCGGCGGTCAGCCGTCCAACAAGCCGCAGCCGCCAAGGGCTGCGCCCCGGCCGGCGGACAGCCAGGCCGGTAACGGTGCCGGGCAGGCGCCTGTTCCCGCTCCGCCGCGTCCCGGGCCCAAGCCCGGCCCGCGGCCAGGTCCCGCGGCCGGTGGTCCCAGTGGTGGACAGGGCGGCGGACAGGGCGGTCAGGGCGGCGGCCAGCCGCGCCCGCCGGTGCCCATGCCCCACCAGCAGCCGCAGCAGCCCGAGGCGGCGCGCGGCGAGACCTCTGGGGCTCCGCAGGCACGTTTCGAGAGCGGCGCGCCCGCTCGTCCCACGCCTGGCCCGCGTCCCGGCCCCGGCGCCCGTCCCGGGCCCAAGCCGGGTCCGCGTCCTGGCCCCGGCGGTGGGGGTGGCGGCGGCTCCGCGCAGGCGCCGCGTTCCGGCGCGCCCTCCGGTGGCGGTCCCCGTCCCGGTCCCGGCCCCAAGCCGGGCCCGCGCGGCCCGCGTCCCGGTAACAACCCGTTCTCGTCCAACGCCAGCGGCATGGGTCAGTCCAGGCCGCCGCGCCAGGGTGGCAACCGCGACGGTGGCGGTCCCGGCCAGCGTGAACGTCGTGACGGTCCGCCGCGCGACGGCGCGATGCCGCGTCCGCCGCAGGGCCGTGGCGGCGACAGGCCCACGCCAGGCCCGCGTCCCGGCCCGCCGCCCGGCGGTCCGCGTCCCGGTCCCGGCGCCGGTGCGGGCGGTCCCCGTCCTGGTGGCCCGCGTCCCAACCCGATGATGATGCCGCAGGGCCGTCCCGCCGGTCCCGGCGGTGGCGGCGGTGGCCGTCCCGGTGGCGGTGGCGGTGGTCGTCCCGGCGGTGGCGGCGGTGGTCGTCCCGGTGGTGGCGGTGGTCGTCCCGGCGGTGGCGGCGGCGGTTTCGCCGGTCGCCCGGGTGGCGGCGGCACCGGTCAGCGCACGGGCGCTCCCGGCGGCGGCTTCGGCGGTCGCCCGGGTGGCGGCGGCCGTGGTCGTGGCGGCGGCACCGCGGGAGCCTTCGGGCGTCCCGGCGGCCGTCCCGCGCGTGGCCGCAAGTCCAAGCGTCAGAGGCGCCAGGAGTTCGACAACATGTCGGCGCCGGCGATCGGCGGCGTGCAGGTCGCTCGCGGCAACGGCGCGACGATCCGCCTGCCGCGCGGTGCGTCGCTGTCCGACTTCGCCGACCGCATCGGGGCCAACCCCGCCTCGCTCGTGCAGATCATGCTGCACCTCGGCGAGATGGTGACCGCGACGCAGTCGGTCAACGAGGAGACGCTGCAGCTGCTCGGAGCCGAGCTGGACTACAACATCCAGGTCGTCAGCCCCGAGGAGGAGGACCGCGAGCTGCTCGAGGCCTTCGACATCGAGTTCGGCGAGGACGAGGGCGACGAGGCCGACCTGGCCGCGCGCCCGCCGGTGGTGACCGTCATGGGTCACGTCGACCACGGTAAGACCAAGCTGCTCGACGCCATCCGCAAGACCAACGTGGTGGCGCGCGAGGCGGGTGGCATCACCCAGCACATCGGCGCTTACCAGGTGTCCACCACGCACGAGGGCGAAGACCGCAAGGTCACCTTCATCGACACCCCGGGTCACGAGGCGTTCACCGCCATGCGTGCCCGAGGCGCGAAGTCCACCGACATCGCGGTGCTGGTGGTCGCGGCCGACGACGGCGTCAAGCCGCAGACGATCGAGGCGCTCAACCACGCCCAGGCCGCCGAGGTCCCGGTCGTGGTCGCGGTCAACAAGGTCGACAAGGAGGGCGCCGACCCCAACAAGGTCAGGGCCCAGCTCACCGAATACGGCCTGGTGGCCGAGGAATACGGTGGCTCGACCCTGTTCGTCGACATCTCGGCGAAGAACGGCACCGGCATCGACAACCTCCTCGAGGCCATCCTGCTGACCGCCGACGCCGAGCTCGACCTGCGCGCCAACCCGACGATGGACGCTCAGGGCATCGCGATCGAGGCCCACCTCGACAAGGGCCGCGGCCCCGTCGCGACCGTCCTGGTCCAGCGCGGCACGCTGCGCGTCGGCGACTCCATCGTGTGCGGCGAGGCCTTCGGCCGCGTCCGCGCGATGCTCGACGACAACGGCGACCAGGTCGAGGAGGCCACGCCGTCGCGTCCCGTCCTCGTGATGGGTCTGACGGCCGTGCCGAGCGCCGGTGACAACTTCATCGTCGTCACCGACGACCGGATGGCCCGGCAGATCGCCCAGCAGCGCGCGGCGCGCAAGCGCAGCGCCGACATGGCGAAGTCGAGCCGGCGCCGCACCCTCGAAGAGCTGTTCAGCGACCTCGAGAAGGGTCGCGTCGACGAGCTCAAGCTCATCATCAAGGGTGACGTGTCCGGTTCGGTGGAGGCCCTGGAAGACGCCCTGCTCAAGATCGACGTCGGCGACGAGGTCAGGCTTCGAGTCCTGCACCGCGCGGTCGGCGCCATCACCGAGTACGACGTCAACCTGGCCGTCGCCGACGACAACGCGGTCATCATCGGCTTCAACGTCCGCCCCGAGCCTCGGGCGCGCGACCTGGCCGAGCGCGAGGGCGTCGACATCCGCTACTACTCGGTCATCTACCAGGCGATCGAGGAGATCGAAGCGGCGCTCAAGGGCATGCTCAAGCCCGAGTTCGAAGAGGTCCAGATGGGCTCGGCGGAGGTCCGCGAGGTCTTCAAGGTGCCGAAGATCGGCAACATCGCCGGTGCTCTGGTCCGCTCCGGCGTGATCGTCCGCAACAGCAAGGCCAGGGTCATCCGCGACGGCGTCGTCATCGCGGACAACCTGACCGTCTCGTCCCTGCGTCGCTTCAAGGATGACGCGACCGAGGTCCGCGAGGGCTTCGAGTGCGGTATCGGTGTCGGCTACAACGACATCAGGATCGACGACGTGATCGAGACGTTCGAAATGCGGGAGAAGCCGCGCGTGTGATGCGCGGCCGGGCGCCCGGCGGGACATCCGCCGGGCGCCTCTCGCACGCCCTGGCCTGGTCCCCACCGCAGCAGGCCGGTCGTGCGCTGACCACACAAGGCCAAGCGGTGGTTACCAGTGATGTATGTGGGTGCCCTGACCCTGGACATCCTGCTCGGCGACGTGCGGTCGCTGAAGCAGAAGCGCTCTGTCGTCCGTCCGCTCATCGCCGAGCTGCAGCGCCGTTACCCCAGCATCGCGGTGGCTGAGACCGGTCATCTCGACCTGCACCGCAGAGCGGAGGTCGGCGTTGCGGTGGTTTCCGCTTCCGCGGGTAACTGCAAGGAGCTGCTGGACGCCTGCGAACGCATGGTGGCCTTCCGCCCCGAGATCGAGCTGCTGTCGGCCCGGCAGCGGCTCTACACCGACGAAGATTGAACGACTGCACGGCCAGGTCGTGCGTGAGGGGGAGCGAACATGGTGGATGCCGCACGAGCGCGCAAGCTCGCCGACCGCATCCAGCAGATCGTCGCCGAGATGCTGGAGCGTCGGATCAAGGATCCGCGTCTGGGCTTCGTGACCGTGACCGACACGCGCGTCACCGCCGACCTGCGCGACGCGACGGTGTTCTACACGGTGTTCGGCTCCGACGCCGAGCGGGCCGACAGCGCCGCGGCTCTCGAGAGCGCCAAGGGCATCATCCGCTCCGAGGTGGGCCGCCAGACCGGGGTCCGGTTCGCGCCGACGCTGACGTTCAAGCACGACCCGCTGCCCGACAGCGCGCGTCACCTCGACGACCTGATCAGCGCCGCCCGCGCGCGGGACGCCGAGGTGGCCAAGCAGGCCCAGACCGCCTCCTACGCCGGCGAGGCCGACCCCTACCGCAAGCCCGACGACGAGGACTTCGACACCGACGCCGAGACGGGCGCTGAGGCCGGCTCGCAGAGCCTGAGCGGCAGGGACGACCAGGCGTGACGCCCGACGTGCGCGACAGGGCAGAGCGTCCGCCTCGCGTCGAGCGGCGTCCTTCCGAGGACTGTCCCATCCCCGAGGAGTCGTGGGACCGCGCGCTGCGGCTGATCGGGCAGGCCGACGAGGTCGCGCTGGCCTGCCACGTGACGCCCGACGGCGACGCGCTCGGCTCGATGCTGGCGGTCGCGTTCGTGCTGCGCTCGATGGGCAAGCGGGTGGTCGCCTCGTTCGGCGACCGCCACTTCGCGGTGCCGCGGCTGCTGCGCTTCCTGCCCGGCCAGGAGATGCTGGTGCCGCCGGACGACTACCCGGCCGCGCCCGACCTGATGATCGTCTTCGACTGCTCGACGTTCGAGCGGGTCGGGCTGCTCGGCGCCAACGCCGCATCGGCGCGCGAGGTGATCGTGGTCGACCACCACCCGTCCAACTCGGGGTTCGGCTCGCTCGACCTCATCGACGCCAAGGCCGCGGCCACCGCCATGCTCGCCGAGCAGCTCGTCTACCGGCTCGGCGGGCGGCTCGACCGCGACATCGCCACCTGCCTGTACGCCGGCCTCGTCACCGACACCGGCTCCTTCCGCTACTCCTCGACCACGCCCGCCGTGCACCAGATGGCGGCCAGGCTGGTCGCCACCGGGCTGCGGGTCGACGAGATCGCCCGCGAGCTGTGGGACCGTTCCCCGTTCGGCTACCTCAAGGTGCTGGGCAACGCGCTGGACCGGGTGGCGCTGGAGGACGGCATGGCCTGGACGTACGTGACCCGGGTCGACCGGGCCGCGTACGGGCTGCCGTACTCCGAACTCGAAGGCATCATCGACATCGTCCGCCGCACCGACGAGGCGCAGGTCGCCGTCGTGCTCAAGGAGGACGACTACGGCGACTGGCAGGTGTCCACCCGGTCCAAGGGCACCGTCGACGTCGCGGCGGTGTGCGCGGCGCTCGGCGGCGGCGGCCATCACAACGCGGCCGGGTTCACCTCCTACGACACCGTCGAGGAGACCATGACGAAGTTCCGTCGCGAGCTGCGGAAGGTTACCTGAATGGCCGAGAGCGGTCTGATCATCGTCGACAAGCCGGGCGAGTGGACCTCCCACGACGTGGTGGCCAAGATGCGGCGCATCGCCGGCACCCGCCGGGTGGGGCACGCGGGCACGCTCGACCCGATGGCGACGGGCGTGCTGGTGATCGGTGTGGAGAAGGCGACCAGGCTGCTCGGTCACCTGATGCTGACCGAGAAGGAATACCGCGCGACGATCCGGCTCGGCGTGAGCACCAACACCGACGACGCCGAGGGCGAGGTCACCGCCACCACGTCGGCCGCCGAGGTGGGCGAGGGCGAGATCCGCAAGGGCGTCGAAGCGCTCACCGGCGCCATCATGCAGGTCCCGCCGCAGGTCAGCGCCATCAAGGTGAACGGCCAGCGGGCCTACAAGATGGCACGGGCGGGCGAGGAGGTCGAGCTGGCGGCCAGGCCCGTCACGGTGAGCTCGTTCGAGGTGCTCGACATCCGGCCGGCCGGTGACGTCATCGACGTCGACGCCGTCGTGGTCTGTTCGAGCGGCACCTACATCCGCTCGCTGGCCCGCGACCTCGGCGCCGCGCTCGGCGGGGTCGGCGGGCACCTGACGGCGCTGCGCCGCACCCGCGTGGGCCCGTACGACCTGTCGCTCGCCAAGACCATCGAGCAGCTCACCGAGGAGTGCGTGGTGCTGCCCATCGGCGAGGCGGTCGCCGCGGCCTTCCCGCGCCGCGACGTCACCGCCGATGAGGCCCGCGTCGTCGCCCACGGCGGACGGCTGCCGGCCGCCGGGCTCGGCCCTGGCCCGATCGGCGTGTTCGGCCCGGAGGGTGAGCTGCTGGCGCTGGTGGAGGAGCAGGGCCGCACCGCGCGGCCCCTGGCGGTCTTCGCCGGCTGACCCCGCCTCAGCCCGGCTTGCGGGCCACGATGATGTCGCGGACGATCGCCTGGTCCACCCAGTGCTCGAAGTCGGGGTAGTCCATCACGTCGAGGCCCGCCCCGGTCAGGATGCGGGCCAGCTCGTCGCTCTTGCCGCCGTAGGTGTTCCAGGCGATGCCCATCGCCCCGCCGGGCCGCAGCAGCTCGGCCCAGACCGGCACCGCCCGGCCCAGCAGCTCCAGCGGGCTGCGCGACAGGCCCGCGCCGCCCTTGCTGCCGTGCTGCACGCCGTAGGGGGCGTCGGTGGCCAGCACGTCGAACGAGCGCGGCTTGAAGAACTCGCGGCTCTTGAGCGTGTCGGCGTTGACCACGGCCAGGCGCTGCACGTCGCCGGCCTTGAACGCCTCCTTCGACAGCCCGAAGGCGACGTTGAGCCGCCGCCCGACGAGAGCACGGTCGCGGCGCACCGGTACGGTCTCGGCGGTGTGCTTGAGCCGCTTGTTGCGCAGCCACGTCTTGATGAAGCCGGCGTAGGCCTCGAAGTCCTTGCCGTCGACGTCGAGGCCGTAGGCGTCGTAGCCGTACATGAGGGCCTGGTTGAGCGTGGTGCCGCGGCCGCACATCGGGTCGAACACCGAGAGCCCGTCGCCCAGCCCCTTGTCGCTGGCCAGCGCCGTGACGTTGAGCAGCAGCTTGGTGAAGTGCTCGTTGGTCTTGCCGGCGTATTTCTGGATGGTGAGCAGGTCGCTGCTGAGCCGGTCGCGCGGCCGCATGGCGAGCGGCCTGAGCAGGTCGCCCTCGACGCCGAAGACGGCGTAGACGGACGACAGGTCGGACAGCAGCCGCACGTCGCCGTCGGACAGCGGCCCTGCGGTGTCGAACGTCACGTAGGGGACGCCGCCGATGCGGGTCTCCTCGCTGGCCAGCACCTCGCCCTCAAGGGCGCGCGCGCTGAAGACGGCCAGCTCGTTGCGGGTGAGGCGGACGGAGCTCTCTCCGTAGACCCGGTTGAAGGCAGGCAGGATCAGGAGCGCGTAGCGAGGCATGATGCCCGATGATAGCCGCCTCGATTGGAGGGAATGCCGCGCCGCGTGGCACGCTTGTACGGGTTGTTCCGGGGACGAGTGAATGGGGCCTGGCGTGCAGGGTTCGGAAAGGTCTGTGGTGACCGTCGGCGTGTACGACGGGGTCCACCTCGGGCACCAGCGGGTGGTCGGGCGGGCCGTCGCCGTCGCCCGGGAGCGGGGCCTGCGCAGCGTGGCGGTCACGTTCGAGCCGCATCCCGACGAGGTCGTCCGCCCCGGCTCGCATCCCCACCGGCTGACCAGCGCGCGGCGGCGGGCCGAGCTGCTGGCCGGGCTGGGCGTGGACACCATCGACACCGTGGAGTTCTCCTACGGGCTGTCGCAGTGGACGCCGGCCGAGTTCGCCCAGAAGGTGCTCGCCGAGCGGCTGCGGGCGGCGGTCGTGGTGGTGGGCGCCGACTTCACGTTCGGCCAGGACGCCGCGGGTGACGTCGAGACCTTGCGCACCCTGGGCGACAAATACGACTTCGAGGTCGAGTCCGTGCCCCGGCTCGACGACATCTCCTCGACCTCCATCCGCGAGCGGCTCACCGCCGGCGACGTGGCGGGCGCGGCGGCCGAGCTGGGCCGCCCCCACCGGGTCGAAGGCGTCGTCGTACGCGGCTACCAGCGCGGCCGCCAGCTCGGCTTCCCCACGGCCAACGTCGAGACCCCGCAGTACACCGCGATCCCGGCCGACGGCGTCTACGCGGGCTGGCTGCAGTGCGTCCCGGTGGCCAACCTGCCCGCGCTCTACGACGGCGAGCGCTGGCCCGCGGCCATCTCGGTCGGCACCAACCCGACGTTCGAGGGGGTGCCGCGCACGGTGGAGGCGTACGCGCTGGACCGCGACGACCTCGAGCTGTACGGCGCGCACGTCGCGGTGGAGTTCGCCGCCCGGCTGCGCGGCAACACCCGCTTCGACTCGATCGAGGCGCTCATCGCCCAGATCCACGCCGACGTGGAGGACACGCGACGCCTGACGAGCTAGCCGGTCTCGGCTCGGACACGACCGCCCCGTGCACCGGACCCGGGGTGGTAACCTTGCATGTCGGCTCTATACCGGCGGCGCTGCGCGCTGCCCATGACGGCCTTCACGCGGCGACTGTAGGCACGCACGGTCGTTCGCGCTTCCATCTCATTCGCGCGTGTCCGTAGATCGAAGGAGAGCCGTGTCCCTCGACACCGCTGCCAAGAAGTCCATCATCGACGAGTACGCGACGACCGAGGGCGACACCGGGTCGCCCGAGGTGCAGATCGCGCTGCTCAGCAAGCGCATCAGCGAGCTGACCGAGCACCTCAAGACGCACAAGCACGACCACCACAGCCGTCGTGGTCTGCTGCTGCTCGTGGGTCGCCGGCGCCGCCTGCTGAAGTACCTGCAGAAGGTCGACATCCAGCGCTACCGTTCGCTCATCGAGCGGCTCGGTCTGCGCCGATAACATGACGAGGGAGCGGCCTGCGCGCCGCTCCCTTCTCATATGGGGTAGGACCCATCGCAGGGCGCGTGGCGGCGTGAAAACCGCCCCGCGCCTGGCGTACAACTGAAGATCCGAGACACACAGCCCCCGCGTCCGCTCAGCACCATGCGACCCGCGACGCCTGCGGGCCGGTCCTCGGTAGTGGCTTCCGGTAAGAACGCACTTGACCGGGCGCTTCGATCGAAGACCGGCGCTGCACCTAACGAGGGTGCCGGTGAGAAAAGGGCGCGGGTGACCGACCACAAGGAGGTCCCCCGTGGAGGGTGTCCACACTGCTGAAGCCGTCATAGACAACGGCTCATTCGGCACGCGTACGATCCGGTTCGAGACCGGTCGGCTCGCGCGCCAGGCGGCGGGTTCCGCCGTCGCCTATCTCGACAACGACACGATGGTGCTCTCGGCGACGACCGCGTCCAAGACGGCGAAGGAGCAGTTCGACTTCTTCCCGCTGACGGTCGACGTCGAAGAGCGCATGTACGCCGCGGGCCGCATCCCCGGCTCGTTCTTCCGCCGCGAGGGCCGTCCGTCCGAGGACGCGATCCTCACCTGCCGGCTGATCGACCGGCCGCTGCGCCCGTCGTTCGTCAAGGGCCTGCGCAACGAGGTCCAGGTCGTCGCCACCGTCATGGCGCTCAACCCCGACCACCTCTACGACGTGGTCGCCATCAACGCCGCGTCGCTGTCCACCCAGCTCGCCGGGCTGCCCTTCTCGGGCCCCATCGGCGGCGTCCGGGTGGCGCTCATCGACGGCCAGTGGGTGGCCTTCCCGACCCACCACGAGCTTGAGCGGGCCACGTTCGACATGGTCGTGGCCGGGCGGGTGCTCGACGACGGCGACGTCGCGATCATGATGGTCGAGGCGGAGTCCACGAAGGACACGCTCAAGCTCGTCGCCGACGGCGCGGTCGCCCCGACCGAGGAGACCGTCGCGCAGGGCCTCGAGGCGGCCAAGCCGTTCATCAAGGTGCTGTGCGAGGCGCAGTCCCGCATCGCGCAGGTCGCCGCCAAGGAGACCGCCGAATACCCGATCTTCCTCGACTACCAGGACGACGTCTACACCGCCGTCGAGGCCGCGATCAAGACCGAGCTGGCCGCCGCGCTGACCATCGCCGGCAAGCAGGAGCGCGAGAACGAGCTGGAGAAGGTCAAGGCGCTGGCCGCCGAGAAGCTCCTGCCCGAGTTCGAGGGCCGCGAGAAGGAGATCTCCGCCGCGTTCCGCGCGGTGATGAAGAAGCTCATGCGCGAGCGCGTCGTCAAGGAGGGCGTGCGCATCGACGGCCGCGGCACGAAGGACATCCGCGCGCTGTCGGCCGAGGTCCACGTGGTCCCCCGGGTGCACGGCTCGGCGCTGTTCGAGCGCGGCGAGACCCAGATCCTCGGCATCACGACGCTCAACATGCTGCGCATGGAGCAGGTCATCGACACGCTCAACCCCGAGCGGACCAAGCGCTACATGCACAACTACAACTTCCCGCCCTACTCCACCGGTGAGACCGGCCGGGTGGGCTCGCCCAAGCGCCGCGAGATCGGTCACGGCGCGCTGGCCGAGCGGGCGCTGATCCCGGTGCTGCCCACGCGTGAGGAGTTCCCCTACGCGATCAGGCAGGTGTCGGAGGCGCTCGGCTCCAACGGCTCGACCTCGATGGGCTCGGTCTGCGCCTCCACCATGGCGCTGCTCGACGCCGGTGTGCCGCTCAAGGAGATGGTCGCCGGCATCGCGATGGGCCTGATCGGCGAGGGCGACACCTACGTCACGCTGACCGACATCCTGGGCGCCGAAGACGCCATGGGCGACATGGACTTCAAGGTCGCCGGCACCAAGGACGTCATCACCGCCCTGCAGCTCGACACCAAGCTCGACGGCATCCCCGCGAGCGTCCTCGCCGGCGCGCTCAAGCAGGCCAAGGGCGCCCGCCTGGCGATCCTCGACGTGATGCAGGAGGCGATCGACTCCCCGGCGGAGATGAACCCGACCGCGCCGCGCATCATCACCATCAAGGTCCCGGTCGACAAGATCGGCGAGGTCATCGGCCCCAAGGGCAAGATGATCAACCAGATCCAGGACGACACCGGCGCCGAGATCACCATCGAGGACGACGGCACGATCTACATCGGCGCCACCGACGGGCCGTCCGCCGAGGCCGCCCGTTCGGCGATCAACGCCATCGCCAACCCGCACATGCCCGAGGTGGGCGAGCGCTACCTGGGCACGGTCGTCAAGATCGCCGCCTTCGGCGCGTTCATCTCGCTCATGCCGGGCAAGGACGGCCTGCTCCACGTCTCCCAGATCCGCAAGCTGCACGGCGGCAAGCGCATCGAGAACGTCGAGGACGTCATGGCCGTCGGCGAGAAGATCCAGGTCGAGATCGCCGAGATCGACGGGCGCGGCAAGCTCTCGCTGGTGCCGGTCGAGGTCATCGAGAAGGAGGCCGCCGAGAAGGAGGCCAAGGCCGCCGACGGTGGTGCTCCCGAGCAGTCCGAGGCGCCCGCCGCCCCGGCCGCCGACGACAAGTCCGAGCGCCCGCGCCGCACCCGCACCCGCGTGCGCAGCTCCCGCGGCTCCTCCGAGGGAGACGACCGGAACTCGTGACCACGACCACGCTGCACCCCGGCAAGGACGGAGCCGGGGTGGTAAGGCGCACCGTTCTCCCGGGTGGGCTGCGCGTGGTGACCGAGACCATGCCGACCGTGCGGAGCGTCGCGGTCGGCATGTGGGTCGGCATCGGCTCGCGCGACGAGGCTCCCGAGCACATGGGGGCCACCCACTTCCTTGAGCACCTGCTGTTCAAGGGCACTCCGACGCGCGACGCCATGGAGATCTCCGCCTCCATCGAGGGCATCGGCGGTGAGATCAACGCCTTCACCGCCAAGGAGTACACCTGCTACTACGCGCGGGTCCTCGACGAGGACCTGCCGGTCGCGGTCGACGTGCTCGCCGACGTGGTGACCAGTTCGCTGGTGACCGAGGACGACGTCGAGTCCGAGCGTGGCGTGATCCTCGAAGAGATCGCCATGCACGACGACGACCCCTCCGACGTGGTGCACGAGCAGTTCGCCGCCACCCTCTACGGCGACTCGCCGATCGGCCGGCCCATCCTGGGTACGGTCGACTCCATCAACGCGCTCGGGCGCGAGCGCATCGCCGAGTACTACCACCGCTTCTACCTGCCGCGCCGCACCGTCGTGTCGGTGGCGGGCAACGTCAGGCACGAAGAGGTCGTCGAGCTGGTCGCCAGGGCGTACGAGCGGGCGGGGGCGCTGAGCGGCTCCGCCGAGTTCGAGCCGCCGCGCACCAGCGGCCCCGGCGCCGCGTCGCGGTCCGGCGTCGCGGTCCTCGACCGGCCCACCGAGCAGGCCAACCTGGTGCTCGGCACGACCGGCCTGTCCCGCACCGACGACCGCAGGTTCGCGCTCGGCGTGCTCAACGCGGCGCTCGGCGGCGGCATGTCGTCGCGGCTCTTCCAGGAGATCAGGGAGAAGCGCGGCCTGGCCTACTCCGCCTACAGCTACACCTCGGCCTACGCCGACACCGGCCAGTTCGGCATCTACGTGGGCTGCCTGCCCTCGAAGATCGACGACGTGCTGAAGATCTGCCGCGACGAGGTGTCCAGGGTGGTGGCCGAGGGGCTCACCGCCGACGAGATCATGCGCGGCAAGGGCCAGATGCGCGGCGGGCTCGTGCTCGGCCTGGAGGACACCGGCTCGCGCATGTCCCGCATCGGCAAGAACGAGCTCGTCTACGACGAGCTCATGTCGGTGGACGAGGTGCTCGCGCGCATCGAGTCCGTCACCCCCGACGAGATCTCCGAGATCGCCGCCGACGTGCTCAACCGGCCGCTCACGCTGGCCGTCATCGGCCCGTACGGCGACAAGGACTTCAGCGACGCGATCCGCTGAGACGCGCGCCGCCGCCCCCCGGTCCGGCATCGGCGGGGTGGCGGCACGATAGGCTCGCCCTGTGATCAGGGTAGGTGTGCTGGGCGCCCAGGGACGTGTGGGCGTCGAGGTGTGCAAGGCGGTCGAGGCGGCAGCCGACATGGAGCTGGTGGCCGCGCTCGACAAGGACGACTCCATCGAGGGGCTCGCCGGCGCCGAGGTGGTGGTCGACTTCACCCACCCCGACGTGGTGATGGGCAACCTCGAATGGGCGATCGGCCACGGCGTCCACCCGGTGGTGGGCACCACCGGCTTCGACGAGGGGCGGCTCGAGACCGTGCGGGGCTGGCTGGCCGCCAACCCCGGCACCAATTGCCTCATCGCCCCCAACTTCGGCATCGCGGCCGTGCTCATGATGCACTTCGCGCAGCAGGCCGCCCGCTACTTCGAGTCGGCCGAGATCGTCGAGCTGCACCACCCCAACAAGGCCGACGCGCCGTCCGGCACGGCCCGGCGCACCGCCGAGCTGATCTCCGAGGCCCGTTCCAAGGCCGGGCTCGGGTCGATGCCCGACGCCACCAGCACCGCGCTCGACGGCGCCCGCGGCGCCGACGTCGGCGGCGTCCACGTCCACGCCGTGCGCCTGTCGGGGCTCATCGCCCACCAGGAGGTGCTGCTCGGCGGCGACGGCGAGACGCTGACCATCCGCCACGACACGATGAGCCGCGCCGCGTTCACCCCCGGCGTGCTGCTCGGCGTGCGGCGGGTGCGCGAGCTGCCCGGCCTCACGGTGGGCCTGGAGCGCCTCCTCGACCTCTAGCCAGGTGCACACGACGTGCCCACGCCTCGCACACGCGGACGTGGGCACGCCGTGAGGAGAGGGTCCCAGCTCCGCACAGCCGGGCCTACGATCTTCAACCCTAATATGAGCGGCGAGCTACGCTCCGAACATGAGATCGTGTCGCCATGGTGCGATGGGCCGAGGCGGACGAGCTGGCCGGATTGGTGCCGATCGAGCTGGCCGCCGACCGGCTGTTCGAGCAGGTGGGCATCGTGTTCCCGCCGGGCACGACGATGATCGAAGAGGTCGCCGGCCCGGGGTCGGTGCTGGTCGAGGGGGCGCCGCCCGACGGGTTCGCGCTCGTCGGCGAGGTCGACGGGTGCGTGCATCTCGACCAGCTCGCCGTACGTCCCGAGCGCATGCGCCAGGGCATCGGCGGGCGGCTCGTCACGGCGGTGATCGACCACGCGCGGGCCTGCGGGGCGCCCGGCGTGACGCTGACGACGTTCAGGGACGTGCCGTGGAACGGCCCCTGGTACGCCCGTCACGGCTTCTCCGTGCTGCCCGAGAGCGCGTGGGGGCCCGAACTGCGGGCCCTGGTCGCGCACGAGCGGGAGCTGGGCATCGAGCTCGCGCCCCGCGTCGTGATGCGGCGCTTGTTGTGATGCGGCGCTTGTTGTGCGGAGTGCTTGTTGTGAGGCGGTGCTTGTTGTGATGTGGCGCTTGTTGTGATGCGGCACGCGTCGTGAGGTGGTGCGCCGTGTGGTCAGCCTGATGTCTTCTGCGGGGGTTCTTCGAAGCGGGAGCGGCGGGCCGGCTCGCCGCTCACCTTCTCCACGATCGAGGCGGCGATCTGGTGCACCTTGACGTTGCGGTCCTGCGAGATCTGCCGTAACAGCTCGAACGCCTGCCGCGCGGTGCACCGGCGCTGCGCCATGACGATGCCGAGCGCCTGGTCGATCACCCCGCGCGTGGTCAGCGCCTCCTTGAGCTGCCCCGCCACCTCCCGCATGCGCGCCACGTCGAGCGCCGCACGGAACAGCACCCCCACGTGCGCCGCCGTCACCCGCATCGCCGTCCACGTCTCGTCGGCGAACCCGCCGGGACGGCTCGCGTAGAGCGTCAGCACGCCGAGCAGCACACCCGCCGACTCCAGCGGCTCGCAGTGCACTCCGCGCACCTGCCCGGCCGCCGCCGAGAAGCGTGGCCAGCGCGATTCCGCCCGCAGATCGTCGGACGTCACGGGACCGCCGTCCCTGATCACGTCGAGCACCGGCCCCTGCCCCGTGGCCCGCTGCAGGCCGTCGAGCAGCTCGGCGACCCCGTCAGAGCAGGCCACCGTGGGGATCTCGCGGTCGCGGCACAGCACGATGCTCAGCATGGGGGAGTCGGGCATCGCCCGCCCCGCGATGGCGACGCACTCGGCGAGTGCCTGCTCGAACTCCGCGATGTCGGTGGGCACGCCGGCCCGTTCGGCCATGATCCCTCGCACTCGTCGGCGGTGCTCGGTGAGCTTAAGGCTAGCTCACGAGAGGTAGGCGTCCACCTCGGCGAGGTAGGCGTCCTTGAGGTGGCGGGGCAGCCAGGTGATCTCGAACGCGTTGCGCTGCAGCCCGGCCAGCTCCTCACGGGTGAGCTGGAGCGCGTCCTGCAGGGCCAGGAGGTTCTCCGTCACGTACGCGGAGAAGTACGCCGGATCGTCGGAGTTGATCGTCACGCGCACCCCGAGGTCCATCAGCTTGCGGATGCCCTCGGCCTTCATCGAGTCCGTCACGTAGCCGTTGGAGACCGGGCAGCACGTCAGCCCCATGCCCCTGGCCAGCACCTTCTCGACCAGCCGCTGGTCCTCCAGGATGTTGACGCCGTGGTCGATGCGGTCGACCCCGATGTCCTCGATCGCCTGCCTGATGTGCTCGGGCGCGTCGTCCTGGTCGACGTCGCAGTGCATGGTCAGCAGGTAGCCCTCGTGCCTGGCCCGCTCGTAGACGGCCGCGAACTTGCGCGGCGGGTTGCCCTTCTCGTCGGAGTCGAGGCCCACGCCGGCGATCCACTCCTTGTACGGCAGCGACTCCAGCAGCGTCGCCATCGCGTACTCGGCCTGGAAGTCGCGCAGGAAGCACATGATGAGCTGGGCCCGCAGCCCGAGCTGCGCGTAGGCGTCGAGCAGCGCCCTGCGCAGCCCCCTGATCACCACGTCGAACGGCACACCGCGCGAGGTGTGCGCCTGCGGGTCGAAGAAGATCTCCGCGTAGCGGACGTTCTGGCTCGCCGCCTTGCGCAGGTAGGCCATGGCCAGGTCGTAGAAGTCGGGCTCGGTGCGCAGCACCCGCATGCCCTCGTAGTAGATCGTCAGGAACGACGGCAGGCTGTCGAAGGTGTAGGCCGCCCGCATCTCCTCGACCGACGCGTACGGCAGCTCCAGGCCGTTACGCCTGGCCAGCTCGAACTTCAGCTCGGGCTCCAGTGTGCCCTCGATGTGCAGGTGCAGCTCGCACTTCGGCAGACCGGCGATGAAATCCTTCACCGTCCCACCCTAAAAGACCAGAGCCAGCCCCACCGCGAACAGGGCCCCGTACGCCATCTGCAGCTTGCCCGTCTGCTGCAGCACCGTGATGAGCGCGGGACCCACCGCCTTGCCCATCACCGCCCTGACCGGCAGCACCGCCAGCGGCGCGCTCAGCAGCACCAGCGCCGCCCACGGCGTGACCGGCACGATCGTCAGCGCCACGAAGTAGGGGACGACCTGGCAGGCGACGTAGAGGGCGCGGGTACGCTCGGCGCCCAGCCGTACGGCGAGCGTGCGCTTGCCCGACTCACCGTCGGTGCCGACGTCGCGCAGGTTGTTGACCACCAGCATCGAGCACGACAGCAGGCCCACCGGGATCGACGCGATCAGCGCCGCCCAGCTCAGCTGCTCCGTCTGCACGTACGCCGTGCCGACCACCGGCACGATGCCGAAGAACACGAACACGGCCACCTCGCCGAGCCCGCGGTAGCCGTACGGGCGCTTGCCGCCGGTGTAGAACCACGCGGCCGCGATCGCCGCCGCGCCCACCAGCAGCACCCACCACGCCTGCGTCACCAGCACCAGCCCCAGCCCCAGCACGGCCGCGACGGCGAAACAGCCGAGCGCCGCCGCCAGCACCTGCCTGGGTGGCGCCACCCGCGAGCCGACCAGCCGCATCGGGCCGACGCGCTGGTCATCGGTGCCGCGGATGCCGTCGCTGTAGTCGTTGGCGTAGTTGACGCCGATCTGCAGGGCCAGCGCCACGAGCAGCGCCAGGACGGCCCGCCACCACACGAAGCCGCCCTCGCCGATCGCCACGCCGGTGCCCACCATGACGGGCACGATGGCATTGGGGAGCGTACGGGGACGGGCGCCGGCGATCCACTGGCCGGGGGTTGCCATCTTTGTCCTCAAACCTCTAACTGATGTCGGTCCTGAGCCTGACCATCCTGATCGGGCGGCCCATGTCGAGGACGCGCTCTGCCATGTCCTCGCCCCAACCGGCCGACTCCAGGAAGCCGAGCACAGCGTAATTATCGGCGAACACCCAGGTGACGATCTGCCGGAAACCGTCTTCGCGCAGGTAGTCGACGGTGGCGTTGAGCAGGCGGCTGCCGTGACCTCGGCGTACGAAGTCGGGATCGACCAGCAGCGTCAGCATCTCGGCCGTCACGCCGGGATCGAGGTCGGGATCCTCGGCAGGCGCATGGGAGGCCAGACCCACCACGCGCTCACCACCACGAGGAGTGACCAGAGCGGCGCTGCCCCCCGCGCCGAGGGCGGGGAAACCCTCGGTGTCGAGGATGGTCTCCACCGCGACCAGCACCCGGTGCATGGGGCTGGGCGGGGCGACGATCGCCTCGTCCCACTGGCGCAGCCACATCTTCTCCGCCGCCGCGCCGGTCATCTGCTCGAGTGGACCTTCCGGGAGGAAATCCCGATAGCCGTAGCGCCAGGCGCGGATCTGAGTATTCGCAACCTGGAGCACATCCTCGCGCCGGGCCGCCCGGACGCCTACGTCTGCCATCTCGGCCCGCTCCTTCGCCTGCCGTTCATGCCACAAGGCACGAGTTACACCGTATCGGTGTTTGACCCTTGAGGACGACGCGAACCCCGCTTCCTCGCCCGGTAAGCGCGTGTCTTAGTGCGGTTGCCGCAAACCCGCATGGAACACCACGAGCGGGAACGGTTCTTCGACGAGTCGATGAACGCCCACTGACAGGTTCCCTCCGCGCACACCTTGAGCCGGTCCCACGACGCCGTCACGGCCGCCGCGGCGATCCGTGCCAGCCCGCCCAGAACACCGTCCGCCACCGGCGCCAGCCCAGGACCCTCCTCCGGAGTCACCACCACCCGCAGGGGGAGCCCTGGCAGGTCGGCCGCCTCGCGCCTGAGCGCCGCCCGCAGGCCCTCACGCAACTCGTGCGCGGTCCGCAGGTCGTCGTCGGTCGCTCGGTCGTGGGGGCCGGCCAGGTCGCGCTCGCGCAGCCACAGGGCCAGCTCCGCCGGGGAGGACAGCTCGTCCGTCCGGGTTTCGACGTCGAAGGTGTTCACGAAGTCGCGTACGAGCTCCGTGGAGAACGGCATGCGGTCACTCTACTGCGCGCGCCACCCTGATGATCACTGGGTCCTTGCCTGGCGTGACGGCTCGGCGCACGATGGAAGAGGAGGTGTCACAACCATGGCCGACCTCACGATCCCGGAAGGCGGCTTCTGGCCGGCGCCGGACATCCCGCAGCCCAATATCTACCCGATGGAGTGGCGGGTCGAGACCGAGAAGCTCGCCGCCATCTATGAGAAGTCCAAGCGCGTCGTCTGGAACCCCGCCGACCTGCCCTGGGACGCCCTCGACCCCGCCGCGTTCACCCGCGAGCAGCGGCTGGGCATCATGTACTGGTTCGCCGTGCTCGCCAACTTCGACGCCTCAGGGCCCGCCGTCTTCGCCCGCGCCACCATCCAGGCGTTCGAGAAGCACGAGGAGGACCCGGTCAGGAAGTGCTTCTTCTCGATCACCCGTGACGAGATGAACCACGAGGAGTGCTGCCAGCGCACCATCGCCCGCCTGTGGCCCGGCGGTCCCCTCGACTGGACGCCGTCCGACGCCCTCGAAGCCGCCGCCCACAACAACATCGGCTGGCTCTACCACAACGGCGGCCGCTACTGGAACGGCTACACCGCCGCCGTCGGCCGATATTCGCTGCCGGTGCTGTTCACCAGCTTCATGATGGGCGAGATGGCCGCCTCGACGCTCTTCCGCGGCATGGCCTCCGGCACCCGGCACCCCGTCTTCGGCGAGATGTTCCAGCGCATCGGGCGCGACGAGTCCCGCCACCTCCAGATCTGCATGACCATCCTGGAGAACGAGTGGCCCGGCCTCACCGACGACACCCGGGGCCTGATCACCCGGCAGCTCAGAGCCGGGTTCGTCTTCCTCAGCATGATCCTCTGGGAGCCGCCCGAGGGGTTCTGGGAGCTGCCGCCGTACTTCCTGGCCAACCACCGCGTTCTCATCGACCATGCCAGGCAGGCGGGGCTGGGGGTGCTGTCGTACGAGGAGCAGGCCGAGAACTGGCGCCTGGCCATGGCCCGCGTCCGCGCCATCGTCGAACGCTGGGGCATCGCCTTCCCCGCCATCCCCGAACTCGACCTCGAAGGGGTGCAGGTGGACGTCGTCGATCCCGAGGACGTCATCCCCGTCTTCTAACATCGAGGTCATGTGGCCACGGATGGACGGACTGCGGGTCCTTGAGCTTGGTACGCCCGGCGAACTTCGTACCCGGTTGACCGACCTCGTGCTGTCCGGTCACAAGACCGCGACCGCCGGGCTCCTGACCCTCGACTACGAGGCTGAGGGGGAGGAGATCGAGCATGTCGGCGAACGCCTCGCCCTCGTCGGCGACTCGGGGGAGCGCGTGGGGGAGATCGAGATCACCCGGGTCGAGGTGGTGCCTTTCGGTGAGGTGAGCTGGGAGTTCGCGAACGCCGAAGGCGAAGGCTACGCGTCCGTGGCCGAGTGGGGGGAGTCGCATGTGGGGTTCTGGCGCTCGTACGGCGTGGAGGTCACCGACTCGACCCCCGTGGTCTGCCTCTGGTTCCGCCTACTCTGACCAGCCCTCCCCGAACACACCCGAAAGGCCCTTGTAGCTCACCCCCGCCCCCACCATTCACATAAAATCCCCTCACCACACCCGCCCTGCGGCTCACCCCCTCTCCCCGCCGTCTCACGCTGCCGCGCTGCCGTCTCGCGCTGCCGCGCCGCGCTGCCGTCCCGCGCTGCCGCCCCGGCCCGCCGCCCCGGGTTGCCGCCCCGCGCTGCGTTCAGCGCTTTCGCACGGTCCTGCACGGTGTCGCCTCTCTCCACCCGCCCCCGCACGATGCACCATGCTGTGCTTAGCGCGGGCCCCAGAGCCTCATGCCGCCTCTGGCTCAGGCTCTAGGCTGTGCGCCCGCTCTGCTCAAGTGAGCCGAGCCTGGCGCCGCAACAGCCCGGCTCACCTGCCGCCTCACCAGCCCTGGACGCGGTGCTCCGATGGTCGCGTCCTTGACCGTCCCTGGCCGTCCCTGACCTTCCCTGAACGTCACTTGCCGGTCGTCGTCGACGGCCATTGCTCCTCGGGGGAGACGTAAGTCCCACGGTGCGGAACGCTGTACACCCACCCCTCGTCGCGCAGCAGCGCAATGGCCCGCCGCACGGTCTCACGAGCAGCCTCGTACGACCGCACCAACGTGACCTCGCTGGGAATCTGCTGCCTGGCGGCCAGATCACCGGCCTTGATCCGTTCCCGAATCTCCCCGGCTATATGCCGATAAAGCGGCTTTTCCCGCCCCACAGGCCGAAGTTCACCCGGAACGCTGACAAACGTCCCCTGACCTTGCCGGGTATGAACCAACCCTTGATTACGCAGCACGCGAATGGCCCTGCGCGCAGTCGTACGCGCGACGTTGAATTCCCGCTGGATCCCCGCCTCGCTGATAACCACATCTCCAGGCGACAGTTCGGCGATGATGCGCGACCTGATGACCTCGCTGATCTGGAGATAAAGATACCTGTCGCCCTCGCGATTCAGCACGCCCCAAGAATATCCAACGGCGAGGCAGCGGGAAGCCCAATCAAGAACCAGGACGTATGGGCCATTTCTCAGGGGTAGTCACGTAGCTGCCCCGATATGGCACAGTGACCACCCAGCCATGTTCTCGCAGATACGCCACAGCCTGCCGTACGGTGACCTTCGCCACCCCATATCGCCGGATCAATGCCCGCTCCCCGGGAATAGCCCGTCTGGGCGCAATATCCCCGCGCTCGATCCCCTCGACAATATCGGCAGCGATCCTCCGATAAATCGGCATATGTACGAACGCCCGAGGCGTCCCAGGCCGCCCGACGAACGTCCCTTCCCCACTGACCGTGAACACCAGCCCCCGCGCCCGCAACTCCCGCGCCACCCGCCGAGCGGTGGTATGAGCGATGAGGTAATCCTTCTGGAGCGCGGCCTCACTGGGCACGGGCTCGCCGGCCTTGAGCTCGCCACGCTCGATCCGATCGCGAAGCAGGTCAGCAACCTGCACGTAGAGGGGAACACGACCCCGCGATCCAGCACACCGGGGATTTTACAATCGCCCTCACCCGGCACCTCCGCCCACCAAGCACCGAACCGGACACTGCCCGTCGCTAAGACGACGCCCCTGCCTTGGCCAGTGGTTCGGCCGCCCGCGCCTCTGCCTCAGTCGGTGGTTCGGCTGCCCGCGTTCGTCTCAGTCGGTGGTTCGGCTGCGTGCGCCCGTCTCGGTCAGTGATTCGGCCGCCCAGCACCCTTGCCCTGGTCGGCGATGCGTCTCCGCGCACCCCACGGAAGACGGGCGGTTGCGGCGTACCTGGCCGACCCCCAACGACCGCCGTCCAGATGCAGACGTCCTAGGGGGCAGATGCTGCCGAGGTGGTAATCGCACAGTAGCGCGGCCACCGCACAAACCCCTGCGTAAGCAACGATTCACGGTGAGGGAGAATGACGGTGGCCGCGATCACTAGTGTGACTGTTGATTGGCGTCGGCGCAGGAGATCCGCGAACCTGGAATAAAAACATGTGGTGAGCGCCGAACCGCGTGGTGCGTACCGGAAGAATTGCCGCCGACCGCGCCGATGGGGCGTTCACGGACAGCAGTGTTCACGGACATCACTGTCTGGCAGTCAGCGGACGGAGTGGAACGTATATCCACTACTCAGGCACATGCGTACACATCATGATTACGCACAGGCGGTGCAGAAAACCGGAAAAATGGTGACGGCCATCGCGATCCTCCGAAGACGCAGTTCGAAGGACATCGAGCGCGATGGCCGCGGACAACAGTTTGCCCTCTGAACGGCCTCCGGTGAAGAGCTTTCCGACCGGTGGCTCCGACTTTCTGTTGCGGACCTTGTGAGGAAGGTCGAAGGACGCAGTGTCACCGGACGGGGTCGCCGCCCGCCCGGTGACCAGGGTGCAGTGGGTGCCTGGTACGCGCCATGGCCCAGCACTGTGCACCGGAGACCGCTGACTATGACACGCCCACAGCAGCCGTCGCCCACGCACCCCGCGTGTCCGCGCATGATCCCGGGCAACGCGCCTGCCCAGACCTCACTCACGAGGAACGGGCTTCACCCGGGATCACACGCAGGACCATGGACATGGCCCCGTGCGACTTCAAGGGGGCATGACGCCATGTCCACGGCGAGTATCGGCCGGCTGACGTCCATAACGGCCTACCCGCGCGATTAGATTCTCATGGTCATCCCTTGGAAAACTGCCGTTCGACGCTATACGCGGGATCATGCCGTTTGCGGAAACCTGCCTCCATCGTCCGATGGGAATTTGATTTATAGCGGAATGCGCCTCCAAGCCCCACCTGAGATGATCACGTGGTCGAGAAGCCGCAATCCGACCGTGTCCGCCGCCTCGAGCAGCCGGGCCGTGGCCTCCAGATCTTCCGGACTCGGATCGAGCGACCCGCCCGGATGGTTGTGAGCGAGCCCGAACACCGCGCCGCCCGCCGTCAGCACCTCCCTGATCACCTCGCGTATGGGCATGACCGTGTGATCGCTGCCGCCCTCGGTCAGCACCGCCCGCTTGAGCACCCGCCCACCGGTGTCGCACGCCACCATGACCAGCCGCTCCTGGGTGCGGTCGTGGAGCAGCGGCGCGCAGGCGTGGGCGAGGTCGGACGTGCTGGTGATGCGTTCGCGCTCGGGCCACGCCTCCGCTCGGCGTACGAGATGAAAGGCCGCCGTCACCCGCGCCGCCTTGGCCGGCCCGATCCCGGGCAACGTGATTAACCGGTGCGGATCCGAACGGCTGAGCCCATCGAGATCCCCACAGTGCTCGATCACCTGGCTGGCCAGGTCGAGCGCGCTGGCTCCCCGAAACCCGGAACCGAGCAGCACGGCCAGCAATTCACGATCGGCCAGCGCGGCGGCCCCACTGGCCATGAGCCGTTCGCGCGGCCGATCACCCTTGGACAGGTCTTTGACTCGCATCGACAACCTCCGCCCCCGTTCTATCAACGCCCACCGACAATCTCTGACCTGCGCAAACGCCCCAATTCCGACTATCGGCACCTTCCCACCCCACCCACCGAAACCCCGTCCTCCAGGCCGCCGTGGACACCCGCTGCCTGGGGCGCATCTCACTGATCGAGTCCTTCAAGGAGCACACGATCCAAAGGACTCGGCGTCACTTGAGAACGTGCAGCAAAGAGTTGTGGCCCGCATAGGCGGGGACACGCCGAGAGCGCGCGGCCCGAGGGCTTGGCGCCTGAGGGCAGGGAGACCGGGCGCTGGGGTGCGAGGACGTCCGGGGTGCGAGGACACCGGAGGGTGGGGGCTCGCGGACATGAGGGGGCGGTGGTGTGAGGGGACGAGAGGACCGAGCGTCTGTCGACGGCGGGCGCACCCCGCGCGCCGCACCCCGCACCCCGCGCGCCACTCCCCGCGCACCCCGCACCCCGCGCGCCACTCCCCGCGCACCCTGCACCCCGCGCGCCGCTCCCCGCGCGCCGCGCACCTTCGCGCCGCTGCCGTAGTCGGCGCCGCACAGGTAGTAGGACTCGGTCGAGGTCAATGTCTCGGTCATGGTCTTCACCGTGAACCGCAACAAGCCGGGGTCCCCGGTCCCGATTTGCTGCGCCAGCCGGAGGTCAGGCGGCACACTGTTGTCGCGGCCATCACGTGGTTCCCTTCGATCTTTAATTGCGCCTTCGGAGGATCACGCGATGGCCGTCACCATTTCCCGGCGCCGTGCCTGTAAGCAGGTCAGACCCTTGCGCCGCTTCCGTGGACGTAACCTCCTTGTACTGCACCGCGCACCCTTGCGCCGCGCACCCTTGCGCTGTGCACGTTTGCGCCGCGCATCCTCGCGTGCTTTCGGCGCTCTGCTCGCCCGCTTCCGCGTGCGGTGGTGTCCGTCCCGCGCCGGGCGTGCCTGGTCGTGCGGGGTTGTGTCCGCCCGCTCGCGGCGAGGTCCAGATGCCCAAGCTGAACCACAGGTACTTCCTCGGTACAGGGTTAGCGGCAGGCCCCGCTTCGGTCATCTCCGCGCCACTGCGCACCTCGCGTCACGTATCCCACGACTGCCTCCGCGGTCCATCGGTCCCAAGTCAGCCGCGCCGCCGCTCGAACTCGGACATTCGCCAGGAGGGATGGGCCGCGCTGCGGCTCAGAGGGCAGCCGCGAAGAAGTGGGCGTTGCCGGGGAGATAGGTGTCCCGGCTGAGGACATGTAACGGAGGGCTGGGCTCTGCACGAAGGCGCCCGGCTGGTCAGGGCGGCTCGGAGCAGGGATCCGCATGGCCGCCAAGCCCCCTGATTAAGTGCAGCCGGCGGCGGAGCATGGCTAGCGAGGCGCACGCTTGGAAAGGTCCGCAAGGGCCTATGTGTGCATGCGGAGGGTCGTGGCCATGCGAGGTCATGGCCCGGCCAGGGACCGGTGCGACGGGGTATTTCAGCCCGACGGGCGACAAAGCGTCTCTCGGTGTTGCCTGAAGCAGGACCTTGGAGCCGCTACGCCCAGTGTGTCCCGGTGCGTTCCCGAAGAGGGTTCGGAGGGTGGCGTGGCAGGGTGTTTCAAAAGCCGTTTGGGTGGCGGCATGGGGAGTATCGCGTGGATGAGTACCGAGGTGGGGAGCTCCGGGCGAGAGAGAAGGTGCTCGCCCGGAGCTCACCGTTCTAGACGGGCATGCTGTACATGACCCGGAATCGGTCGCCCGGGATGACGATGTCGCTCGTCTCCACCGGCCGGTCGCCCGCCCAATGCGTACGCTCCACGTGCAGCACGTGCACGCCGGCCGCCAGGTCGAGAACATCGCTCTCCACCGGCCGCGGGATGCGGGTGTGCACGCTTTCGACGATCTCCGTGATCTTTATGCCGTGCGCGTACATCCGTGTGACGAAGCCCCGCCGGTCCTCGTCGCTGTGGGAGGCGAACTCCCGCATCTCGTACGACGTGGCGAGCTGGAGCGGCCGACCGTCGCCACGGAAGACATAGCGGGTCCTGGTCAGCGTCGCCGTCTCGGGCAACCGGAGCCGCCGGGCGATGTCGGGGCCGGCTTCGGTGAGTTCGCTGTGCCAGTCCCATGTCACGCGTCTGCCCTGCGATTGCAGGTCGGCCGCGAAGGGGGCTGGATGATCGAGGAAACGCCATCGATGCAGCGCGGTCAGGTCGGGACGTTCTCGGACGTAATGTCCCGAGCCCACGCGGCCGATGATGAGGCCCTCGCCCGCGAGTACGCGCAACGCATGACGGGCGGCGGTCTCGCCGACCTGATATTTGCGGGTCAGCTGCGCCCGCGAAGGAATGGGCGCGCCGGGGGGAAGGGTGCCGTCGGTGATCTGTCGCCGGATGTCTTCGACGACACGCAGGTAGACCGGATCTGAGGTGGCCACTAGTCCATCCCTGGGGGTTCGTGTGAGGCGTTGCCCCATGTTGCCGTATTCGGCAGGTAACCGACCGTCATCGAAGGACGCTGGAGCCCCAACTTTGCGATGGCGGAAAATTATCGGAGAAACCCTGTAACGCCGGTGTAAGGGCGGCCGATTCTCCGATAGAGGTCGTCGATGTGTGTACCCCCGAGCACATATCGGCGACCTCTTCCATGTCGGCCTTGCCTGACCGCCGCCTACCTTAGTGACGTACGGCCAGGTGGGACCACCTTTTCTTGGTTCGAAGCCAAGGTCTTCTTGACCTTCCGCTCAGCCCGGCCGCATCGGCCGTCCGTCATGTCGAGGCCTGTCCCAGTACGTCCGCGCCGCCTTGTTCCCTTTCGTGCGCCAGGGGATGCGTATGCCTGAGTGATCACTGACTTGCGCGGTCATGTCCAAGAAGATTGCTTCGCGTGGCGCTGCACCGGCTCCGGATGCGGGGTCCCGAGTAGCGAGCTCTACGCCGGTTTCCGCTGGAGCGCACCCTTAAGGGGCTGGCTTCATGGCGATGCAGGCTGGTTCGACCGTTTCGCGAGAGGGAAGCGCACATGCGCTGGGGATTGTGGGCGAGTGCCGCGGTGGCGTAGGTGGTCTGGGTGCCGGGTACCCTGCGATGAGGGAGTGCGACCGGCCACGGCGATGTGTCGTGACGGTCGGCTGGGTCGTCCGGTGTCGTGCGCTGAGGCGTACAGATGCTGGCGGAAGGGGCAAAACACGGCTCCGGGCAGGCGAAGCGGGGTGGCGACGTCCAATGGATTTCTGAATCCGGGTAGCGTTCGCACTATGGCATCGCCAACTGGAACCACCGACGCGCCCTTCGGCCGTATGCTGACCGCGATGGTCACGCCGTTCACCCCCGACGGTGAGGTCGATTACGCGGCTGTGCGACGTCTTGCCACCTATCTGGTGGACGAGCAGCGAAACGACGGTTTGATCGTCAACGGGACGACCGGTGAGTCGCCCACCACCTCCGACGAGGAGAAGCAGCGCATCGTGAGCGCTGTGCTGGACGCGGTCGGCGACCGCGCGACCGTGGTCGCGGGGGCGGGGACCAACGACACCCGTCACAGCGTCGAGCTCGCCAAGCAGGCGGCGCGCGCAGGCGCCCACGGCCTGCTCGTGGTGACGCCGTATTACAACAAGCCGCCGCAAGAGGGGCTTTACCAGCACTTCACCGCCGTCGCCGACGCGACCGACCTGCCGGTGATGCTGTACGACATTCCGGGACGCAGTGGCGTACCGATCAAGCTTGAGACTTTGCTGCGCCTGGCGCAGCACCCGCGCATCGTGGCCGTGAAGGACGCCAAGGGCGACCTGTTCGCAGCCAGCCAGGTGATGATCTCGACCGACCTCAAGTTCTACTCCGGCGACGACCTGCTCAACCTGGCCTGGCTCTCCCTCGGGGCGGCCGGCTTCGTGAGCGTCGTCGGTCATGTGGTCGGGGCCGAGCTGGCTCGCATGATCGAGCTGCACAAGAGCGGCGACATCGCGCAGGCCCTGGCCGTGCACAACCAGGTGACTCCCGTCGTGGACGGGATCATGCTGCGCGCGGGCGGCGCGATCATGGCAAAGGCAGCACTGAGCCTGGTGGGGATGCCGGCCGGTCCGGTACGGCTGCCGCTCGTGGACGCCACGGAGAAGCAAATCGCCGAGCTGCGTGCTTGCCTGGTGGCCGGCGGGGTGAAGTTGACAGATACCTAGGAACGGGGAGGAACCGGGAGTTTTGAGAACAAGATCTGACCATGGGGGCCGGGCATGAGCCATCCGCATCCTGAGCTTGGCCCCCCGCCGGCGCTGCCTGAGGGCGGCCTGCGCATCGTCGCGCTCGGCGGGTTGGGGGAGATCGGCAGGAACATGGCCGTCTTCGAGTATGAGGGCCGCCTGCTGATCGTCGACTGCGGGGTGTTGTTCCCCGAGCCTGACCAGCCGGGTGTCGACCTCATCCTGCCCGACTTCGAATACATCAGGGACCGGCTCGACGACGTCGAAGCCGTGGTGCTGACGCACGCCCACGAGGACCACATCGGGGCGGTGCCGTACCTGCTGCGCGAGCGGCGCGACATTCCGCTCATCGGGTCGAAGCTCACCCTCGCGCTGATCGAGGCCAAGCTGACCGAGCACCGCATCCAGCCCGTCAAACGCGAGGTCGTCGAGGGCGAGCGGCACGTGTTCGGGCCCTTCGACTGCGAGTTCCTCGCGGTCAACCACTCCATCCCCGACGCTCTGGCCGTCGCCATCAGGACGCCCGCCGGCATCGTGCTGCACACCGGCGACTTCCGCATGGACCAGTTGCCGAGCGACGGCCGTCTCACCGACCTCGGCGGCTTCGCCAGACTCGGCTCCGAGGGCGTCGACCTGCTGATGTCGGACTCCACCAACGCCGAGGTGCCGGGGTTCGTCACCAGCGAACGGGAGATCGCGCCCGTCATCGACGAGGTGATCCGCACCTCCGAGCAGCGCGTCATCGTCGCCAGCTTCGCCTCCCACGTGCACCGCATCCAGCAGGTCATGGACGCCGCCGCCAAGCACGGCCGCAAGGTGGCGCTGGTCGGACGGTCGATGGTGCGCAACATGGGCGTGGCCCGCGACCTCGGCTACCTCAAGGTGCCGCCGGAGCTGATCGTCGACTCCCGCGACATCGAGGAATGGCCGCCCCAGGACGTGGTGCTGATCTGCACCGGCTCCCAGGGCGAGCCGATGGCGGCGCTGTCGCGGATGGCCAACCGCGATCACCCGATCCGCATCGCCGCGGGTGACACCGTGCTGCTGGCCTCGTCGCTGGTACCCGGCAACGAGACCGCGGTCAACAAGGTCATCAACGGCCTGACCAGGTGGGGCGCCCGCGTCGTGCACAAGGGCAACGCCAAGGTGCACGTCTCCGGTCACGCGGCCGCGGGCGAGTTGCTGTACGTGCTCAACCTGACGCGTCCCTCCAACTTCATGCCCGTGCACGGCGAGTGGCGTCACCTGCGGGCGCACGCCAAGCTGGCCGAGCTCACCGGCGTGCCGGAGGACCACATCGTGATCGCCGAGGACGGCGTCGTGGTGGACCTGGTCGACGGGCGGGCGCGGATCGCGGGTGCCGTTCACGCCGGATACGTCTACGTCGACGGCTCGTCCGTGGGTGAGATCACCGACACGTCCCTGAAGGATCGCAGGATCCTCGGTGACGAGGGGTTCATCTCCGTGGTCGTCGTGGTCGACTCCAACACCGGCAAGCTCACGGCGGGGCCGGAGATCCACGCGCGTGGGTCCGGCATCGATCCGGCGCAGTTCGACGAGTTCATCCCGCAGATCCAGCGGGCCCTGGAGGAGAAGGCCGCGGACGGCGTGATCGACACGCAGGAGATCCGCCGGGTCGTGCGGCGTACGGTGGGTCGCTGGGTGAGCGACACCTACCGTCGTCGGCCGATGATCATCCCGGTGGTGCTCGAGGTGTGAGCCTCCGGACGGTACGGCAGGTGGCTTCGCCTGCCGTACCCGCCCGGTGGCCGGCGGTCTGCGCGTCGCCTTGTGGTTACGCATGTCAGACGTCCCTTCGGCGTACCAGTGCGGTGGCGGCGAGAAGCGGGACGGCCGCGTAGCCGATCATGACGGCGGCTGCTCCCAGCGGGGACAGCAATGAGCCGTAGACCGAGGAGGCGTTGCTGTCGCCGATGAGCTGGCGGGGCAACGCGCCGATCATCAGTGACCCGAGGGTCTCGCTCCAGGGCTCGGGGAGGTTGCCGATGATGATCGGCAACACGTAGACGAGACCTGCGACGACGGCGATCGCGGCCGCCGGTGAGCGCAGGAGCGCCCCCAATCCGAGGCCGAGCAGCGCGAACACGGGCACCGTCAAGGTGAGCGCGATCAGGAGCGGCAGCCGGTCGCTGAAGGCGGTGACGTAGGCGCCGGCGAATCGGTCGCCGACCGCACTCCTTACCGCCGCGTACGTGCCGAAGACCGCCACTGCTCCGACGACCAGGGACAGGACCGTGATGGTCGCCGCCTTGGCTGCCAGCAGGGGCCAGCGGCGGGGCACGATCGCGAAACTCGTTCTGATCAGGCCCGTCGTGTACTCGGACGTCATGGCCAGCACGCCGAGGACGCCCATCGCCAGCTGAGGGACGATCACGAACACCTCTTCCAGATACGCGATCCTGGCGGTGGCCTGCCGTCCGGGTGAGGCGGCGTCGTACGTGCCCGCGGCCGTGACGGCGAGCGCGAGGCCCAGGAGGATGGTGCTGAGGGCCAGGCCGACGGTCAAGTAGGTCGAGCGGACCGACCGCATTTTCACGTATTCAGAGGTCAGAACGCTCATTTCGCATCCACTCCGTCGTCAAGGTGGGGCAGGATCTGCCGGGTTATCAGGGAACAGGGAGCACGTCGGTCGTCAGGGGCAGGCCGTCTTCGGGTCCTTGCGCACGCGCAGGTAATGCGTGGGGCCGACATGCGTTGGCGTATGTCGGGTCGTCACGAACGGGTGTGTGTTGGGTCGTCCCGTACGGGCGTGCGTTCGGTCGTCAGGTGCAGAGGTGTTGCGGGTCGTCACGTGCGGGTGCCTGTCGAGTTGTCGCGCGTGCGGGTGTGCGTTGGGCCGTACGGTCACAGGGCTGGGTATGCGTCGGGCAGCACAGGGTCAGGCGAGGGCCGGTTGTCAGGGTCGAGGCGAGGACTTGCGGGGACACGATCGTTCGTTCGGTGGGGCCGCCGGTCATGCGTCTCTCCGTTTGAGAGCGGAGTAGCCGAGGACGAGGGCGATGGTCGGGTACGCGACGAGTAAGGCCAGCGCGGCCCAGGGCGGCAGGTAGCCGTCTCCTAACTGCGAGGACACGCGCTGACCGCCGATCTGGGGCGCGAGGTTCGGCAGGAGGACCGAGGCCATGCGCGCGTTCCACGGAGACGGCAGGTAGGTGACCACCCCCGGCACGACGAACAGCAGCGCGACCAGCGACGCGATGGCACCCGCCGTGGAGCGGATGGCGGCGCCGAAGCCGAGCCCCACCAGTGCCAGGGCGGTCACTGACAGGCCAGAGGCGAGCACAGTGGTCCAGCTCTCGGCGAACGAAACCTCGTTGAAGCCGAGATGGCGGCCGTTCGCGATCAGGCGGCTCACGGCGAAGGTGACCAGGAGTACGGCGTTGGCCATCACCAAAGTCGCCAGCCCCACCACTGCGGCCTTGGCCAGGAGTAAGGCACCCCGCTTGGGGACCGTGACGAGACTGGTGCGGATCAGGCCGGTGGCGTACTCGGAAGTGATCGTCAGCACGCCCAGCACGGCCAGGCTGATCTGCAGGAGTGGCAGGATGCTCTGCTCGGGAGCGGCTGCGCTCAGCGTGCCGCGGACGTCGGCCAAGTCGCGCACGTAAAGCGTCCAGCCGATGCCCAGGACCACCATGAGGGCTGCCGCGCCGAGCGCGTGGTAGGTCGAGCGGACCGAGCGGAGCTTCACCCACTCC
Source organism: Nonomuraea sp. NPDC049421 (assembly GCF_040677005.1). Taxonomy (NCBI): domain Bacteria; kingdom Bacillati; phylum Actinomycetota; class Actinomycetes; order Streptosporangiales; family Streptosporangiaceae; genus Nonomuraea; species Nonomuraea sp. NPDC049421. Next base: position 52,205 of record NZ_JBFAQA010000036.1, read on the forward strand.
GAAGCGAGGACCGACTTCATCGGGCGGCTCCGTATTGCACGCTGCCGGCCGTCAGGGCGAGGTAGGCGTCTTCGAGCGAGGGGTAGCGGGCCGTCAGCTCGGCGACCGTGGCCTGCTCGATGAGCCTGCCCCGGCCCACGATGACGATGCGCTCAGCGGTGAGGGCCATCTCGCTCATGAGGTGGCTGGAGAGCAGGATCGTGCGGCCTTCGGCGGCCAGCGCGCGCATGAGGTCGCGGATCCAGCGCACGCCGTCGGGGTCGAGACCGTTGACCGGCTCGTCGAACATCAGCACCCCGGGGTCGCCGAGCAGCGCGGCGGCGATGCCGAGGCGCTGTTTCATGCCCAGGGAGAAACCGCCCACGCGTTTCCGTGCCACATCCGCGAGGCCGACCTGCTCGAGCACCTGGGAGACGCGCTTGGGGCCGATGTCGTTGGTGAGGGCGAGGCTGAGCAGGTGGTTGTAGGCGCTGCGGCCGCCGTGGACCGCGCCCGCGTCGAGGAGCGCGCCGACCTCGTGCATCGGTCTGCGCAGCGATGTATATCGGCGGCCGTTGACCAGGGCCTGGCCGGAGGTCGGCGCGTCGAGCCCGAGGATCAGGCGCATCGTGGTCGACTTGCCGGCGCCGTTGGGGCCGAGGAAGCCGGTGACGTGACCGGGCTCGACCGTGAAGGACAGGTCGTCGACGGCGAGGGTGGAGCCGTAGCGCTTCGTCAGGTGCTGAAGTTCGATCACGGCGTAAAGAATGCTGGGCGGCGGCGGGCCGGCGCGTCGGACCACGGTTCGAACTTCAAGGTCAGACCCTGGGTTGACGTGCCACGCCGCCGCAGCGGCTACGGTTCAACGCGTGAACGACACGCATCCCTTCTTCGCCAGGCGCCTCAGCCGGCGCCAGCTGGTCGTGCTCGACCTGGTCGCGGGGCTGTGCCTGGCGTTCCTGCTCTTCACGGTCATGGTCAACGCCGTCACGATGCCGCCATGGATGCGGCTGGCCCTTCCGCTCGGGCTGGGGCTGCCGCTCGCCGTGCGCAGGGTGTGGCCCATGCCCGTCTTCTGCCTCACGCTGGTGCTCGCCCTCTATGCCGCGCTGGTCGGCGCGGTGGGCCATGCATACCTGGCTCCCGCGTACGCGTTGTACATCGTCGCCCTGTCCGACAGACTCGGCGCGGTGGTGCCGACGTCGGCCATCGCGGCGGTGAGCCTGGTCACAGTCCTGGGGCTGACGGTGGCCGGCACGTCGCGAGTCGGTGCGCCCGACTGGATGGTCCATCTCGACCAGCCGCTGCTGGGCATCGGGGCGCTGGGCGGGGCGTGGACGATCGGCAGGGCGGTGCAGGAGCGCAGGTCGTACGCGGCGCGTGAGGCCGAGCGGCTGGCGGCGCAGGCCGTCACGGAGGAGCGGTTACGGCTCGCTCGCGAGCTGCATGACGTGGTCACGCACAGCGTGGGACTGATCGCCATCAAGGCGGGGGTCGCCAATCACGTTCTCGCGTCCAGACCGCAGGAGGCGCACGACGCCTTGCGCGTGATCGAGACGGCCAGCCGGAGCGCGCTCGTGGAAATGCGTCACCTGCTCGGCGTGCTGAGATCGTCGGACACTCCCGACCGCGCGCCGGCGCCAGGGCCGGCCGGCATCGAGCGGCTGGCGGAGCAGGTAAGGCTGGCGGGGGTGGACGTGGACCTCGACCTCCACTTCGCACCGGATGCTGCTGCCGGTGGTTCGGCGGCTAGCGGCCCGGCGACCGCCGACTCTGGGGCCAGCGGTTCTGGGGGCAGCGGATCTGCGGTTGGTAGTTCGGTGGTCGACGGTTCTGCGGCCGGCGGTTCTGCGGTGGGTGGCCCGGTAGCTGGTGGTTCGGCGGTGGGCAGCTCGATGGTTGATGGTCCTGTGGCTGGCGGTCATGCGGTCGATGGTCGTGCGGTTGGCGGTTCTGCAGCCGGTGGTTCTGCGGATGGTGGGTCGTCGGCTGGTCATGTCGGGGATTGGGCGCGGCTGCCTGAGGGTGTGGGGCTGTCGGTCTACCGCATCGTGCAGGAGGCGCTCACGAACGTGGTCAAGCACGCCGCACCTGCTCGGTGCCGGGTGTCGGTGGTGGCGGATGAGAAGGAGGTGCGGATTGAGGTGCTTGATGATGGCCCGAGGAAACGCACCTTGCCGTCCGATGGCGCGGGGCATGGCCTGATCGGCATGCGGGAGCGGGTCAGTATGTACGGCGGTACGTTCGAGGCGGGGAGCCGTCGTGGGCGGGGGTTCCGGGTTTTCGCGACATTGCCTTATGGGGAGGGTTTGTGATTCGCGTGGTCGTCGCCGATGATCAGGCGCTTATTCGAGGGAGTTTCACCGTACTGGTCGATTCTGAACCTGACCTTACGGTGGTGGGCGAGGCGGCGACTGGAGCGGAAGCCGTTGCCGTCGCGCTGGAGCAGCGGCCTGATGTGGTGTTGATGGATGTACGGATGCCCGAAATGGACGGCATCGAAGCCACGCGCCGTATCAAAGATGTTTCCCGAGTGCTCGTCGTGACCATGTTCGACCTTGACGCTTATGTGTATGACGCGCTCCGAGCGGGGGCCAGCGGATTCCTCCTGAAGGACACGCCGCCTGCGGATCTGCTGGCCGCCGTTCGCGTGGTCGCCCGGGGAGAAGCGCTGCTGGCGCCTGCGGTGACGCGGCGGTTGATCGAGGAGTTCACGCGGGCTCCCGTTCTGCCGAGGGTGAAAGGGCTGAACGGCGTCACCGAGCGGGAAAGGGAAGTGTTAATGTTGATCGCGAGAGGCTTGTCGAATAACGAGATAGCTGCCCATCTGCAAGTGAGCCTGGCGACAGTGAAGACACACATCACCCGGTTGCTGGCCAAGCTGGAGGCCCGGGATCGGGCACAGCTCGTTATCGCGGCTTATGAAAGTGGGCTGGTTGCGGCCGCCGGGTGATGTGTGATCAGGGTGTTGATGATGATCGCCTTAGTTTTCGATCAGGTCTCAGTGCGATGCATTCATGATGCTTTTGTTTGCCAGGCCAAGTGCGCTCCACCGAACGGGCCCTGCCTTTTCGCGACTGCGTCGAGAAGCCAGCGTGCTGATTCTTCCGCTCGTTTGATCAACTCGGTGGGATAGTTCAAGAGAAGCTGATGCTCGGCGAATTCGTCTTCGTCGTCGAGAACGAGACGTCCGTTCCTCAATCTGATGACGTCCAGGTCGAGGTCGAGCATGGTGACCTCGTCGTCTCTCCACTCCGGGACCGTGGTGACGTCGATGTAGAGGTCGCTCTTGTGGGGCGGGATGTGAAATGAGGCAGTCCACCAGGCGTTCCGGGGGAAGAGCATGGTGACCGGGGTCTTCCAGGTGACAGGAGGGGCATCGCCTTTACGGGCTAACGTCCCGCCGGGCACGTCCGCCCAGACGCCGTGCTCGTCCTCGCCGAGCACGCGGCCGGGGTGGTTCCAGTGCAGTGCGCCGCCGTATTTCCTGAAGACGATTCGCACATCGTTCATGTGGTGATACGTATCCGGAGCTAGTGCGGCTCACACGGAATCTCCGGTGTTGGGGCCGTAGCAGGCACGACGGGGGGTCAAAAACGCGACGGTGCCTGGACTGGCCATTCCTTCGGACAGGCGGCGATTGTACCGACCCCAACGGTGTGCGAGGAGGTGAGGCGGGATGACGGACCTTTGCTCGGCAGAAGTTGTGGGATGCAGGAAAGTACGCGAGGACGCGGGGCTGCTCCTCGCCGAGGTTGTCCGCTGGCGGAAGGTTGCACAGCCCGAATCGTGGTTCGAGGGTGATGTCGGGGACAGTGCGGCGGTACGGGGTCGGCCCGCGTGCGAGAACGCGGCGGTGAGGGTGCGCCGATTGGCGGTGAGGGTGGGGTTGCATCTCGAGGGCCGGCATCCCACAAGAGGCTGCATTCCGTGTGAGGCTGCATCGCGGGGGCCGGCGTCCGTGTGAGGCTGCATCGCGGGGGCCGGCGTCCGTGTGAGGCTGCATCGCGGGGGCCGGCGTCCGCGTGCGGTTGCATCGCGGGAACCGGCATTCGCGTGCGGTTGCATCTCACGTGGGGTTGCGTTCCGCATGGGGGCGCCCCCCGGGGGCGGGGTTCAAGGTGCGGTGGCGAGGGGGCGGGAGGCAGCGGTGAAGGTGGCGTTCGGGGCGGCGAGGGCGGTGCTTAGGTCGGGGTGGCGAGGGCTGTGCGTGGGGCGGTGCTTAGGTCGGGGTGGCGAGGGCTGTGCGTGGGGCGGTGCTTAGGTCGGG
>NZ_JBFAQA010000036.1:56552-107703 GCF_040677005.1 Nonomuraea sp. NPDC049421
AGGGCGGTGCTTAGGTCGGGGTGGCGAGGGCTGTGCGTGGGGCGGTGCTTAGGTCGGGGTGGCGAGGGCTGTGCGTGGGGCGGTGCTTAGGTCGGGGTGGCGAGGGCTGTGCGTGGGGCGGTGCTTAGGTCGGGGTGGCGAGGGCTGTGCGTGGGGCGGTGCTTAGGTCGGGTGGCGAGGGCGTGAGGGTGTGAGGGTGTGAGCTGGGGTGTGGAGGTGTGGGGTGGTGGAGTGGGCTGGGAGGCCGGAGCGGTTTGGGAACGTGCGGCCGGCCTCCCTCCCACCCAGCACAGACGTTGTGGATTAGGGCAGGAGGGTGAGGGCCTGCGCCAGGGCGGACAGGCGTTGGGGGGAGGCTAGGCCGGCGTGGTACAGGTGGTATTCCGTGGCTCCTGCCTTGCTGTACGTCCTCAGCTGGTCGGCCAATACCTCTGGGTCGGCGGGGCGTGGGGGGAGGGCCAATACGTAGGCGCCTACTCGTTGGGGCTCGTTCGTCAAAGCCTTGAGGTGGGTCAGGCGGGTGGCGTCCGTGACCGGGTCGCCCCAGCAGTTGGCTACCAGGACGTCGGCGTTCGGTTCGCCTGCGGGGAGAGGGGCGAAGGCGCCTGTCGACCAGGGGTCCGGGTTGGCGTGGAGGGTGATGGGGACGTGGGGGGCGGTTTCCTTCGCCACTGCGATCAGGCGTTGGCGGAGGGTGGCGGTCAGGGTGGTGCGGGCTTCGCGTACCCCGTCTGCCAGGTCACCTAGGGCTTGTTCGGCTGAGAGGGGAGGGGTGGTAGCGCGAGCTGTGCTTGCCGTTGTCTGCGTGGCAGAGGCTTCGCTGGGGTGGCTGGGTGTTGTGGTGCGGTCTATTGCGGAGCGGACCACTGACCTTGTCTGGTCGGGGTATCGGGTGGCGCAGTTCTTGCAGAAGCACAGGGAGAGGAGGTCGATGTCCGCCGGGGTCCAGTCGGCGCCGGAGGTCTTTTCGTGGACGGTTTGGTGGCCGAAGCCCATGGGGCCGCAGGCCTCCAGGATCAGGCCGTCCGGTTCTCCTAGTGTCAGGGTCTCTCTGACCAGGGTCTCGCAGTATTCGATGACGTCCTCGTGCGATGGGCACAGGGCGTACGGGTACGCGTCGCCGAATGCGTTGCGGACGACCAGCTCGGGGTTGGCGGCGCCGAGGTGGGAGTTATGGGTGAGGACCGTCCAGGCGTGCACTTGGAGGCCGACTGCCTTGAGGGCGTCCCTGGCCTGGAGGTAGGCGTCTGCCGGGGTCCAGGTGGGGGCGGTGGGTACCAGGCGGGACCAGGAGGCGGGGCGGATCGGGAGGTAGAAGGCCGGGTACGGCACGTCCAGCACGCGGTGGGCCGGGTGGTAGGGCGTGGCCGCTCGTGTCGAGTGGTAGCTGGCCGCCAGTGCGACCGCCTCGACGCCCAGGTCGGCCAGACGGCTGGGGGCCGACGGGTCACCGACCACGTCCCAGGGGTACAGGTAGGCGACGTTCACCACAGGGTCTCCTTGCTGGAAGTGTCTTCGTTTAGGGATAGGGGATAGGTCGATGGATTTGTCGGTGGCAGTCATAGGAAAGGGCTAAGGGCGCTCCTCCCCAGCCGGAACGGAGGAACGGTGGGGTCCAGTCCGTCCTTGCCGGTAGTGCTCTGTGGGTGATGGTTCTCGCAGATAGGAGTCGGTGGGGTCCGTTCGTGCGCATGTGAGTCGGTGGTTCGTTCCGCGCAAATGGGAGTCGGTTCGATCCGTCCCTCGGGATTGGACTCCGTAGGTGATGGTTCGTGGGGCACGGTTCGTGGGGCACGGTTCGTGGATGAGGGTGCTTCTCGATCTGATCGCAGGCCAGCCAGGGCGCGTCCTCCCTTGTGGGGGCGGAGGTGAAGAGCGCTTCGGCCCCGGTCTGAGGTGGGGAGGGAGCTTTCGGCCTGGGACCGAAGGTGGGTGAGGGGTTCCGCTCTCAGGTTGAGGGCAGGTGAAGGCTTCTGCCCTCAACCTGAGGGGTTTCTGCCTCCAGCCTGAGAGTGGGCGAGAGGGCCTCTGCCCGTGGTCTGAGGCTGGGGTGGGGAAGACGGCTTCCGTCCCGAGCCTCAGAGTGGGTGTAGGGGCTTGCGGCTTCAACCTGAGGTGGGTGGGAGGGCCTTCGGGCCTGGCGTGAGGCAGGTGAGAAAGCGTGCTCTGTCCGGCCAGAGGTGGGTGGAGAAGTCGTGTGGCTCTGGCGTGAGGCAGGTGGGGATGTCTGTTGTGGCCGACCGACTGGGAGCGCAGGAGGCTTCCGTCGCTGCCTGGAGGTGGGCGCGGAAGGTTTCTACCGCTGCTGACTGAAGGTGAGTGCGGAGGGTTTCCGTCTTCGAGCAGAGGTGGGGGCGGGGGGTTTCCGTCTCCGGGCAGAGGTGGGTGCGGGGGGCTTCCGAGACGTGGGCGCGGAGGGCTTTTGTCTCCGGCCAGGAGCAGGTGCGGAGGGTTTCCGTCTTCGAGCAGACGTGGGTGCAGGGGGCTTGCGTCTCCGGCCTGAGGTGGGTGGAGCGGGCTTCTGTCTTTGAGTAGAAGCGGGGTGAAAACGGGCGTGTTGGGCAAGGGCGGGTTACCAGCGGGGGCGGGCGGCGGTGAAGGACGGGGTGAAGCGTTGCATGTACGACGTGTCGTCCCGCGCTGTGATTCCGCACTTCTTGTACTGCTCGTGCATCGTCGCCAGCGCGTCGCGGTCGAGTTCTACGCCGAGGCCCGGGGCGGTGGGGACGGGGACGGCGCCGTTCTCGAAGCGGAGGGCGCCGGGCTTGACCACGTCCTGGCCGTCCTGCCAGGGCGTGTGCGTGTCGCAGGCGAACGTCAGGTTCGGGACGGTGGCGGCCAGGTGGGTCATGGCGGCCAGGCTGATCCCGAGGTGGGAGTTGGAGTGCATCGACATCGAAAGACCGAAGGCGTCGCACATCGCGGCCACGTGCGACGAGCGTACGAGGCCACCCCAATAGTGGTGATCGAGGAGGAGTACGCCGATCGAGCGGGCGGCCATGGCGGGCGGGAAGTGTTCGGGGGTGACCACGCACATGTTCGTGGCGAGGGGCATGGGGACGGCGGCTGCGACCTCGCCCATGCCGTCGATGCCCGGCGTCGGGTCCTCCAGGTACTGGAGCGCGCCCTCGAGTTCGCGGCCCACGCGGATCGAGGTCGCCACCGACCAGGCGGCGTTGGGGTCCAGGCGAAGGGGTACGCCGGGGAACGCGTCGTGCAGGGCGCGGATCGCGGAGATCTCCTGGTCGGGCGGGTAGACGCCGCCCTTGAGCTTGATGGACTCGAAGCCGTACTCGTCGATGAGCAGTTTCGCCTGCTGCACGATGCCCGCTTCGTCCAGGGCGGCGCCGAAGCGGTCCGGCTCCTCGCCCGGGTGGCCGGCCCACTTGTAGAAGAGGTAGGCGCTGTACGGGACGGCGTCCCTGACCTTGCCGCCCAGCAGGTCGCTCACCGGTACGCCGGCCGCCTTGCCGCGGATGTCGAGGCAGGCCACCTCGAAGGGGGAGAAGACGCGGTCGATGCTCTTCTCCTTGGTGGCGGCGCCGGTCAGGCCATGGAGGTCGGTCACCGTGCCGCCGACGGTCGCGGCGATCCTCGCGTACATCTCGTTGAGCGCGTGGACGTCGAGGCCGACCAGAGCATCGGCGCAGTCGCGTACCTTGGCGAGATGGTGCAGGTCACCGTAGGTCTCGCCCAACCCGCTCAGACCTTCGTCGGTGACGACCTCGACAATGGTACGCAGGGCCCACGGCTCGTGGACTCCGGCGGCGTTGAGAAGAGGCGGATCCCTGAAGGCGACGGGAGTTACGTGGACCTGCCTGATGATCATGCGCTCGCCGTCCATGTATGTGAACAATGGCCAGATTTGTGGACAAGTTGCCGCAACTGTAAGAATCAGGTGGAAGAAGTGTCAAGCATCCGAAGGGCCTTTCGATGATCTACGGACACGACCCCAGGACCGGCGCAACCGTGGGCGCCGCCCTGCCCGAGACCGACAGCGCCGGTGTCGACAGGATCGTTTCCGCGGCGGCCGCTGCCGGAGCGGCGTGGCGGGCGACGCCGGCGGCCGAGCGGGCCGTCGCGCTGGAAGCCGTCGCCGACGCGCTCTCCGCCCACGTGGACGAGCTGTGGCAGATCGCCGACCAGGAGACCGCGCTCGGCGAGGGACGCCTGCGCGGCGAGGTCGCGCGCGCCGCGGGGCAGTTCAGGCTGTTCGCCGAGGTCATCAGGGACGGCGGCTACCTTGAGGCGATCATCGACCACGCCGACGCCTCGCTGACGCCGCCCAGGCCCGACGTACGCCGGATGAAGCACGCGCTGCCAGGTGTGGTGGCGGTGTTCGCGGCCAGCAACTTCCCGTTCGCGTTCTCGGTGGGCGGTGGCGACACCGCCTCGGCGCTGGCGGCCGGGTGCCCCGTGGTCGTCAAGGCGCATCCCGGGCACCCCAACACGTCCGAGCGGGTCGCCAAGATCATCAGCGAGGCGCTGCCGAACCCCGACCTGCTCGGCCTGGTCCAGGGCATGCAGGCCGGTGCCGACCTCGTCCAGCACCCCGCGGTCGTCGCGGCCGGGTTCACCGGGTCGGTGGCCGGCGGCAAGGCCATCCAGAAGCTGATCGACGAGCGGGAGACGCCCATCCCGTTCTACGGTGAGCTCGGCAGCGTCAACCCCGTGGTCGTGCTGCCGTCGGCGCCGGTCAAGGAGGTGGCGGCGGGGTTCGCCGCGTCGCTGACGCTCGGGGTCGGGCAGTTCTGCACCAACCCCGGCCTGCTGTTCGTGCCCGAAGGTGACGAGCTGCGCAAGGCGATCGTGGAGGCCGTCGAGGGTACGGCCGGCGGTCCCATGCTGGCCGAGCGCATCCGTGACGGTTACCTCGGCGGCGTCGAGCGGCTGGGTGAGCTGCAGCTGCTGGCCGAGGGCAAGCCGGGTGAGGGCAGCTGGGCGGTCACGCCGAAGGTGTTCACCGCCGACCTCGACACCTTCGCGGCCAAGCTGCCGGAGATCGGGGAGGAGTGCTTCGGGCCCGCGTCCATCGTGGTCACCTACCGCGACGTCGCCGACCTGCGGCCGGTGCTCGAGCGGCTCGAAGGGTCGCTGACCGCCAGCGTGCACGGGGTGGCGCCGGAGGAGGCGTCCGAGGTCGTCGAGGTGCTGGGCAGGAAAGCCGGGCGGCTCATCTGGAACGGGTGGCCGACCGGGGTCGCCGTGTGCTGGGCCATGCACCACGGCGGGCCTTGGCCGTCCGCCACCACGACCTCCACGTCGGTCGGGGCCACCGCGATCGAGCGGTGGGTGGCGCCGACGGCGTACCAGGACTGGCCTGAGGCGCTGCTGCCTGAGGAGCTCAAGGACGCGAACCCGCTGTCCATCCCGCGCCGGGTGGACGGCCGCCTCCAGGTGTGAGCCTTCGGACGAGGTGAGCCGGCAGGAGGGCTCGCCGGCTGGGCGATGAGGTGATTCCCACCTCGCCCGGTCCGGCGGGCCCTTCGTCGTTCCGGCCACGTTGGGCTGGTGGCCGGACGCGGGGGATGAAAGGCCCGGATGCGAGGGGCAGGAAGCTCGGGTGCGCGACCGACAGAGGGGCGGCAGGGGGTGCGCGCAGAGAGAGATGACGCGTCCGGGTAGGCAATTGGGTGTCGGGGGTGGCATGGGAGAGGTGGCGCGCTCGGGTGGGCGATCGGGTGTCGGGGGTGGCATGGGGAGGGGTGGCGCGCCCGGGTAGGCAATTGGGTGTCGGGGGTGGCATGGGGAGGGGTGGCGCGTCCGGGTGGGCGATCGGGTGTCGGGGGTGGCATGGGGAGGGGTGGCGTGCTCGGGGGTATGTGCGCGGGGTGCTCGTGGGCGCAAGGGGAGCGGCCTGAGTGGGTGGTTGGGCATGAGGAGGACGCTCCAGCGCGATCGGGCGGTGATCGGGCGGTGATCGGGCGCGACCGAGCGCGGCCGGTTGCGACCGAGCGCGGCCGAGGGTGGGGACGAGGGCGGCCGAGGGCGGCCGAGGGTGGGGACGAGTTAGGGGCCGGTCAGGGAGAGGCCCGTACTGAGGATTTGTTCGAGCTTTTTCAAATGCTCTCGGTCGGGGTCCACCAAGGGGGCCCGGACGCCGCCCACCTCCAGTCCCCGCATCCGTACGCCCGCCTTGACCAGGGAGACGGCGTAGCCGGGGGCGAGGTCCCTGAGCTGGACGAGGGGGAGGTAGAAGTCGGTCAGCAGGCGTTGGACCAGGACCTCGTCGCCGCCGGTGACGGCCTTGTGGAAGGCGAGGGCGATCTCGGGGGCGAAGGCGAAGACGGCGCTGGAGTACAGGGTGACGCCGAGGCCGCGGTAGGCGGGCACGGTGAGCTCGGCGGTGGGGAGGCCGTTGAAGAAGGTGAAGGGCTCCGAGGTGGCCTGGCGGACGGTCAGGATGATGCGCTGGAGCAGGTCGAAGTCGCCCAGGCCGTCCTTGAAGCCGACCACCTGGGGCACGTCGGCGGCGAGCGTGGCGACGGCGGACGGGGTGAAGCGGGCGGTGCCGCGCTGGTAGACGATGACGGGCAGGTCGGTGACGGAGGCGACGTCGCGGACGTACCGGATGAGGCCGGAGGTGGGACCGGTGACCAGGTAGGGCGGCATGAGCAGCAGGCCGTCGGCGCCCTGGGAGGCGGCGGCCCTGGCGAGCGCGCGGGCGGTGGGGAGCGGGCCGCCGGCCCCGGCGAAGACGGGGACGCGGCCGGCGGTGGCGGTGACGGCGGTGGAGACGACCCGGGTGTACTCGGCGGGGTCGAGGGCGTTGAACTCGCCGGTGCCGCACGCGGCGAACACTCCTCCGGCTCCGGCGGCGACCCCGGCGGCCACGTGGCGGGCGAGGACGGGTTCGGCGAGGCCGCCGTCCTGGCCGAAGGGGGTCACGGGGAAGAAGAGAACGCCGTCTAACCGCATCAACGGTCCTTCCTGGGGACTAGCGGATGCCCTCCCTGCGCAGGGTGGCAGCCAGCTTGCGGGTGTGTTTGATGATCGATTCGGTGATGCGCTCGACCTCGCCGGGCGGCAGCCCGGCGGGCATCGAGCAGCTGATCGCGTCGGTGGCCGGGATGCGGTAGTCGACCGCGACGGCCACGCAGGCCACGCCGGGCGTGCCCTGCTCGCGTTCGTAGGACCAGCCGCGGGTGCGGACCTGGTCGAGTTCGCCGGTGAGCTTGGTCAGGTCGGTGATGGTGTGCTCGGTGAGCGCGACGAGCGGGGTCGGGAGCAGGGCGACCACCTCGTCGTCGGTGAGCTGGGCGAGCAGCACCTGGCCGAGCGCGGTGACGTGGGCGGGCAGCCGCCGCCCGACGCGGGGGATGACGTGGTCGGCCTCGCGGGACTCGCGGGTGGCGAGGTAGAGGACGTGTGCGCCGTCGCGCCGGGCGAAGTGCACGGTCTGCCCGATCTCGTCACGCAGGTCCTCCAGGCAGTCCTGGGCGAACGGGAGCGCCGGGTCCTTGTCGAGGTAGGCCGTGCCGGTCAGCAGCGCGTGGGGGCCGATCCCGAAGGCGGACCTGGCCGAGTCGGTCTCGACCCAGTTGAGCTCGACGAGCGTGCGCATGAGCGCGTGCAGGCTGCTGCGCGGGAACCCGGTGCGCTGCTGCAGCTCGGAGAGCGTCAGGTGGTCGTGCGACTCGGCGAGCGTCTCCAGGATGCGTACGGTCCGCTCCGCGGACTTGACCAGCGGGGGCTGCTCCATGCTCATCCCATCTCGTATCCTTCGGCGGCTTCGGACATCCAGGATATTGGATAGCGTCCAGATACATGGACGCTTAACCCTTGACCGCGCCGCTCGTCAGACCGCGCATGAACTGCCGCTGGAAGGCCAGGAAGGCGATGATCGACGGCAGCAGCGCCAGCAGCGAGGCCGCCAGCAGCACGCCGATCCCGACCTCCTCGTCGGAGCGGAGCGAGCGTAGCGCGATGGGCAGGGTCCACATGTCCGACTCGGGGGCCACGATCAGCGGGAGCAGGTACTGGTCCCAGATCATGGTGAAGCCGAAGACGCCGATCACGCCGAGCGCCGGGCGGCACAGCGGCACGATGATGGTCGCGAAGATGCGCAGCTCGCCGGCCCCGTCGATGCGCGCGGCCTCCTCCAGCTCCACCGGCACCTCCTTCATGAACTCGGTCATGACGAGGATGGAGAAGCCCCAGGCGCCGACGGGCAGGATCATGCCCGCGTACGTGCCGATGAGGTTGACGTTCAGCAACGGCATGTCGGCGAGGACGAGGGAGAGCGGGATCGCGATGATCTCCTCGGGGAGCATCATCGTGGTGAGCATGAGCAGCATCACGAACGTCATGCCGCGGAACTTCTTGCGGGCCAGCGCGTACGCCGCGAAGACGCTCACCAGCACCTGCAGCAGCAGCCCGAAGCCGACGACGATGAAGGAGTTCAGCAGGTAGAGGTAGACGTTCTTGTCCTTGGCCTGGATGAAGTTCTCCAGCGTGAACTCGTCCGGCCACAGCGAGAAGGAGGTCGGGTCGAGGGTCTTGCTGAACGAGCTCATCAGCAGCCCGACCAGCGGCCCGGTGAAGACGATCACCATCGCGGCGTAGATGAGGACCTTGCCGACGCGGGCGACCGGGCCCCGCCGCGCCTCCAGGCCCAGCGCGCTGTCGAACTTCATGTCGCCTGCCTCCTGCGCAGCATCTGCACGATCACGGTGAGCGCCAGCGTGGCGAGGAACAGCACGATCCCGCCCGCCGAGGCGACGCCCAGCTCGTTCTTCTGGAAGCCGAGCTTGTAGATCAACGTCATGAGCACTTCGGACGAGCCGTTCGGGCCGCCGTTGGTGAGCACGTAGACCTCGACGAAGACCCGCAGCCCGCGGATGGCGGCCAGGGTGAACAGGATCCAGAACACCGGCCGCAGCGCCGGCAGCGTGATGTGGCGCAGCCGCCGCCAGGTGGAGGCGCCGTCCACGGCGGCCGCCTCGTACAGCGCGCGGTCCACGCCGACCAGCCCGGCCAGGAAGATCATCATGTCGTACGGCGTCCCACGCCAGATGCTCATCAGCATGATCGACCAGAGCGAGGAGTTCTCGCTGGCCAGCCAGGGCTGCGGGTCGATGCCCGCCCAGCCGATGATGACGTTGAGCATCCCGCTGTCGGCCGGGTGGAACATGATGCGCCACACCTCGGCCACGGCCGCCATCGTGGTGACGACCGGCAGGAAGGCCGCGGTCCTGACGAACCACAGGTAGCGGGCGGGCCCCTCGATGAGCAGCGCCAGGCCGAGGCCGAGCACGATCGAGCCGACCGTGGTGCCGAGGGCGAGCACGACGCTGTGCCAGATGGCCGAGGCGAACTCGTCGTCGCTGACGATGGTCTGGTAGTTCTGCAGGCCGACCCACTCGTCACCGAGGAAGGTCTGCACCTTGAACAGGCTCTTCCACAGCCCCACGAACATGGGGATGAACTTGAAGTACAGGAAGAGCAGCAGCGCGGGCGCCAGGAACAGCCAGGCGATCAGCGGCCCCCGCCACCGCACCGATCGGGGTGGGTGGCCGGGGGACGCGGTCCGGCCGCGCGCCGGGGTGAGTGTCGAGGTCATGAGGCTTTCTGGCTCTGCAGTTCCTGGGTGAGCTTGTTGTTCAGCTCATCCATGGCCGTCTTGACGTCGGCTGAGCAGTCGGCCCACACGGCGTTGATGGAGTCGGCCGAGGTCTGGCGGATCGGCGCCCAGTTGGGCACCGGCGGGGCGTAGACCGCGTGCTCATAGGACTCCTGGAACACCTTCCAGCGCGGGTCCTGCCGCTCCGCGGCCATGTCCACGGTGGTGTTGACCGGCAGGCGGACGATGGCGCCGTTGGCGTCCTTGTTCATGCCGATGCGCTGGCCCTCGGGGGAGATGGCGAACTCGGCGAACTTCTTCTGCCCCTCCTGGTTCTCGGAGCCGGCCATCATGTAGACGTTCTCGCCCTCGCCGAGGGTGCCGGGGCCGCCCGACGGGCCCTTGGGCACGGGGAGCACCTCGATCTTGTCGGTGCCGATGCTGTTGACGAACCGGGCCAGCACGTACGGGCCGACCAGGTAGATCCCGCCCTGCCCCTTCTCGAACACCTCATGGGTGACGGTCGTGTCGTTGCTGACGGCGCCGGGATTGACGGTCTTGGTCTTGCAGAACTGGTCCTGCAGGAACTGGACGGCCTCCACGGTCTTGGGGTCGTTGACGGTGGCGGTGTACTTGCCGTTCCCCGCGGAGGCGAGGAAGTCGCCGCCGTTGGCGTAGATGAGGGAGGAGGCGTACCAGGAGGCGTAGCCGCGTTTGGTGCCGGCGGGGGCGACGAAGCCGGCGGTGTCCTTCTCGCCGTTGCCGTCGGGGTCCCGCTCGGTGAACGCGACGGCGAGTTCGGACAGGTCCTCCCATGTGGCGGGCGGTTCCATGCCGACTTTCTCGCGCCAGTCCTTACGGACGATCAACGCGAACGACTGGGCGGAGAATGGCGCGGCGTAATACTTGCCGTCGCTGCCGGCGGCGGCTTTCCACGCGGTTTCCGCGAGCTGGTCGGCGCCCGCCAGGGTGGCTTTGTCGACGGGCTGGAGCCAGCCCTGTGACACCATGGTGCCGAGTTGCGCGGTGTCGTTGATGACGATGTCGGGCAGTTGCCGCTGTGCCGCCTGCTGGTTCAGTTTGGTCTCGAAGTCGTCGAAAAGCGCGACGACTTTCGTCGGAACCCCGCTGGCCTTGGTAAATCCGTCGGCCAGCTTCTTGGCGGTCTTGGCGGAGTCGGAATCGGGCGGCTGCCTGATCCAGATCTCCAAAGTGTTGTCCCCCGAACTTGACGATCCCCCGGAACCGCAGCCTGTCAGTCCTACGGCGAGGGTCGCGGCGAGCGCGACCCCCAGCAAACGACGTGACATCAGACCGCCTCCTGTTCACATACGTGGACATGAGTCGTGGACTTGAATGTGTGCCTGTGAACGTAACTAGTGACGCGGCTCACGGTCAACATTCAAGGATGTGAATTTCGGCCAGAATCGTGTACATCATGGATGCATGCGCATTCTCATGACGGGAGCCGCGGGAAAGGTCGGGACGTTGCTCCGGCCCCGGCTCGCCCGCGAAGGCCGCACGCTGCGGCTTTCCGACATTCAACCGATCGAGCCGGGGCCCGGCGAGGAATGGGTGACGGCCGACCTCGCCGACCCCGACGCCGTGGCCGAGGCCATGAAGGGCGTCGACGCCGTGCTGCACCTCGGCGGCCAGAGCAGGGAGCACCCCTGGGCCGACATCCTGCGGGCCAACATCGAGGGGACGCAGGTGCTGATGGAGGCGGCGTACAAGGAGGGGGTCGAGCACCTCGTCCTCATGGGCAGCCACCACGCCGCCGGCTACCACACCCGCCCGGCCGACGGCGCCGACCTGCCCGACTATGCCTTCCCCCGCCCCGACACCTTCTACGGCGTGAGCAAGGTCGTCATGGAGGCGCTCGGCAGCCTCTACCACGACCGCTTCGGCATGAACGTCACCGTCATCCGCCTCGGCACCTGCAACGAGGGCCCCGTGGACACCCGCGGCCTGGCGACCTGGATCTCCGCCGACGACCTGACCAGGCTCGTCGAGGCGGGCCTGACCGCCGACGGCTATCACGTCGTCTGGGGCGTCTCCGACAGCCCGCGCCGCTGGTGGTCGCTGGAGGAGGCCAAGGCGATCGGGTACGTCTCGCACGACTCCTCCGAGCCGTTCGCCGACGCGCTCATCGCCGAGCAGGGCGAGCCCGACCTGAACGAGCCCCTGCACAACCGCGCCGGCGGTGTCTTCACGCTGAACGAACTCGGCGGGAAGTGGTGAACCCGGCCGGGTGAGCCGCCGCCTGCCGTAGCAACCGGTTGCAGAAACCTTGACGCCGTTATCCGGGACGGCCAGGGTTTACTGTGGCAACCGTTTGCAAGGGAGGACGGCGATGGCGGCGACGATCAAGGACGTGGCCCGTGCCTGCGGCGTTCACGTGTCGACTGTGTCGCGCACCTTCTCCGCGCCGCACCTGGTCAACCCCGCCACCAGGAGCCGCGTGCTGGCCGCGGCCGACGACCTCGGCTACCGGCCCAACCGGGCGGCCAGGGCGCTCACCACCGGGCGCACGTACAACATGGGCCTCATCGTGGCCGACATCGCCAACCCGTTCTTCCCGCCGCTCATCAAGGCCGCCCAGTCGCAGGCCAGAGGCCGCGACTACCACGTGTTCGTGGCCGACACCGACGAGGACCCGCGCGTGGAGGAGGAGCTGATCAGGACGTTCACCAAACAGGTGGACGGCGTCCTGCTGTGCAGCCCCCGCCTGTCGAACAAGATGATCGAGCGCCTGGCCGAGGACGTGCCGTTCGTGGTGGTCAACCGGCGCATCAAGGGCATGCCGTCCGTGCTCATGAACGTCGCCCAGGGCGCCAAGCTCGCGCTGGAGCACCTGGCCGGGCTCGGCCACCGCAGGATCGCGCTCGTCTCGGGCCCGATCGGCTCGTGGACCAGCAACGAGATGCAGGGCGTGGCCGCCGAGACCCCAGGGCTCGACCTGATCTTCTTCGGCCCCAACCAGCCGACCGAGGCCGGCGGGCTGTCGGTGGCCCCCGAGGTGGCAGCCTGCGGCGCCACCGCCGTGCTCGCCTACAACGACCTCGTGGCACTCGGGCTCATCGAGGGGCTGTCGGCGATGGAGATAGGGGTACCAGACCAGATAAGTGTGGTCGGGTTCGACGACATCCTGCCGGGACGGCTCAACCGGCCCAAGCTGACCACGGTCGCCATGCCGGCCGTGCAGGCGGGCAGAATGGCGGTCGATCTGCTGCTGCAGTCGGGGGGCGAGGGCGCGACGGTGACCCTCGACACCGCCCTCATAGTCCGCGAGTCCACGGGAAGGGCACAGAAATGATCTTCGGAACGCTGCCGTCTGGCCGGCAGGTCGAGCAGATAGAGCTGTCGTCGGGGCGGCTGCGCGCCGAGGTGCTCACGTACGGCGCCATCGTGCGCAGGCTGGAGGTGTCGGGGGTCAACGTCGTGCTCGGGCTCGACACGCTCGACGACTACCGCACCCGCAGCCGCTACTTCGGCGCCGTCGTCGGCCGCTACGGCAACCGCATCGCAGGTGCCCGCTTCACCCTCGACGGGGTCGAGTTCTCCCTCCCCGCCAACAACGGGCCCAACTGCCTGCACGGCGGCACCGAGGGCTTCGACGCCAAGGTGTGGACGGTCGCCGGGCGCAGCGACTCGTCAGTGACGCTGACGCTCGTCAGCCCCGACGGCGACCAGGGCTTCCCCGGCACGCTGAGCGCGTCGGTGACGTACACGCTGGAGGACGACGCGCTGCGCATCGACTACGCCACCGAGACCGACGCGCCGACCGTGGTCAACCTGACCAACCACTCGTACTTCAACCTCAAGGGCGAGGGCGACGTCCTCGACCACGTGATCCGCATGGAGTCGGAGCACTACCTGCCGGTCGACGACGACAAGATCCCCACGGGTGAACTGGCGCCGGTCAAGGGCACGGTGTTCGACTTCACCGAGCCGCACGCCGTCGGCGAGCGCTTCGAGGGCGCCTACGACCACTGCTTCGTGCTCGACGGCGGGGTCACGGTGACCGGCGGCGACCTGGCCATGGAGGTCACCACCACCGAGCCGGGCGTGCAGTTCTACGCGGGCGGCATGCTCGACGGGGCCGCCACGCCGTACGGGCCGTTCGCCGGGCTGTGCCTGGAGACCCAGCACTTCCCCGACTCGCCGAACCAGCAGCAGTTCCCCTCCACGGTGCTGCGGCCGGGGGAGCGCCGCACCTCCACCACCACCTACCGGTTCCGCTGACTCACCTGACGCCCTGACGCAGGGCGGCGGAGGCCTTGATCACCAGCAGGGCCACGTCGTCCTGCGACGGCTCGGGGGCGAACGTCTCGACCGCGTGCCGCACCCGCTCGGCCACCGCGTGCGCGCTCAGCCCCGTGCAGCCCGACAGCAGCGCGGCCAGGCCGTCGTCGTCGTCGAGCAGCCGGTCGCCGTTGCGCCGCTCGGTCACCCCGTCGGTGACGCACAGCAGCACCTCCTCCGGCGCCAGCTCGAACGTCTCCACGTGGAAGCGGGCGCTCGCCTCGATGCCGAGCAGCAGTTGCGGGGCCGCCATCGCGCGTACCTCGCCGCCGGGGCGCAGCCGCAGCGGCGGCGGGTGGCCCGCCGAGGCTATCGTGCACAGCGCGCCGCCCTGGGGGAGCGGGGTCAGCTCGCCGCACAGCAGGCTGAGGAACCTGCCCTCGTCGCCCTCCTCCAGCAGGGCGTGGTTGAGCCGGTCGAGGATGTCGGCGACCGTGTAGTGCTCCTTGGCGAGCAGGCGTACGGCGTGCCTGGCCAGGCCGGTCACCGCGGCCGCCTCGGGGCCGCTGCCGCACACGTCGCCCAGCGCGAAGCACCAGTGGTCGGCCACCGTGAACAGGTCGTA
This sequence comes from Nonomuraea sp. NPDC049421, assembly GCF_040677005.1. Taxonomy (NCBI): domain Bacteria; kingdom Bacillati; phylum Actinomycetota; class Actinomycetes; order Streptosporangiales; family Streptosporangiaceae; genus Nonomuraea; species Nonomuraea sp. NPDC049421. The sequence continues at coordinate 70,985 of NZ_JBFAQA010000036.1, forward strand.
GAAGTCGCCGCCGACGTCGGCGCCCTCCTCGGCCGGCTCGTAGACCACCGCGGACTCCAGGCCCGGCATCGGGGCCACCCGCATGGGCAGCAGGCTGCGCTGCAGCACGCGGGAAGTGGTGGCCTGGCGGGCGTACAGCATGGCGGTGTGCAGGTTGAGCGAGACCAGCCGGCACAGGTCCGCCAGCAGGTCGGCCAGCTCGAGGGGCAGCGTCGGCTCGGTGCGGCCGATCACCAGCGCGCCGTACGACCTGCCCTGCGTGAGCAGCGGGAAGGCGAGCACGTTCTCCGGGCCGATCGGCCAGTCGACCTGGTCGAGCGCCGAGCGGGGGATGGCGGGCAGCGACTTGCGCAGGTCGGCGTTGTTGCGCTCGTCGCTGTGCCAGATGTGCGCGAGCCTGGTCATGCCGGTCAGGTCGGTGAGATAGACGGCCGCCCACGTCGCGATCTTGGGCACCACGAGCTGCGCGGTCAGCGCCGCGATCAGCTCCTCGTCGTGCACGCCCGCCAGCAGCTCGCCCGCCTCGGCCAGGAACGACAGCCGCCCCCTGTGCGCGCGGTCCTGCTCGGCCAGCCGCCCCCGCTGCACGGGGGCGGCCACCTGGCCGGCGATGTGCTGCAGGCTGATCGTCAGCTCCTGGTCGAAGTGGCCGGGCCTCGCCGCGGTGACCACGAGGTAGCCGATCACCGCGCCGCCGACCAGCAGCGGCGCGCACGCCATCGACCTGGCCCGCAGCTGGTCGGCCAGCTCGACGTCGTCGGCCAGCAGGTCCTCGGTCATCGCCGGCGTCCTGCGCTCGGGCCCGAACACGCCCGCGGCCAGCACCCCGACCAGCCCCGCCGTCGCGCCCGCGCCCGCCGCCACCCCGAACCCGTCGCCGCCCTCGGCCGACAGCAGCACGTACGCCGCGTCGCCCCCACTGGAGACCTGGACGATCTGCGCGATCGTGTCCAGCAGCTCGGTGAACGGCATGTCGTGGTCGAGCAGCTCCTTGATCCGCCGGCCCGCCTCCCTGCGCATCGGCGCCGACGGCGGCGTCAGCACGCCCCGGTGCTCGGCGGGCACCACCATCCAGATCGACCTGCGCTCACCCGCGTGCCCCCTGCCGCGCAGCTGAGAGACGTAGACGGGGACGAGCCCTCCGTCGCGGTGGCGCATGCGCGCCTCGCCCCGCCACCGGCACAGCGCCAGCGTGTCGATCAGCGACAGCGCGTAGGGGCCGTGGCCCTGCCAGGCCACCAGGTCTTTGAGCGAGCGGCCGACGACCTGCTCGGCCGGCCAGCCGAGCAGCTTCTCCGCCTCGGTGTTCCACGACTCCACGACGCCGTCGAGGTCGGTCACCAGCACGCCCACGTGCAGGGTCTCCAGCGGTACGACCGGGGGCACGCCGAGCCGGCCCGGCGGCTCGTGCGGCTCGAAGCCGTCGCCGATCTCCATGCGGACCCAGACCCGTTTGGCGCGCTTGGTGTAGGTGACGCCCCACGCGTCGGCCAGCATCCCCGCCAGCGCGAGGCCGCGGCCCGAGGTCGCGTCGCCGGCGGGCGGTCTCCCGGCGGGCGGGATCGCGCGGGCGGGATGGTGGTCGTCGACCTCGATCTCGAGTTTGGCCGGGGTCGCGTCGACGTCCAGCCGGCAGGTCAGCTCGACGCCGGTGCCCGCGTGCAGCACGGCGTTCGTGACGAGCTCGCTGGTCAGCAGGACGGCGTCCTCGGCGAGGTGGCTCAGGCGCCACTCGCCGAGCACCTGGCGGACGAACTTGCGTGCGTGCGCCGGTGCTTGCGGAGTGCCGTCGAAGGCCGTGCTCGACACTCTGGTCGTGTCCACTCTGCGTCCTAGAACATCACTCGATGTGGCAGTTCGGTCACTCTCAGAGTGGCAGACTGATGCCGCTGATACCTCCAGTTGTGAAGAAGGCCGCCATGGTCGCGCAGCTGGACTCCCTTCACACCGCTGGATCGCTCCACCCGAAGGACCTCCGTCCCCTGCTCACGGCCCTGCAAGGGCTGCGCGACGGCAATTTCCGCACGTGGCTCGAGTTGCCCGACGGCTCGCCCGCGTTCATCGCCGGCTACGGCGCCGCGCACGACGCGCTGCGGGAGACGGTCAAGGACCCGGCCGATCGGGTGGGGGCCAAGCAGTCGGCGTTCGAGGCGGTCCCGACCGTGCGGGGACGCGGCTGAGCGTGCCCGCGCGTCACAGTTCGGGTGGTCACATGTCAGGACACCGGCGAGCCTACGCGCGTACCGAGGTGTCTCCGTCGTACCTTTGGCATCATGGCCACCCGTACGCCGAAAAGCGCATCGAAGGGGCCGGCGAAGCGGTCGACCTCGTCTCGCTCGACCCCCGCCAAGCGCGGGACGACGCAGGCGGGACGGTCCAGGACGAAGGCATCCGCGTCCGGCCGTAAATCCCCGGTGACCCACCCCGACCCGATCACCTGGGTACTCACCATGATCGGGAAGCTGATCGTGGGGCTGTGGATGCTGTTCGCCAACGGCATCGGCGGCGCCGCGCGGGCGGTGGGCAAGAACGCCCGCGAGCTCGACCCGGCGCACCGGCGCGACGGCGTGGGGCTCACGGTGCTGGCGGGCGCGATCGTGCTCGCGGCGATGACCTGGCGCGCCTCGGACGGCGCGGTGTCGGGGGCGGTCGACGCGGCCGTACGCGGCGTGTTCGGCTCGCTGGCCTGGGTGCTGCCGCTGCTGCTCGGCCTGCTGGCCTGGCGTTACCTGCGTCACCCCGACCACTCCGCCGACACCGGCCGCATGGTGATCGGCTGGGCCGCGCTGCTGGTCGGCGTGCTCGGCGTCATCCACGTCTCCAACGGCACTCCCTACCCGGCCGGCCAGGGCCAGGGCATGGACAAGGTGGCGCAGGCCGGCGGCATGGTCGGGTTCCTGGTATCGGCGCCGCCGATGAGCATCCTGCCGGCGTGGGTGACGATCCCGCTGCTGCTGCTCCTGTCCGGGTTCGGGGTGCTGGTGATCACCGCCACGCCCGTCCACCGCATCCCCGAGCGGCTGGCCGAGCTCAAGCACCTGCTGTTCGAGCGGCACGCCGAGCCGGAGACGCCGAAGTCGCCGGCCAAGAAGCGGGTCAGGACGAAGAAGGGCGACGACGGCGAGGGCGGCGACGTCGTCAAGCCGTACGACACGCCGGTGCTCGCCGAGAAGGACAAGCGGCCCGACCACTCGCCGGAGATCGTGCCCGGGCTGACCGACGAGGAGGAGGCGCCCGTTCCCGAGGCTGAGAGGCGTCCTGAGCCGCCGGAGCCGACCCCCGCGCCCCGCAAGGTCGAGCAACTCGTGCTGTCGCCGCAGGCGGGCCCCTACAGCCTGCCCGACCTGGCCCACCTCAAGCCGGGGACCGCGCCCAAGCCGCAGACCAAGGCCAACACGACCGTGGTCAACGCGCTCACCAGCGTGCTGGAGCAGTTCGGCATCGACGCGCAGGTCATCGGGTTCACCCGGGGGCCGACGGTGACGCGTTACGAGATCGAGCTGGGGCCCGCGGTCAAGGTGGAGAAGGTCACGGCGCTCACGAAGAACATCGCGTACGCCGTCAAGTCCGCCGATGTCCGGATTTTGTCGCCTATCCCCGGCAAGTCGGCCATCGGGGTCGAGATCCCGAACGCCGACAAGGACCTCGTGGCACTCGGCGACGTGCTGCGCTCGCAGGTGGCGCAGGCCGACCACCACCCCATGATCGTCGGCCTGGGCAAGGACGTCGAGGGCCGTACCATCGTGGCGAACCTCGCCAAGATGCCCCACCTGCTCATCGCCGGCGCCACCGGCGCCGGTAAGTCCGTCTGCGTCAACGGCCTGATCACCAGCATCCTCATGCGCGCCACCCCTGACGAGGTGCGCATGGTGCTCGTCGACCCCAAGCGGGTCGAGCTCAGCGTGTACGAGGGCATCCCCCACCTCATCACCCCGATCATCACCAACCCGAAGAAGGCCGCCGAGGCTCTCGAATGGGTCGTGGGCGAGATGGACCGGCGCTACGACGACCTGGCGGCGTCGGGCTTCCGGCACGTGGACGAGTTCAACAAGGCCGTGCGGGCGGGCAAGCTGCAGCCGCCGCCCGGCAGCGAGCGCGTCTACCAGCCGTACCCGTACCTGCTGGTCATCGTGGACGAGCTGGCCGACCTCATGATGGTGGCGCCGCGCGACGTCGAGGACTCGATCGTGCGCATCACGCAGCTCGCCCGCGCGGCCGGCATCCACCTGGTCATCGCCACCCAGCGGCCGTCGGTCGACGTGGTCACCGGCCTGATCAAGGCCAACGTGCCGTCGCGGCTGGCGTTCGCGGTCTCCTCGCTGACCGACTCGCGGGTCATCCTCGACCAGCCGGGCGCCGACAAGCTGGTCGGCCAGGGCGACGCGCTCTTCCTGCCGATGGGCGCGAGCAAGCCGATCCGCATTCAGAACGCGTTCGTCTCGGAGAAGGAGATCTCCGAGATCGTCGGGCACTGCAAGGAGCAGATGCAGGTCGAATACCGCGACGACGTCGCGGCGGCGCCGGTCAAGAAGGAGATCGACGAGGACATCGGCGACGACCTCGACCTGCTCATCCAGGCGGCCGAGCTGATCGTGACCACCCAGTTCGGCTCGACCTCGATGCTGCAGCGCAAGCTGCGGGTCGGCTTCGCCAAGGCGGGACGCCTGATGGACCTGCTGGAGAGCCGCGACGTGGTCGGCCCGAGCGAGGGGTCGAAGGCCCGCGAGGTGCTCGTGAAGCCCGACGACCTCCCGGGTTTGCTGGCGAGTCTGCGTGGCGAATGACCCCAATGCGTGCTTGCCTGGCGATAACTGATTGAATATCTCCTACCACGAAGAGTAGTCGGTGTGGTGGGGGGCGTTCGCTGTGCAGGAGCAGAGCATCGGGGCCATGCTGGCGGCAGCCAGGCAGTCGGCAGGGCTGACGGTCGCGCAGGTCGCTGCGGCGACCAGGATTCGCGAGGCGATCATCCATTGCATGGAGCGGGACGAATACGGCGACTGCGGAGGTGCCTTCTACGCCAGAGGGCACGTCAGGGCGGTCGCCAAGGCCGTGGGGCTCGACCCCGAGGCCACCGTCCATCTCTATGACCAGCAGCACGGCGGGGCTCCACAGCCCATGCCGGCGTCGTCGGTCTTCCAGGCCGACCGCAAGATCAACCTGCCGGAGCGGCGGGGGCCCAACTGGACGATGGCCCTGGGGGTGGCCCTGGCCATCGTGGTGGTCTTCGGCATGATGCGGGTGCTGGGAGGTGGCGGCGACCAGGTCCGTACGGGCGACGTGCGCGCCGCGTCGGCCCGGCCCAGCGTCCCGCCGAACACGCCCATCACCGAGGCGCCCAAGCCGAGCCCGTCCGCGGTGGCGGCCAAGAACATGGTCACGGTCCGTATCAAGGCCAAGCGGTCGTCGTACGTCAACGTGCACGACGCCAAGGGGCGCAAGCTCTTCGCCGGCACGCTCAAGGCGGGCAAGACCTCGACCTGGCGCGCGCCCGACAAGGTCAACGTGCTGCTGGCCGACGCCGGAGCCGTGACGCTGCACGTCAACGGCAAGCGGGTGAAGGGTCTCGGCGGCAGGGGAGACGTGGTGCGGCGCTCGTTCGGGCCGCAGAAACCGCAGTCGCGATAGGTCAGGTGAGGGGTCGCGATGCGGCCGGCGGGGGAGCCCGTGCATCGGGTGGTGGCCAACTCCCGATACCGTAGTGTTCACCATGTCATCCCGCCGAACCGCATCGCTGATCACTCTGGGCTGCGCACGCAACGAGGTCGACTCCGAGGAGCTGGCCGCGCGACTCGAGGCTGCCGGCTGGCAGCTCGACGACGACGACCCCGAGGTCGTCGTCGTCAACACGTGTGGCTTCATCGACTCAGCCAAGAAAGACTCGATCGACACGCTCCTGGCCGCCGCCGACTCCGGCGCCAAGGTGGTCGCCGCGGGCTGCATGGCCGAGCGCTACGGCAACGAGCTGGCCGACGCACTGCCTGAGGCGAGCGCCGTCATCTCGTTCGACGACTACGCCGAGATCGGCGGCAGGCTCGACGACGTCGTGGCCGGCCGCTCGCTGAAGCCGCACACCCCGCGCGACCGCCGCACGCTGCTGCCCATCACGCCGGTCGAGCGGGCCGCCGCCGCGCCCGCGACCGCCATCCCCGGCCACGGCGACCTGCCGACGGGCCTCGCGCCCGCCAGCGGGCCGCGCGTGCTGCGCAAGCGGCTCGACGAGAGCCCGGTGGCCTCGCTCAAGCTCGCCTCCGGCTGCGACCGGCGCTGCACGTTCTGCGCCATCCCCGCCTTCCGCGGCTCCTACGTCTCCCGCAGGCCCGACGAGCTGCTCGCCGAGGCCGACTGGCTGGCCCACCGTGGCGTGCGCGAGCTCGTCCTGGTCAGCGAGAACTCCACGTCCTACGGCAAGGACCTCGGCGACCTCAGGTCGCTGGAGAAGCTGCTGCCACAGCTCGCCGCCGTCGAGGGCGTCGAGCGCGTACGGGTCAGCTACCTCCAGCCGGCCGAGCTGCGTCCCGGCCTGATCGACGTGATCGCCGGCACCGACGGCATCGCCCCCTACTTCGACCTGTCCTTCCAGCACGCCAGCGGCACCGTGCTGCGCCGGATGCGCCGCTTCGGCGACCCCGAGCGCTTCCTGGGCCTGCTGGAGGGCATCCGCGAGCGCGCGCCCGAGGCGGGCGTGCGCTCCAACTTCATCGTGGGCTTCCCCGGCGAGACCGAGGAGGAGTTCGCCGACCTGGTCACCTTCCTCGAGGCCGCCAGGCTCGACGTGATCGGCGTGTTCGGCTACTCCGACGAAGACGGCACCGAGGCGGCCACCCTGCCGGGCAAGCTGCCCCAGGAGGTCGTCGACGAGCGCGTGCGCGTGCTCACCGAGCTGGCCGAGGAGCTGACCGCGCAGCGCGCGGAGGAGCGCATCGGCACCGAGCTCGACGTGCTGATCGAGGACGACCTGGGCGACGGCGGCTACGAGGGCAGGGCCGCCCACCAGGGGCCCGAGGTCGACGGCTCGGTCACGGTCCAGGGCATCGGCCTGGTCAAGGGACAGATCGTGCGCGCGGTCGCGGTCGACGCCGAGGGCGTCGATCTCATCGCGCGCATCAAGGCCGGTCCATGAAAAGGGACGAGCGCCGGGTCGTCAGCCCGTGGAACATCGCCAACGTCCTCACGGTCCTCCGGTTGGCGCTCGTCCCTTTCTTCGTCGTCTGTCTCTTCGTGCCCGGCACGGGCTGGAGGGTGGCCGCGCTGGCCGTCTTCGCGGTGGCCTCGATCACCGACCACCTCGACGGGGAGCTGGCCAGGCGCTACGGCCTGATCACCGACTTCGGCAAGATCGCCGACCCGATCGCCGACAAGGCGCTCACCGGCGCCGCGCTGGTCTGCCTGTCGATCCTGCAGGAGCTGCCCTGGTGGGTCACGATCGTGATCCTCGGCAGAGAGCTGGGCATCACCGCGCTCAGGTTCGTGCTGCTGCGCCACGCGGTCATCCCGGCCAGCTACGGCGGCAAGGTCAAGACCGTGCTGCAGATCACTGCCATCGTCCTTTACCTGCTGCCGTTCGTGCCAGGTCCCGTACGGTGGGCGGTGATGGGCGCGGCGGTCGTGGTCACCGTGGGCACGGGCGTCGACTACGTCCTCCGCGCCATCCGGTTGCGCAAGGTGGCGAGGCGAGCACGCGAGGGGCAGTGATCCATGGCAGACGTGGCCGAGATGCTCGACCTGCTGGCCGGCGCGGACGCGACGGTGGCGGTGGCCGAGTCGCTGACCGGGGGGCTCATCGGGGCGGCGATCACCTCGGTGCCAGGAGCGTCCAAGGCGTTCCGCGGCGGGGTGATCTCCTACGCCACCGATCTCAAGCACGAGCTGCTGGGGGTGCCGGCGGAGCTGCTGCGGCGTGAAGGCGCGGTGCACCCCGAGGTGGCCGCGGGCATGGCGGCGGGGGTGGCGCGGCTGTGCGGGGCCACGTACGGGCTGGCCGTGACGGGGGTGGCCGGGCCCGAGCCGCAGGACGGCAGGCCCGTGGGCACGGTCCACATCGGCGTCGCGGGGCCGGGAGGCCGGAAATGGGCGCGGGAATTGAGACTTCAGGGGTCGCGCGAACGTATCAGGGTAGAGACGGTGGACGAGGCAGTCGATCTCCTGTCAGGTGTGCTGAAGGCGAACATAGGGGAACATTCCGGGTGATTACCGTGTTACGTCCCGAGCGAACATGCGATGTGCGGTCTGACGCGGTGTCGGTGGATACGGGTACGGTGGAGCTGTGAGTGAGGTCCGTGAGCCAACTGCAAGCACCGAGCGCCCGGCAGGCGGGCCTGATGAGTCGCGCAACGAGCCACGAGCGGCGGTTCAGGGCCGGCGAAGCCCCATGATGACGGCGAGGAGTATGTACGAAGCTAAGAAGACCGATGTGCGGCACGAACCGATCGCGCGGGGCGTGGTGAAGTCATCCGCGCCGGGGAGGGAGCGACAGATGATTCTGCTGCGTCAGCTGCTCGGCGACGTGCTGAGGCGGTTGCGGGTCCGGCAGGGGCGCACGCTACGCGAGGTGTCCACGCTGGCCCGGGTTTCGCTCGGCTACTTGTCCGAGGTGGAGCGCGGCCAGAAGGAGGCCTCGTCCGAGCTGCTCGCGTCCATCTGCGGCGCGCTCGGCGTGCCGCTTTCGCAGGTGTTGCGTGAGGTGTCCGACCAGTTCGCGCTGGCGGAGCTGCAGGCCACTCCTGTGCTGGCCGACGTGCCCGAGCACGAGCGCCTGGCCCTTTCCGAGCCGGTGGGCGGGGCGATCTCCGACTCCGTCTTCCCTGAGGTCAAGGACATGGTGGCTGCCTAGCGAGGCTGGCAGCCCGCACACCACAGGATCAGCCGTTCCTGTGGCTGCGCCCCCATCTCCCCACGGCTGATGCGGGTGCCGCATCGGCGACAGGGTCTCCCGGACCTGCCGTAGACCCAGGTCGCGTTGGCCGGGCGGCGATCACCTGTGGTCACCGTGCCCGCATGCCCCTTGTTCGCCTCCAGCAGCCGCTGGGCGAGCGACACGACCCCGTCGAGATCCTCGATCTCCCCGACCGTCTTCCACGGCCAGATTCCGCGCAGGAAAAGGGTCTCGGCGCGATAGATCGTGCCGATCCCCGCCAGGTTGCGCTGATCGAGCAGCGCCTCCCCGATGGTCCTGCCGGGTGCCGCTCGCAGCCTTCGCACGGCCTCTTCCAGGTCCCAGTCCGGGCCGAGCAGGTCGGGCCCAAGATGCCCCACCAGCCGCGCCTCGTCGGCCGTCCTGACGAGATCGACCATCCCCAGCCGCACGCCGACCGCCTGCCACTCCTCGTTGGCCAGGATCAGCCGCACCTGGTCGCCCGGTCTGGTGCGGCGGCCGGTCGGCATGACCAGCCAGCTTCCCTCCATGCGCAGGTGGGTGTGCACCGTGAGGTCGCCTTCGACGCGGGTGAGCAGGTGCTTGCCACGTGAGCGCGTGGTGATGACCGCGCGTCCCGACAGGTCGGCGGTGGCGTGCCGGGGGACGCGGAAGTCGGAGCGCACCAGCACGCGGCCGTCGAGCGCGCCCCGCAGGCGGGCGGCCGCGCGGTAGACGGCGTCTCCTTCAGGCACGCCTCTCAGTGTAGAAATCCCGCCTCCCCTCGGCGTCGGCCGGGTACTGTCTGTGATGATTTGCTGCGGATGGCTGCTTTCCGTGGTCTTGCTGGTCATAATGACGATCTGGACTTGGCCTTGACGGAAGGCTTGGGCGGCGCATGCCGGAGATCACGGATCTACGTGCGGGAGAACCCAGCGAGGTCGCGGGCTACCGGTTGACCGGGCGGCTGGCCTCTCACGTTTTCATAGGGCGGTCGGAGGCCGGCGAGGCGCTGGTGGTCCGGCTCCTGCCACCTGAAGTCGAGCCCCGGCCGTTCCTGGCCGCCATGGAGCCGCTGCGCGGCATCTCCGCGGTCGGCACCGCGCAGGTGCTGGACGCCGGGGTGGCGGACGGGCGGGCGTACCTCGTCACCGAGTTCGTGGACGGGCCCGCGCTCGAAGAGGCCGGCGGGACGTTCGACGGGGTGGGGCTCTACCGGCTGGCGGCCGGGACCATCACCGCGCTCGTCGCCGTCCACCAGGCGGGGCTGGTGCACGGCGACATCCGGCCGGGCAACGTGCTGCTCGGCCCCGACGGGCCGCGCGTGGCCGACGCGGGCCTGGAGCAGGCGCTGGCGGCGGCGTCCGTGTCCACCAGGAAGGTGGCGGTGCCCGCCTACACCGCGCCGGAACGCTTACGCGGCGGCGACGCCGGGCCGGCCGCCGACGTGTTCTCGTGGGCGGCGACCATGGTGTTCGCCGTCAGCGGCGCCTCGCCCTTCGAGGGCGGCTCGATGAGCGCCACCGTCGAGCGCATCACGGACCAGCCGCCCGTGCTGCCCGACCTGGGGGAGTTGCACGACCTCATCGTGCGCTGTCTCGACAAGGACCCCGATGCCCGGCCGGCCGCCAGCGACGTGCTGCTGCGGCTGGTCGGGCAGACGTCGTTGCTGGCCGCCCCGGCGGGCGACCTCGTGGAGAAGAAGGCGTCGGGACGGGGACCGCGGGGCCTGGCCGTGCCGGTGGCGGCGTTCGTGGTGGGGGCGCTGCTGTCGGGTACGGGGGTCTACGTCCTCACCGGCGACAGGACCACCACCGTACGGCAGGCCGCCGCAGCAACCCCTACGGCGACGCCCACGGTGACGCCCACCGTGACGCCCACCGTGGCGGTCTCGCAGACGGCGGCGCCCCGTGACGAGGTCGAGGAGAAGGCGGCCGCCGACCTGGAGATCAAGGACATCGACGGCGTCCTGCACGAGCATCCGGGCGACGCGATGCGGCTGGTGTCGTACCTGGGTGCCTCAGGCGACTTCACCAGCTACGTCCGCGACAAGAGCGGCGCCTTCAAGGCCGTCGGCAAGTACGAGCAGCCCCTGCTGTCGCCCCGCGGGGACTGGGTGGCGCTGAACCCGCTCATCAAGTTCCAGGGCACCGACACGGACCAGGTGAAGTTCACCAGCCTGACGACGGGCGAGTCCTTCGTGGTCAGCACGGTGAAGAAGCCGCTGAACACGATGCGGCCGTTCTGGTCCCGTGACGGTTCCAAGCTGCTGCTCTCCGTCTATGACACGGAGAAGAAGCCGGAGCTGGTCGTCGGCTTCGTGGTCGTGGACGTCGCGGCGCGCAGGGCCGTGCACGTCAAGACCGAGTACGCCGACGACGCGACCCTTGTGCACACCTTCGCCCCCGACGGCACCGTGGTGCGCACCTACTGGGACGGCCGGCAGAGGGGCATCGCGTTCTACGACATGTCCGGACAGGTGAGTAAGACGATGCACTGGGTGGGCCATCCCAAGGGCGGCGAGTGGTTCTCCCCGTCCGGTGCCCGGCTCGCCACGATCTGCCCCAGCGAGAAGGAGTACTGCGTCTGGGACGTCCGTACGGGCGCCCGGCAGGCGACGGTGCCGTTCACCAAGGGCGAGGGCGCCTTCCTCGGCTGGTTCAACGAGAAGCACCTGCTGGTGCAGGACCCGGGCAAGAAGAAGGGCACCATGCAGATCAAGATCATCGATTTCCTCGGAAGGACCACACGCGTGCTGGCCGACCTCGCGACGGACAAGCCGCACATGCTCCAGTTCGCGTACCAGCCGGGCTCGTGAACCCGCTGCTCGCCGGCGACCCCGCCGAGGTGGACGGCCACCACGTCGTCGGGCGGCTGGGCCAGGGCGGCCAGGGCGTCGTCTACCTCGGCGAGGCGCCCGCGGGGACACCGGTCGCGATCAAGATGCTCGGCTCGGGGCTGGACGACCCCGAGGCGCGCGACCGCTTCCGGCAGGAGATCGGGTACGCGCGCCGGGTCAAGGCGTTCTGCACCGCGCAGGTGCTGGCCAGCGGGGAGTACGCGGGCACGCCGTACGTGGTCAGCGAGTACGTCGACGGGCCCGCGCTGGCCGACGTGCTCGTCCGCCGGGGGCCGCTGCGCGGGCCCGAGCTGCGCCGGCTGGCGATCGGCACGCTGACCGCGCTGGCCGCCATCCACCAGGCAGGCGTGGTGCACCGCGACTTCAAGCCGGGCAACGTGCTGCTCAGCAGGCACGGGCCACGGGTGATCGACTTCGGCATCTCCAGGGCGCTGGAGGAGGTGGAGGCCGACGGGCAGCACATCGTGGGCACGCCGCCGTACATGGCGCCCGAGCAGTTCGGCGGGGCGCCGATCGGGCCGGCGGCCGACATGTTCGCCTGGGCGGGGACGATGGTGGCCGCGGCGACGGGACGCCCGCCGTTCGGGACGGGCGAGTTGCCCGCGCTGATCGCCCGCATCCTGACCACCGAGCCCGACCTCGGGAACCTCGACGGCGAGTTGCGCGAGCTGGCCGCACGCTGCCTGGCCAAGGACCCTGCGGCCCGGCCCACCGCGACGCAGGCGCTGCTCACCCTGCTCGGGCATCCAGGCGACGTGCTGCGTGACACCGGCGAGCAGCGGCTGCTCGACCAGGGGCAGCGGTCGGCGGCACCGCCCCGCCGCTCCCGGTGGCCTCTGGGGGTCGCCGCGGTCGGTACGGCCCTGGCCGTCAGCGTCGCCGTGCTGCTGCTGCGTCCCGCGCCCGAGGCCGCGCCGCGCCCGCCCGCCGCCGCCTCCGCGCCGCTGCCCACGCCCAGCCCCGGGACGATGGCCCCCGAGCCGGTCACGGAGACGAAGGTGCCCGACACCGGGATCGTGCTGCACGAGAACCCGGCCGATCCTCTCTGGGTCTCGTCCTACCGCAGCATGTCCTCCTCGGTGGTCACCGGCCACGTCCGTGATCCCGCGACCGGCGCCTTCGCCTTCTTCGGCAACCTGGAGGAGCCGATCGTCTCGCCCGGCGGCCGTTTCGTGGCCTCGCTGACGTACACGCGGCTGCTGAGCGACGGCTTCGAGACCATCACGATCCGCGACCGCGCCACCCGCGAGGAGCGCAAGCCGCGGACCGTGGACAAGCCCCGCACGCTCATGGACCCGGTGTGGGCCGAGGACGGGCGGCGGCTGCTCGCGACCGTCGTCGACTACGACTACGGCGGCGACAAGGAGACGCGGACCGTGGGGTTCGCGGTCGTGGACGCGGTCACGGGTGGTGTCCTGGTCACGGAGGCGCCGGGCCCGTTCCGCTCCAGGTACGCCTGGGGCTCGGACTTCGCCGGCGTGCTCCAGCGGGCGGGTGACGGGTCCGTGCGCGTGCTGAACCTGAACGGGACGGTGCTGCGGAGCTTCGAGGACGTGGGGGAGCTGGAGGCCGGAGGAGCCGTCAGGAGCGCGCTCGGCACGGTCTTCCCCACCGCCTGCCCGGGTACGTCGAGGGACATCTGCTTCTGGGACGAGCGGACCGGGGCCAGGAAGGGCACGGCCAGGCTGCCGGCCGGCGCCGTCTTCCACGGCTGGCTGGACGGGGCCCACCTGCTGGCCACCGTGCGTGAGGGAAGGCGGGCCCGCGTCGTCATGGCGGACACCACGGGGAGGCCCGTCCGCACCCTGGTCAGCGCGACCCGTGCGGAGCTGGACGACGCCGTCTTCTGGTTCTCCAGGAAGTGAAGGTCTCTTGCGGCGATCTGGCGCTGAGTGGTCGTCTTCTCACTTTTGGTGACGGTGCGGGAGTCGCTCGGGCACACTGGAACGCAGGCCGAGCCCGATGAGGTGAGCTCCATGCACGCCAGCCGCCGGCGAGGGAACCTGCCCGGCGAGACCACGCCGCTGGTCGGCCGCCTCACTGAGGTGGCCGCCGTCGAGAAGCTGCTCGGCCGGTCGCGGCTGGTGACCTTGACAGGGGCGGGTGGCGCCGGCAAGACCAGGGTCGCGCTGCGGGCCGCCGCCGAGCTGCGGGACGCCGGTGGGGCGTGGCTGGTGCCGGCGCCGCAGGAGGCGGGGAAGCTGCCGTACGCGATCGCCTCCGCCCTGTTTCCTGCCGCGAGTGCGGGGACGACGGTCGACGGGCTGGCGCGTCGCCTCGCCAAGCGGGAGGCGCTGCTGGTGCTGGACGGGTGCGATCACCTGATGGAAGCGTGTGCGGCGGTGGTCACGACGTTGCTGGCCGCCGCGCCGGGGCTGCGGGTGCTGGCCACCTGCCGGCGGCCGCTGCGCTGCCGTGGCGAGCGGGTGCTGCCGGTGGGGCCGCTCCCTCTTGAGGACGCCGGGGCGTTGTTCGCCGAGCGGGCCGTCGCGGCGGTGCCCGGGTGCGCGGTCACCGGGCTGGACGAGCAGGCGGTGCTGCGGGTGTGCCGGCGGCTCGAAGGGCTGCCGCTCGCCGTCGAGCTGGCCGCCGCGCGGCTGCGCGAGCTGCCGGTCGAGGTGCTGGCCCGGCGTCTCGACGACCACTTCTCCGCGAGCGATCACCACGCGTACGGCGGCTCTTCTGGCGGGCGGCAGGTGCTGGAGCAGCCAGGGGAGCACGCGCTGCACGTCACCGTCGCCTGGACCCACCGGCTCTGCACCACCGCCGAACGGCTGCTGTGGGCGCGGGCCTCGGTCTTCGCCGGGAGTTTCGACGCGGTCGCGGCCAAGGAGGTGTGCGGGGACGACCGGCTGCCGACCTGGCAACTGCCGCAACTCCTGGAGTCGCTGGCCGACCGGGCGATCCTCGTGCGGGAGCCGGGGGAGCGCCACCGCATGCTCGAGCCGCTCCACGCGTTCGGCGCGGAGCGGCTGAAGGACCTCGGACAGGACGAGCGCCTCCGCCGCCGCCGCGAGGCCCTCACCCCCACCGACGGCGCGGCAGGCTGAGGGGGTGGGGCGTGCCTGGCTGCGGCGGGGGTGTGCCCACAGCGCTTCAGACCGCTGGGGCGGGCGGTGGGTCGGGCCGGGGTGGGCCGGTGGGGTGGGTCAGTCCCAGGCGGCGGGGTCGGCGGCCAGCTGGCGGATGCGTTCGGGGAGGGCGCCGGAAGCCACCTGCTCCAGCGTGACCTCCTCCAGGATCGACCGCTCGGTCGCCCGCAACGCGATCCACACCTGCTGCAGCGACTCGGCGGGCCCGCGGTAGCCGACGTGCTCGGGGCGCTCGCCCCGCACGTTGGCCAGCGGGCCGTCGACCGCGCGGATCACGTCGGCCAGCGAGATCTCGGCCGCCGGGCGGGCCAGGACGTAGCCGCCCTCGGGGCCGCGCTGGCCGCGGACGAGCCCGGCCCTGCGCATCTGCAGCAGGATGTTCTCGAGGTATTTGGGCGGCATGTCCTGCTCCTTGGCGAGCTCGCCCACGGTGGTCGGGCCTGCACCGGCGGCGGCCAGTTCAGCGGCGGCGCGGAGGGCGTAGTCGACACGAGCGGATAGACGCATGTTCTCGATTATCCCTCCTGGTCAAGACTGGTTAGGCGCAAGGTCGTCAGATCGGGTGGGAAACTGCGATCATCGGCCATACCTGGCCACGTGTCACCTGCGACGGCGGGTGAAAGGCGGAGCGCTAAACTTCCAACAACCTTTTCGATAACGGCCCTTCGAGTGCGACGGCGGGATTCAGCGTGGAGCGACGCCCTGGTGTGCCCAGACTGCTCAGGGAGATCAATGACCGGGCCGCGCTGGACCTGTTGCTGGCGACCGGTCCCATGACGCGTGGCCAGATCGGCGTGCTGACCGGGCTGTCGAAGGTGACGGCGTCCCAGACGCTGGCGCGGCTGGAGGAGCGCGGGCTGGTCGAAGTGGTCGGCACCCAGGCGGGCGGGCGGGGGCCCAACGCGGCGCTCTACTCCGTGATCCCCTCCAGCGCGTACGTCGCCGGCCTCGAAGTCGGGCCCGAGCTGATCTCCGCGGCCGTCGCCGACATCCACGGCCGGACGATCTCCGAGGTCGTGGTCGAGCCGGCCGCCGACGACGACCCGGTCTCCGTCGTGCACGACGCCATCGTCAAGGCGTGCAGGGGGGCCAAGGTCAGCCTGTCGAAGCTGCGCGGCGTGGTGATCGGCACCCCGGGCGTGGTCGATCCGCGCAGCGGTGACGTGCGCTTCTCCTTCGACCTGCCCGGCTGGCACGAGGGCATCCACGAGGCGCTGGCGGGCGACCTGCGGCGCAAGGTCACCATCGAGAACGACGTCAACCTCGCCGCCATCGCCGAGCGGGCCGACGGCGCGGCCAAGGGGCTCGACGACTTCGTGCTGCTGTGGGCGTCCCGGGGGCTGGGGCTGGCCATCATGCTCGGAGGGCGGCTGCACCGCGGGCGGTCCGGCAGCGCGGGCGAGATCGGCTACCTGCCGGTGCCGGGGGTGCCGCTGCCCGAGGACATCCGCACCGAGCCGGGACGGCTGCCCTCGCTGGCGGGCGGCCTGCAGTCGCTGGTCAGCGCGGAGGCGGTGACCGAGCTGGCGCGCAGCTACGGGTTCGCGGTGGGCAGCGCCACCGAGTGCGTCAAGGTCGCGGTGGCGGCCGGGGCCGAGGGCGAGCCGCTGCTCGACGAGATCGCCCACCGGCTGGCGCTGGGGGTGGCGGCGGTGTGCGTGATCCTCGACCCCGGGCTCGTGGTGCTGTCCGGCGAGGTGGGGCACGCCGGTGGGGAGGCGCTGACGTCGCGGGTGGAGGAGGCGGTCGCCCGCATCTGCCCCGTACGTCCCCAGGTGGTGACGACCACGGTCACGGACGACAATCCGGTACGCCGCGGCGCGGTTCTGGCCGCCCTCGACGAGGCCCGCGAAGAACTCCTGGCCCCCTGACCCCGCCCCACCGCGGTTCCGGCAGGGCGGGGGGCACGGTCAGGCGGTGAGGAGTTCTACGGCGGCTTGGGCGTTGGCGCGGGCGGCGCCGTACGTGGCGATGTAGGCGGCGGTGTCCGGCTGCCAGACCGGCAGGCCCATCTCGATCACGGTCGTGTCCGGGCGGGCGGCCACCAGGGCGGAGACGAGTTCGCGGCTCTCGTGGTGGCGGTGCGCGTCCTTGACCACGACGACGAGCGAGCGGTCCACCGCCTTGGCGAGCAGGGCGGGCGCGTCGGCGGCGGCCGGCTTGACGCGGACGATCTCCGCCTCGGGCAGCCACGGCCCGACCCCCCACGGCACGTCGCCCACGGCGATGGTGGGCGGCGTGTCCACCTCGATGACCAGCGGCTCGACGAGCGGCTTGGCGCGGCCGGTGAGCCGGACGGCGCGGCGGGCGGCGTGCAGGCCGACGACGTTCTGCTCGGCCGCGATCCGCTCCCCCTCGCCGAACCAGGAGCGCAGCGCGGCGACCCGGCCCGCGGCCTGCTCCAGCCGTTCCAGCGGCAGCCGCCCCTCGCGCACGGCGGCGACGACCGCGTCGATGATGCCCTGCACGTCGTCGTACGTCGGCAAGGGCCCGAGGCACAGCAGGTCGGACCCGGCCGCGATGCTCATGACCGCACCGCCCGCCAGGCCGACGCTGCGGGTGATGGCGTGCATGTCGAGCGCGTCGGTGACGACCACGCCGTCGTACCCGAGCTCGCCCCTGAGCAGCCCGGTCAGCGCGGCGCCGGACAGTGTGGCGGGCGTGTCACCCGTCACGACCGGCACCGCGACGTGCGCGGTCATCACCGACTTGGCGCCCGCCCCGATGGCGGCGCGGAAGGGCGCCAGCTCGCGCTCGCGCAGCACGTCCAAGCCGACGTCCACGACGGGCACGGCCAGGTGCGAGTCGACGCGGGTGGCGCCGTGGCCGGGGAAGTGCTTGACGCAGGCGGCCACGCGTACGGACTGCAGGCCCTCGACGGCGGCGACGGTGTGCCGGGCGACGAGCCCCGGCTCGGGCCCGAACGACCGGGTGCCGATGACCGGGTTGTCGGCCTCGCTGTTGACGTCGGCGCTGGGCGCCATGTCGAGGTTGATGCCGCACGCGGCCAGCTCGGAGCCGATGGCGCGGTAGACGCGCCTGGTCAGCTCGACGTCGTCCACGGCCCCGAGCGCCGCGTTGCCGGGGTAGGGGCTGCCGACGTGGTACGCCAGCCGCGTCACGTCGCCGCCCTCCTCGTCCAGCGAGATGACGGGCTCGCCGGCGGACCGCAGCGTGGTGGTGAGGTCGAGCACCTGGCCCGGACCGGCCACGTTGAACCCGAAGAGCGTCACCCCGCCGAGGCCGTGCTCCAGCTCGCGCAGCACCCACGGGGGCGCCGTGGTGCCCTGGAAGGCGACGAGCAGCGTGCCGGCCGCGAGGCGGCGCAGCCCCCGATCACTCTGACTCATGGCTCCTCATCAGTTGGCAGGAAGATTGGGCACGGCGAAGGGCCGTGCGGGGACCCCGTGCGGTGTCGTTCAGCCCTTGACGGCACCGGCCACCAGGCCGGAGACCATGCGGCGCTGCACGAGCAGGAAGAAGACGACGACGGGCAGCGTCATCAGGGTCGAGCCGGCCATGATGGCGCCCCAGTCGACGCCCTTCTGGCCGAAGAAGTACTGCAGGGCGACCGGCATCGTGTATCCCTCCGACCCCGACATCAGGTAGAGGGCGAAGACCAGGTCGTTCCACGCGGTGATGAACGAGAAGATGCTGGTGGCCACCAGACCGGGTGCGACGAGCGGGAAGAGCACCCGCCAGAACGTCGTCATGCGTCCCGCGCCGTCGATCCAGGCCGCCTCCTCCAGCGACTTGGGCACGGCGGCGACGAACGTGCGCAGCATCCACACCCCGAACGGCAGCGTCAGCGCGACCTGGGTGACGATCAGCCCGATGAGCTGGTCGCCGAGCCCGACCCGCTTGACCATCATGTAGAGCGGGATGAGCAGGCCCTCGGCGGGCAGCATCTGCACGACGAGCAGCACCACCAGGAACAGTCCGCGGCCCTTGAAGCGGAAGCGGGCGATGGCGGTGGCCGACAGCAGCGCGAAGGCCGAGCCGATGATCACGGTGCCGAGCGCCACGATCGCGCTGTTGCGCATGTAGAGCCAGATGGAGTTGTTCGCGACGCCCTCGGTCAGCACCCGCGCGAAGTGGTCGAAGGTGAAGTGCGTCGGGAACGGGATGAACTCCGTGGTGAAGATCTGGTCGTTCTCCTTGAAGCCGGTGGAGACCATCCAGTAGACGGGAAAGACCGCGTACAGGAAGACCAGCACTCCGGCGGTGTTCAGGAGGACTTTGCCGAGCCTCTTGCGGGCGAGGGGGGTCACATCTCCTCCTGCTTCACGATCTGCCGGACGTACACGACGGTGACGATGAGCAGGATGATCGTCAGCACCACCGAGATGGCCGCGCCGGTGCCCAGCTTCTGCGGGGGACGGAACGCCTCGGCGACCGCGTACATGGACAGGTTGAAGCCGTCGCGGTTCGTCGGGCCGTTCATCAGGACGTAGAGCTGGCTGAAGACCTTGAAGTCCCAGATGATCGACAGGATCGTCAGGACCGCGAAGACCGGCTTGAGCAGCGGCAGCGTGATGTTCCTGAACGTGTGCCACGGGCCGGAGCCGTCCACCCTGGCGGCCTCGTACAGCTCGTTGGGGATGCCCTTGAGGCCGGCGAGCACCGAGACGGCGACGAACGGGAAGCCGGCCCACACCACGCAGACGACCAGCGCGATGTAGAGCGGGATGGTGTCGTTGAGCCAGGGGGTGCCGGTCCAGCTCGTCTGGCCGTCGGGCGGCGCGGCGAGCCAGTCGGGCAGCAGGTTGAGCGCCCAGTTGATGATGCCGGACTCGGCGTCGAACAGGGAGCGCCAGATGACGCCCTGCGCGACGGGCGGCACGGCCCAGGCGAACATGCAGCCGATGACCACGAACAGCGACATCCGCTTGCTGAGCCGGTGCAGCAGCACGCCGACGGCGGTGCCGACGATGAGCGTCATGCTGACGGCGACGGCCGCGAACGCGACGGTGTTGCGCAGGGCCGACCAGAAGATGTCGTTGCTGAGGACCTTCTCGAAGTTCTCCAGCCCCACCCACTCGGCGGGCCTGGTGCCCCTGATCTGCGCGAGACCGACCTTCTGGAAGGCCATGATGCCGAGCTGGACCATCGGGTAGAGCAGCAGCCCGGCGATGACCAGCAGACCGGGGACGAGCAGGACGTACGGGATGCTCCAGTCCGGCAGGCCCCCGGCGCGCGGAGCCCGGTCGTTCTTCTTCCGGCGGCCCGGGGCGGGGGAGGAGCCCGTGCCCCGGGCGACCGTCG
Organism: Nonomuraea sp. NPDC049421; assembly: GCF_040677005.1. NCBI lineage: Bacteria > Bacillati > Actinomycetota > Actinomycetes > Streptosporangiales > Streptosporangiaceae > Nonomuraea > Nonomuraea sp. NPDC049421. The sequence goes on from NZ_JBFAQA010000036.1 coordinate 91,056, forward strand.
TCGTGTCGGCCATCGTTACTGGTTCAGGATCTCTTCGAGTTCCTTGTTGGCGTCAGCGAGGGCGGTGTTGGCGTCCTTCTTGCCCTCGATGACGTCGCGGGCCGCGTTCTGCAGCACGGCCTTGGTGGCGTCGGCCTCCGACCAGTTGGGGTCGGCGGGGAACGCCTTGGCCTTGGCGAAGGCCTGGGCGAAGGCGCCCTGGGCGGGGTCCTCGTTCAGCGCGGCCAGGGTGTCGGGGTAGACCGGGAGCAGGCCGCCCTCCTTGGCGTAGCGGTCGGCCCAGGTCTTGCTGGTGGCCAGCTTGATGTACTCTTTGCCCAGCTCGGCCTGCTGGGTGCCGCCCCACAGCGCGATGTCGTTGCCGCCGAAGAAGGACGGGGCCACGCCGCCGCTCTTGGCGGGCAGCGGGAAGAAGTCGAGCTTGTCGCCCTTCAGCTTGCCCTTGGAGTCCTCCTCGATGCCGGGCAGGTCCCAGCCGGCGGTGAGGTACATCGCGACCTTGTCGTTGGCGAAGCGCTTGCGGATGTCGGTCGTGTTCTGGGTCAGGTTGGCCTTGCCGGACAGGCCGTCCTGGACAAGGCCCGTGTAGGTGGCGAAGCCCGCGGCGAAGCCGGGCTCGGTGAGCTTGCCGACCCACTTGTCGCCCTCCTTGACGGCGTACTCGCCGCCCTCGGACCAGGCGAACGCGGCCAGGAGGTGGTTGGCGTCGGAGCCGCCGTTGAAGGCGAAGCCGTCCACGCCCTCGCCCTTCTCCTTCTGGATCTTCTTGGCGGCGGCGACGAGCTCGTCCCAGGTCTTCGGGACCTCGATCTTGAGGTCCTCGAACCAGTCCTTGCGGTAGAGCACGGCGCGGGCGCCGGCGCCCCATGGGATGGCGTAGATCTCGTTGTCCACGGTCTCGTAGCCGTAGAGGTTCTCGGGGATCTGGGCGCGGTCGCCCTCGCGGGCGATGTCCGTGAGCGGCTCAAGCGCGTCCTGGCTCTGCCACATGGGGACCTGGTCGTTGCCGATCTCGGTAACGTCGGGGCCGGTGCCGGTGGCGGCGGCGGCGAACTTGTCGGCCACCTGGGGCCACGGGATCCACTCGAGCTTGACGTCCGCGCCCGTCTTGGCCTTGAACTCGGCGTTGAGCTCCTCCATGTACTTCGCCGCGGCGGGGTTGCTGTCGCCGAGACGCCACACGCTCAAAGTCTTGCCCGCGAAGGCGGGGCCCGAGGCGGCGGCGCTGGGTGAGGACGTGGTGGGTTCTTCGCTTCCGCCGCAGGCGGCCAGGCCCAAAGCCAGCGCGGCCGAGGTGGCCGCGGCGGCTGTGATCTTCGCGATCCTCACAGGGTTCTCCCTTCCCGGGTGCTGGCCAACGGTCCGCACCAGGCTGATCGTCATATGTCGAACGATGGTGTTAAACTAACAAGAAACTTTCTTAAAAAAAACGCTCGTTAGCCGATCGTGACGGAGAGAGGGCACCGATGAGCCGAGACCCGGGAACCCCCCGGCTGCTGCGCCGGCTGAACGACCGCGCGGCACTCGAACTGCTCCTCGGAGACGGCCCGCTCACCCGCGCCGAGCTCGGCGAGCGGACCGGCCTGTCCAAGGTAACCGCAGGTCAGCTTCTCGCTCGACTGGAAGAGCGGGGCCTGGTCGAGGTGGCGGGCGAAAGGGCGGGGGGCAGGGGGCCGCACGCGGCCCTGTACGCCGTGGTCCCGTCCAGCGCGTACGTCGCCGGCCTCGAAGTCCTGCCCGACAGCCTCAAGGTCGGTGTGGCGGACATCACAGGCCGCACGGTGATCGAGATCACCCTCGACCCCGCCGACGGGCGCGACCCGGTCAAGGCCGTGCACGCCGCCGTGCGCCGGGCCTGCGACGCGGCCGACATCGACCTGTCGCGGCTGCGGGCCTTCGTCATCGGGAGCCGCGGCGTGGTCGATCCCGGCAGCGGGGACGTGCGCTGGTCGTACGACCTGCCGTCCTGGCACGTCGGCGTGCTGGCCAGCCTGCGCGAGACGCTCGGCGCGTCCGTCACCATCGAGAACGACGTCAACCTCGTCGCGCTCGCCGAGCACCGCTACGGCGCGGCCGTCGGCCACGACGACTTCGTGGTCATCTGGGCCGGCGTCGGCCAGGGGATGGGCGTCATGCTCGGCGGCCGGTTGCACCGGGGCAGCACCGGCGGGGCGGGCGAGATCGGCTGGCTGCCGGTGCCCGGCGAGCCGCTGCCGACCGACGTCGCGGAGCCGCAGTCGGGCTCCTACCAGCGGCTGGTGGGCCACGCCGCGCTGCGCGGCCTCGCCGATGAGCACGGCGTGACCGGCAACACCGTGCCCGACCTGCTGCGCGGCGGCGGCGACGGCTTCCTCGACGCGGTCGCGGCGCGCATCGCCGTCGGCGCGGCGGCCGTCAGCGTCGTGCTCGACCCCGGGCTCATCGTGCTCAGCGGCGACGTCGGCAGAGCGGGCGGCGCGCGGCTGGCCGAGAAGGTGCAGGAGGCGGTGGCCGGTCTCTGCCCCACCCCGCCGACCGTCGTCACCACTCAGGTGGCGGGCAACCCGGTGCTGCGCGGCGCGCTCGTGGCGGCGTTGGAGCAGGCCCGGGAGCAGGTCTTCTCCGACACTGTGTGAGAATCACTGCCCATGTGGCAGTCCCCGAACGATGTCGTGCTCATCTCCGACTCCCGTGTGACCTCGATCCCGGTCAAGGAGGTCGGCGAACCGCTCGAAGACGTACGCGGACGGCTCCGCGTCGACCCCCGCCTGGCCGACGACCAGGGCGCCTACGCCCACCTGCGGGCCGGGGTGCTGCGGCGGCTCGAACACGCCGAGAGCCTGCTGCCCGCCGGATACCACCTGCTCGTCGTCGAGGGCTACCGGCCGGTCGCGACCCAGCGCCGCATCTTCGACGGCTACCGGGCCACGCTGACCGGGCTGACGCCCGAGGAGTCGTACGTCGCCGCCAGCCGCTATGTCTCGCCCGTCGAGGTCGCCCCGCACACCGCGGGCGCCGCGGTCGACCTCACCCTGGTCTCGCCCGACGGCACCGAGTACGACATGGGCACCGAGGTCAACGACAACCCCGAGCAGAGCGAGGGCGCCTGCTACACCGCCGCCCCCGACATCTCCGACGACGCCCGCGCCCACCGCAAGCTGCTCGGCGTCGCGCTGGAGGCCGCCGGCCTGGTCAACTACCCCACCGAGTGGTGGCACTGGTCCTACGGCGACCGCTACTGGGCGATGTCCACCAAGAACGACCACGCGCTCTACGGCCCCGTCGAGTTCACACCCTGACAACCCGGGTTTTCCGGGCGGTGAGGTGGGGGCACAACTCCCTACGGAGATGTGGACTCCCAGCGAGGTGTGGGCATGATTCCGCTCATCGGGATCGAAGAGGAATACCTCGTCGTCGATCCCCGCACCCGCCACGTCGCCCCCCGGGCGGCCGAGGTCCTGGCCGCCGCAACGGACGTGCTCGACGTGGTGCAAGAGATCACCCGCTTCCAGGTGGAGGCGCGCACGCCGCCCTCCGCCGACCTGAGCGAACTGGGCCGGCGGCTGCGCGCGGCACGCGAGGAGGTGGCGGGCGCAGCCCGCTCGTGTGGGCTCGCGGTCGTCGCCAGCGGCATCCCGGTGCTCGGCAACGTGATGCCGCCGCCGCTCACCGACGACGACCGCTACCTTCAGGGCCGCGTGCTCTACCGGGCGCTGCAGGACGAGATCAGCATCTGCGCCCTGCACGTGCACGTGGACGTGCCCGATCCGGAGCACGCCGTCTACGTGGGCAACCACCTGCGGCCCTGGCTGCCGACGCTCATCGCCCTCGCCGCCAACTCGCCGTTCTTCGTGGGCCGCGACACCGGCTACGCCTCCTGGCGGGTGATCAGCTGGGGGCGCTGGCCGGTCTCGGGCGCGCCGCCGTACTTCCCCTCCTACGGGGCGTACGAGGGCGCGTTACAGGCCCTGGCGAGGTCGGGGGCGCTGCTCGACGCCAAGACCGTCTACTGGGATGCCAGGCCGTCACCCTTCCTGCCGACCGTGGAGATCAGGGTGGCCGACGTGCCGCTCGACGTGGCCGACAGCCTCACCATGATCGGGCTCATCAGAGCGCTCGTGGTCACCGCGCTCGGCGCGGTCAGGCGCGGTGACCTGGGGCCGCCGGTGCCGGGGGAGGTGCTGCGCGCCGCGTACTGGCGGGCGGCGCGCTACGGGTTGCAAGGCGAGATCCTCGACGTGCGCGACGGCTCGCTCGTCCCCGCGGCGGTGCTGGCCGGGCGGCTGCTCGAGCACGTGCGCCCGGCGCTGGCCGATGCCGGTGACCTGCGCTTCGTCCAGGAGGGCCTCGACCGGCTGCTGCGCGACGGGTCGGGGGCGATGCGGCAGCGCAGGGCGTACGAGCGGGGCAACGACCTGGCGGAGGTGGTGGACGACCTCATCGAGGCCACTGTCGCCTGAACCGGCTCAGCGCAGAGCGAGCGCGATCGAGACGCCAAGCCCGAACACGACGACCACGCCGCGCAGCACGGCGGGCGGCATGAGCCGGGCCACGCGGGTGCCGAGGAAGCCGCCCGCGAGGCTGGCCGGCGCGATCACCGCCACGGCCTGCCAGCGCACGGGGCCGAACAGCGAGAACGCGACCACCGAGACCGAGCTGATGACCAGCGAGAGCGCGGCGCGTACCGCGTTGACGCGGTGCAGGTTGTCGTGCAGGAACATGCCCAGCACGGTCAGCAGCACCACGCCCATGCCACCGTTGAAGTAGGCGCCGTAGCAGCCGCCGACGAACACCCCCGCGTACACCAGGCGGCTGGTCCCGGCGCCCTCCTCGCCGCCGAGGTGCTTGCGCAGCCACGGCTGGGCCAGCAGCGCGAGGCTGGCGAAGCCCACCAGCCACGGCACCAGCGACTCGAACAGCCGGCCCGGCGTGAGCAGCAGCAGCGCGCTGCCCACGCAGGCCCCCAGCACCGCCGCTACCGACAGGGCGGTCGCGCGGCGCCGCTGGCCGCGCAGCTCGGCGCGGTAGCCGAGCACGCCGCCCAGGTACCCGGGCCAGAGCGCGACCGCGTTGGTCACGGTCGCGGTCAGGCCCGGATAGCCCAGCGCGAGCAGCGCCGGGAAGGACACGAGCGTGCCGCCGCCGGCCAGCGCGTTCACCACGCCGGCCAGCAGGCCCGCCCCCGCCAGGAAGAGCAGGTCGTGGAGGGTCATCGGCCGACGGCGTAGCCCTGGGCGCCACGCGGGTTGGCGGCGGCCTTGAGCAGGTCACCGTCACGGGCCACCGCGCTGAGCCGCCCCAGCGACCACGGGCCCTGCGTCTCGACCTCGTGCCCGCGCCGCCGCAGCTCCGCGACGACGGCCGGGTCCACGCGGTCCTCGACGTGCATGACGCCGGGGCGGGAGCCGCGCGGGAAGAACGAGCTGGGGAAGTGCTCGCTGTGGAACATGGGGGCGTCGACGGCCTCCTGGAGGTTCAGTTTGCCGTGCACGACCGCGAGGAAGAAGTTCAGGCTCCACTGGTCCTGCTGGTCGCCGCCCGGGGTGCCGAACGCCAGCCACGGCTTGCCGTCCCTGAGCGCGAACGACGGCGACAGCGTCGTACGCGGCCGCGCGCCGGGCCGCAGCGCGGTGGCCACGCCCTCCTGCAGCCAGAACATCTGCGCCCTGGTGCCGAGGCAGAAGCCGAGCTGCGGGATCGTGGGGGAGCTCTGCAGCCAGCCGCCGCTGGGCGTGGCGGAGACCATGTTGCCGAAGCGGTCCACCACGTCCACGTGACACGTGTCACCCTTGACCATGCCGTCCCGCGCCACGGTCGGCTCGCCGACCCCCTGCGGCTTGCGGCCGCCCGACACACCGGGCGCGGCGCTGAACGTGCCGGGGTCGGGGAAGACCGGCAGCCTGGGCGTGCGCCCGCCGGGGGCGCCGGGCCGCAGCTCCAGGCTGGCCCGCGCGCCGATCAGCGTGCGCCGCCCGGCGTTGTAGGCCGGGCTCAGCAGGTCGGCCATGGGCACGTCGGTGTCGCCGTACCAGGCCTCGCGGTCGGCGAAGGCCAGCTTGGCCGCCTCGGTCACGGTGTGCACGTAGTCGGCGCCGAGGAACTCCATCGACTCCAGGCCGGTGCCGTCCAGCAGGGCGAGCTGCTGCAGGAACACCGGGCCCTGACCCCACGGGCCCGTCTTGGCCACGGTGTGGCCCTGGTAGTCGAAGGTCAGCGGCTCCTCCACCGACGCCCGCCAGCCCGCGAGGTCGTCGCCGGTCAGCAGGCCGCCGTGCACCTCGCCCGAGCTGTCGCGCCAGGCCGTCTTGGCGCTGAACTCGGCGATCGCCTCCGCGACGAAGCCCTCGTACCAGGCCCTCCTGGCGGCCTCCAGGCGGCCCTCACGGGTGCTCGACGCCGCCTCGGCCTCGGCGACCAGCCGCCGGTACGTCGCCGCCAGCACCGGGTTGGCCAGCTTCGTGCCCGGCTTGGGAACGTTCCCGCCGGGCAGCCACGTCGCCGCGGAGGTGGGCCAGTCGTCCCTGAACAGGCTCTCGACCGACGAGATCGTGGCCGAGATGCGCTCCAGCACCGGCACGCCGTGCTCGGCGTAGTGGATGGCCGGCGCCAGCACGTCCGCCAGCTCCCAGGTGCCCCAGCGCTCCAGCATCAGCATCCATCCGCCGAACGCGCCGGGCACCGTGGCCGCGAGCAGGCCCGTGCCGGGCACGACGTCCAGGCCCAGCTCGGCGAAGCGCTCGATGGTGGCCGCGGCGGGCGCCACACCCTGCCCGCACACGACCGACACCTTCTGCTCCTCCTCGCTCCACAGCAGGATCGGCACCTCGCCGCCGGGACCGTTCAGGTGCGGCTCGGCCACCTGCAGCACGAACCCGGCGGCCACCGCCGCGTCGAAGGCGTTGCCGCCGCGCTCCAGCACGCCCATGCCGGTGGCCGAGGCCAGCCAGTGCGTGCTGGCGACCATGCCGAAGTCGCCCGACAGCTCGGGCCTGGTGGTGAACAAGACTTTCTCCTTCTCATCGGGGGGCGGCGGCGTCGGGGACGCGATCCGCCGTTACCAGGTGGCAGGCGGCGGGGTGACCGCTGCCACGTGGGTCGTTCAAGAGGGGCTCGGCGGTGCGGCACTCGTCGTACGCCAGCGGGCACCGCGTGTGGAAGCGGCACCCGGCCGGCGGATCGACCGGGCTCGGCACGTCGCCGCCCAGCACGATCCTGCGCCGCTCCCGCTGCCTGACCGGGTCGGCCACCGGCGCCGCCGACAGCAGGGCCTGCGTGTACGGATGCCGCGGCTGCGCGAAGATCTCAGCCGTCGGCCCCGACTCGACGATCCGGCCCAGGTACATGACCGCGATCCGGTCGGCCAGGAACTCCACCACCGACAGGTCATGGGTGATGAACAGGCACGAGAAGCCCATGTCCCGCTGCAGGTCGGTGATGAGGTTGAGCACCGACGCCTGCACCGACACGTCCAGCGCGGAGACCGGCTCGTCGGCCACGACCAGCTTCGGCTCAAGGACGAGCGCCCTGGCCAGCCCCACCCGCTGCCGCTGCCCGCCGGACAGCTCGTGCGGGTGGCGCCTGCGCATCTCCTGGCGCAGGCCGACCTTCTCCAGCATGGCGGCCACCTTGGCCGTCACCTCGCGACGGTCGCCCACCTTGTGCCGCAGCAGCGGCTCGGCCACGATCTGCTCGATCGTGAAGCGCGGGTTGAGCGAGGAGAACGGGTCCTGGAAGACCATGTGGACGTCCCTGCGCAGCGGCCGCATGGCCCGCCGCGACAGGTGGGTGATGTCCCGGCCGGCCAGCTCGATCGAGCCGGCGGTCGGCTCGGTCAGCCGCAGCACGCACTTGCCGACCGTGGACTTGCCGCTGCCCGACTCGCCGACCAGGCCGAGCACCTCGCCCTCGCCGATCTCCAGCGACAGGCCGTCCACGGCGCGTACGGGGCCGTAGTGCTTGACCAGGTTGTCGATGCGCAGGATCACCGGTCACCTCCCGGGTGGTAGCAGGCCGCCAGGTGGCCATCGCCCTGGCGGGTGAGCGGCGGCCTGGACAGCCGGCAGTCGGCCTGGGCGCGCGGGCAGCGGTCGTGGAAGGCGCACTCGTCGGGGTCCGACAGCGGCGACGGCACCATGCCGGGGATCTCCGCCAGCCGGCCGTCGACCGCCGCCGACGGCAGGGCCTTCATCAGGCCCAGCGTGTACGGGTGACGCGGGTTGGCGAACAGCTCGGTCACCGGGGCCTGCTCGACGGCGCGGCCGGCGTACATGACGACGGCCCTGTCGGCGATGTCGGCCACCACGCCCAGGTCGTGCGTGATGAGGATGATCGCGGTGCCGAGCCGGTCGCGCAGGTCACGGAAGACGTCCAGCACGCCGGCCTGGATCGTCACGTCGAGCGCCGTGGTGGGCTCGTCGGCGATCAGCACGCGCGGCGAGCAGGCCACCGCGATCGCGATCATCACGCGCTGCCGCATGCCGCCGGACAGCTGGTGCGGGTACTCCTTCATGCGCCGCTTCGGCGCCGGGATGCCGACCAGCTCCAGCAGTTCGACCGCGCGCGCGGCGGCGGCCTGCCGCGACAGCTTCTCGTGCCGCCGCAGCACCTCGCTGATCTGGTAGCCGACCGTGAACGACGGGTTGAGCGAGGTCATCGGCTCCTGGAAGACGACCGAGACCGTCTTGCCGCGCACCCGCCGCATCTCCGGCTCGGGCAGTGTGGTCAGTTCGCGGCCGTCCAGCGTGATCGAGCCCTTCAGGCGGGTCGTCTCGGGCGGCAGCAGCCGCGGCACCGACATCGCGGTGACCGACTTGCCGCAGCCGGACTCGCCGCACAGCGCCAGGATCTCGCCCTCGTCCAGGGTGAGCGAGATGTCCCTGACCGCCTGCACGAGCCCGTCCTCGGTGGCGAAGCCCACGCTCAGGTCGCTGATCTCCAGCAGGCTCATCGGGCGCTCCTCGGGTCCAGTACGTCACGCAGCCCGTCGCCCAGCAGGTTGAAGCCGAGCGTGGCCAGGGCGATCATCAGGCCGGGCCAGATCGCCAGCCAGGGCGCGTCGCTCAGATACTGCTGCGCGGTCGTCAGCATCACGCCCCACGACGGGGTCGGCGGCTGCACGCCCAGGCCGAGGAACGACAGCGTGGCCTCACCGATGATCGCGGCGGGGATCGCCACCGTGGCCTGCACGATGAGCGGGCTGAGGCAGTTCGGCAGCACGTAGCGGAAGATGATGTGCCCGTCGCCCGCGCCGTCGGCGACGGCCGCGGCCACGTAGTCCATCTCCCTGACCGCCAGCACCTCGCCCCGGGTGATCCTGATGACGGCGGGCAGCTGGGAGAAGCCCAGCGCCAGCACCACGCCCTTCAGCGAGGGACCGATGATGGCGGCCAGGCCCACCGCGAACACCAGGAACGGGAAGGCCAGCGTCACGTCCACCAGTCGCATCACGATCGGGTCCAGCCAGCGCCGGTAGAACCCGGCGACCAGCCCGATCGGGATGCCGACCACCATCGCGAGCAGCGTGGACAGCACGCCCGCCTGCAGTGAGACCTGCGCGCCGTGCGCGATCCTGGCGAACGCGTCGCGGCCCAGGTCGTCGGTGCCCATCGGGTGGGCGCCCGACGGCGGCGCCAGTGTGGCCATGTAGTCCTGCGCCGCCGGGTCGCCCGTCACGAGCGGGCCAAGCAGCGCCAGCAGCACGAACGCGACCACAAGGACGAGCCCGGCCATCGGCATCGGCCTGCGGCGGAAGCGCCGCCACAGCCGCGTCCTGCGCATCACCTCAGTCATGGCCGCCTCCCGACAACCGGATCCGCGGGTTGAGGAAGGCGTAGGCGATGTCGACCAGCAGGTTGACCAGCACGTATCCGACGACCGTGACCAGCACGACCGCCTGGATGACGGGATAGTTCCTGGTCAGCACCGCGTCCACGGTCAGCTTGCCGAAACCCGGGATGACGAAGATCTGCTCGGTCACCACGGCGCCGCTGATCAGCGCGCCGAGCTGCAGGCCGAGCACGGTCACCACGGTCGTCAGGCTGTTGCGCAGCGCGTGCGCGCCGACGACCTTGACTTCGGGCAGGCCCTTCGAGCGCGCGGTCCTGACGTAGTCGGCCGACAGCGCGCCCAGCATGGCCGAGCGGGTCTGCCGCATCAGGATCGCCGCGAAGCCCGTGCCGAGCACGACGGCGGGCAGGATCATCCGCTGCAGGTTCTGCACGGGGTCCTCGGTGAAGGGGACGTACCCGGAGGCGGGCAGCACCCGCCAGGTCACCGCGAACAACAGGATGCCGAGCAGGCCCAGCCAGAAGTGCGGCACCGACAACCCGGCCAGGCCGAAGCCGGTGGCCAGGTAGTCGGCGACCTTGCCGCGCCGTACGGCGGCCACGATGCCCGCGCCCACGCCGACGATCACCGCGACCAGCATGGCCAGCGCCGACAGCTCCAGCGTCACCGGCAGCCGCTCCAGGAGGATGTCGGCCACCGGGAGCTGGTCCTGCGTCGAACGCCCGAAGTTGCCGGTCAGCGTCTGGCCGAGGTAGTCGAGGTACTGCGCGGGCAGCGGCTTGTCCAGGCCGAACTCGTGCCTGATCGCCTCGATCGCCGCGGGCGACGCCTCCTGGCCGGCCATGACGGTGGCCGGATCGCCGGGCAGCGCCCGTACGCCCAGGAAGATCAGCACGCTCGACAGGAACAGCACGATCACGGCCGACCCGCAGCGCCGGAGGATGAACCAGAGCATCAGGCGGCGAACCCGGCGGTGACGAAGCGCGGCAGGCCGTCCTTGAAGTACTGGACGCCGGCGACGTTCTTGTTCATGCCGAGGTAGTACAGGTTGTGGTACAGGTACACGACGCCCCGTAGCTCGGCGGCCTTCTTCATGGCGGCGCCGTAGAGCTCGGCGCGCTTGGCCTGGTCGGTCTCGGCCGCGGCCTGCTTGATCGGGTCGTCGATGCCGGGGTCGGACATGCCGGCGTAGTTGTTGCTGCCCTGCGTGGTGATGAGGTTCGTGAGGTTGCCGTCCGGGTCCACCCGGCCCGACCAGCCGCTCAGCAGCACGTCGAACTTGCCCGCCTTGCCCTGCTCCAGCACGCTGACGAACTCGGCCGTCTGCACCTTGACGTCGAAGCCGGCCTCCTTGGTCATCGACTGGATGACCTGCGCGAGGCGCTGGTTGACGGCGTCGTTCGGGGTGGCCATGGTGACCGTGATCGGCGTCGGCACGCCGGACGCCTGCACGAGCTGCTTGGCCTTGGCCAGGTCACGCTTGGGGCAGGCCGGCAGGTCCTTCGCCCGGTACGGGCTGTCGCCCGGCACCGGGTAGCAGTCCACCTCGTGCAGCCCGTTGTAGACGGTCTTGTTGATCGCGTCCCGGTCGAGCGCCAGCTCGAACGCCTCGCGCAGCTGCGGGCTCTTGCCCAGCGGCGTGTCCACGGGGCCGGGCTTCGCGGTCGAGCCCTTGACGTTGCCGATGTTGATCTGGAAGCCGTAGTAGCCCAGGCCGCCACCGGAGACGACGGTCAGGTTGGGGTCGTCCTGCACGCCCTTGACGGTGTTGGTGGCGAGCTGGTCGGCCACCTGCACGTCGCCGGACTTGAGGTTCGCGGCCCGTACGTTCGGGTCGACGATGATTTTGTATACGAGCTTGTCCAGCTTGACCTTGGCGGCGTCGTAGTAGTCGGGCGACTTCTCCAGCACGATCTGGCTGCCCGAGGTCCTGCTCGCGAACTTGAACGGGCCCACGCACACCGGGTTGGCGCCGAAGTTGTCGCCCTCGGAGTCGAGCGCCTTCGGCGACATGATCATGCCGGCGCGGTCGGCGAGCTGCGCGGTCAGCGGCGTGAACGCCTGGGTCAGCTCAAGCTTGACCGTGGACGGGTCCGCCACCGTCACCTTCGACACCGCGGCCAGGTCGGCCTGCCGGGCGGACTTCTCCCACGTACGGTGCCGGTCCAGCGACTTCTTGACCGCCTCGGCGTCCAGCGGCGTGCCGTCGTTGAACTTCACGCCCGCACGCAGCTTGATCGTCACCTCTTTGCCGTCGTCGGACAGCTCGGGCGGGGCCGCGGCGAGCTGCGGGACGAGGGCGGACGAGGCATCGATGTCGTAGAGCTTCTCGCACATGCTGGTGAAGACCTCGCGGCCCACGAGCGTGGTGGAGACGCTCGGGTCCAGTGCGTCTGGGTCGGCGTTCAGCGCGATGTTGAGCGTGCCACCGGCCTTGACCGGCCGGTGGTCGGCCGAGGCGGTCGCTATGGAACTAGGTGCCGCGGGGGTGCTGCTCGTTCCGCCTCCACCACAGGCCGTCAGGGCAAGGGGGAGAGTGACGAGCGCCGCGACGACCTTGTGTGACGGTCGCATGGTGCCTCCGGTTAAACGTTTAGGAGACTGTATACAAGGTCTGACATTTCAGTGGTGTTTCGTTACCCTATGTCGTTACCTGAGTGTTTCCTAATCGTTTGCCGGTTTTGGCTTCCGGCTCGCCGCCGCGAGGAACGACCGCCGCGCCGCCGCCACGTGCGCGACCGCCCTGGCCTGCGCCTCGTCCTCGTCGCCCGCCTCGATCGCCTCGCACAGGCTGAGGTGCTCCTGCCACGAGTGCGGGCCGCGTACGGCGGCGGTCTGGCTGAAGACCCACTGCGCCCGCTGCAGCATCGGCGTCATCATCAGCGCCAGGTAGGAGTTGCCCGCCGCCTCGCCCACCGCCAGGTGGAAGGCGGTGTTGAGGTCGGCGACCTCTTCGAGGCTGCCGCTGTCCACCGCCGCCTTGGCCTGCTCCAGCACGTGACGCAGCCTCGCCACGGCCTCGGGGGTGTGCTTGCGCGCGGCCAGCCGCGCCGCGAGGCCCTCGATCGCCATGCGGACGTCGAAGAGCTCCTCGCCCTCCTCCGCCGACAGGCGCGCGACGGTGGCGCCGAGCCGGGGGACGACCTCGATGAAGCCCTCGGCGGCCAGGACCCTGATGGACTCGCGTACGGGGTTGCGCGAGACGCCGAGCGCGGCGGCCAGCCGGTCCTCAACCAGTCGCTCACCCTGGGCCAGCTCGCCGGAGAGAATGCGGCGGCGAAGCTCCTTGGTGACCTTGTCGCGCAAGGTCCGATGGGCCGCGCCCAGCGTCAGATCAGTCATAGAGGAACTTATCGTATACAACGGACAAGTCTTCTGGGGTCGGCCTCGCCGGCAAGGTCGGCGGCCCCTGCCACAGCTTCCTCGACGGCCAGCGGGTCGCCGCGAACAGCGCCAGCAGCTGCTCCTTGTCCTCGGCCCGCCAGAACAGCTCGTCCGCCAGCATCCGGAAGCTCAGGCTGCCCATCTCCGTCAGGTCCGCCGCGGCGCCCGCCTCGCGGTAGACGTCGTGACTGCCGACGGCGTCCAGATGGCCGCCGTTCGGCAGCGCCTCCATGCCCGCGTTGCGCACGGCGGCCTCCACGATCGCCAGCGAGAGCTTCACCTGCGTCTGGATGACGGCCGGATCGAGCGAGCCGTCCCACAGCCGGAACTCGACCCGGTCGTCATCCCCGCCTCGGATGCCGGTCATGTCGACCGCGTTGAACCGGCCGTGCCCGCGCGGGATCTCCTCCGCCGAGGCGTCCCGGCCGAGCGGCTCCTCATTCGGCTCGCGCTGCCACAACCCGTTGTGCTCCTCACGTGCCGGGTTCTGCGCCAGCCGGAAGAGCGTGTCGGCGTGGTGATCGACGTACGTGGCCAGGGCGCGCTGAGCGTCCACCATGCGGCCGATGGGACCGGTGCTCACTTCGACGCGGGCGGCGGTCCGGTACGTCGCGACGCCGCCGAAAGCGTTGATGATCTCGACGGCCTGCTTCAGGTTCGACCACGTCGAGCGCACGTCGTGCATGAGGGGTGAGACCAGCACGCTGTGCGCCGGGGCGCTCCTCAGCAGCTGCCACCCGTGCTCACCGTCGATCAGCCGGGCCTGGCGCAGGACAGCGTCGATGGTCGCGAGGGCGTCGTCTTTGATCCTGGCCGGTAGGTCGAACTCGATCTTCACGGCGAACCCGTGCCCGTGGTCATGCGTACCGACGCCCGCGGTGACGTTATGCATCATGTACGGGATCAGCGTCTCGCCGTCGGCCACCCGCGCCAGTGCCCGCTCGTAAGCGCGCCGGTAGGCGGCGAAATCGCCGGTGAACGACATCTCGGGGACGTCCGGCCGGCGCCCCCACGCCCTCCAGTGATCACTCCACAGGCCGAGTTCGGCCTTCGCCGCTCGCCACTCCTCGGGGGCCGTGTGGGCGCCGCGGTTGAAGATGCGATTCACGTTCCGGAAGGCTTCCTCCCAGCGTTGCTCCGCGAACCGCCGCGCGGCGCGCGCCTCCTCGGGCGTCACATTGTGCAGGCCGGGCTCGGCGTCACGCAGGGGCATCGGGCGGCCGTCGCCCGCCACGCCGTACGGGTCGCGCGGGCCCGGGCCCCGCAGCGCGTCCACCACCTGCCGGCGGTCCACCGGACCGGAGAGGTCGAGGCCGTTGCCCCCGGCCTGTTCCGCCCGCCGCACCAGCTCCGGCACCGAGTGCCCGAGCCCGGCGTCGTACGCGAGCCGGCGCAGCGGGTCGAACACCCAGGCCGGCCGGTCCTGAGCAGGCCCGGCGAGCTCCGCCAGCCTGCTCAGGACACGTGCCTGGTCGTCGCGCACGGCGGGAAGGTGGTGGTCGTCGGCCAGCCGCAGGCCGTTCCACAGGTGGGGATCCCGCGCCCGATGCGTCGCCAGCAGCTCATGGAGCTCCTGCAGGTCGGCCGCCCGCGTCGGGTCGGAGCCGTGCGTACGGGCGTCCGCGGCCAGACGGAGCAGCTGCTCGATCGATCCTCCCTGGCCCAGCTGCTGCGCCAGGCTTTCGAGCGGCTGCTGATGGGGCATCCCCGGCGGCACGTCCGGCGCCCCGGCGATGCCGTGCAGCGAACCGAGCATCCGGGCGTCGGCCGGGCTGAGCCCGTCGACGCCCAGCTTCACCGACGCCACCACGCCCGTCCACAGCTCCGGCTCCACCTGCCGGAACGCCGCCATCACCGCATGGAACTCGGCCACGTAGTGCAGCCCAGGAGGAAGGAATCCGGCGGCGTCCGCCGCCCGGACCAGCGGTAGCACCTGGTGGTAGCGGATGAGCCCCTCTTGCTGCATCCAAGGGGACAGGTAGGTGTGGAGCCCCTCGAGGCTCAGGTGCGGCGACATCATGTTGACCAGCAGCCCGAGCGTGCGCGCGTCCTCCGGGGTCGTCACGTCCAGCAGCGCCCGATGCTGGTAACCGAGCCAGCGAAGATCGTCGTGGGGCATCGCGAGACGGAGCGCGTCGGCCAGCATGGCACTGCCGCGTGCCACCTCCGGGGCCATGCCCTGGCGCTGGGCGTCCTGGTAGAGCTCCACCACGGCGTCCACGGCGTACCTGCTGTCGAACAGCTCCTCTGCCAGGTTCTCGATCGCGACCCTCGAATTCTCCCTCGGCAGGCTCGCGTGCATCTGCGCCAGGGTCAGGGCCGTCGCCTCGTCGGCGCGCACCGTGGGCAACTCGTTGATCAGGGCCCAGCCGGGCAGCAGGAACTCGGGATCCGGCCGGGTGGCGCCTCCCCGTCCGTCGCCCCGTTCGTCGCCCTGGCCGGTGAGCAGCCGCTCGATGCGGTTGGGGCCGTCGGCGCGGCCCTCGCCGTTGCCGGGGGTCCAGCGGTGGAACGTCGCCTCGGCCTCGGCGAAGCTGCGCGGCCGCGAAGGCGCCACCGCCGGGTGCCCGCCGACCAGCACGGCATCCGGCCCGCCTGACGCCGCCACGAGCGGCCGCCGCGCCTCTTGCGACGCCACTCCCGCCTCGGGCGCGTGCTCGGCCGCCTTGGGGCGGATGTTCTGGTCGTGCGGGGCGCCGCGACCGACCGCCTCGCCCGAACGCTCCGGCGACTGGGCGCTTACCCGCTCGGGCGGCTGCGCCGCCACCCGCTCCGAGGACAGGCCGGGCCCACGCTCCTGGGACTGGCCGGTCTCGCCGGCCGGGCTCGCGTCGGCGGGCCGGCGGCCGTCCTCGCCCTGGGGCCGTCCGTTCTGTGCGGGTCGGTCGATCTCCGGGACGGGTGTGCGGGGGGTCTGCGTTCTCGCCGCGGAGGTCTGATCATGGGCGGGGAGCCCTGGCACGTCGTGCGGCCGGGCAGGGGCGACGATCACGTCGGCGGGCCGGTCGCCGTGGGCCTGGCGCGCGGGTGGCGGGGGCGGCGCGGTCGTGTCCGTACGCGGCGGGGCGACGATCGTCTGCTGGTCGGTGGTCGCGACGGGGGCCCGCTGGGCGTTCGGGCCGGAGGTCTCCTGCCGGGTGTCGGGGGACGTGTCCCTTCCCGCGTTCTGGGCGGAGTCGGGCCTTGTGTCACGTCCGGTGACGTCCGGGGTGGTGTCGCGCCCGGTGGGGTGATGGGCGGGGGTGTCGCGCTGGGCGGTGCCGGCCTGTTCGTCCCGAGAGCCGGTCGTGTCCCGCCCAACTGCGTCCCGGTCGGACGCGTCCTGGTCGGTGGTGATCTGTTCGGCGGTGACCTGTTCGGCCGGTTCCACGGGATGGACGGCCGCGGCGACGGCCGGGACGGTGGCGGGCAGCGCCGAACCGGCGGGCAGAGCACCGGGGATGGCGGCGGTGTCGTGCTTGCCGGCGACCCCGTTCGCCGGGCTTTGGTCCGCGGGCGC
>NZ_JBFAQA010000037.1:0-101567 GCF_040677005.1 Nonomuraea sp. NPDC049421
CGGCGAGGGCTTCGGCGGTGGTGACGGGCTCACCGAGGTTGATGCTCCACCGCAGTTCCTCGGTCTCGTCGGTGTAGGCGCCTCCGGCAGAAGTGACCCACAGCCGGGTCTCCGGCGTGAGGGGGATCTGCAGGACGGTGGCGTCACCGTCCGGCCGCTCAACGGTGAAGGGGACGCGGTTAATGGTCAGGCTCACCGCCATCGGGGCGAGGCCCTGGGCGTAGGCGTCGCGGTACAGCGTCTGGCTGCCCTCGACGTCCGGGGTGACGTCGTCCACGCCGGACCCCCTCAGCTCCTCAGCGATGACGGCCGCGGTCTCCTGGCAGGTGCCTGCGTCGGTGAGTTCCGTTGCGGTGTTCTCGCGGTCGACGTCGGGACCGTCGTCGCGGTACTCGCAGGCGTACCAGCGAAGGTCGTCAACGGTGGTGTCGGGCTCGATGCGCTCGCGTGCGTTCGTCACCCAGATGTAGCGGTCATTGGTGAGGCCGACGCCGATGGTCATGCAGAAGCCGCCCGTCTGCTCGACCCAGAAGGGGATCTTCGCTGCGGCCAGCCGCAGCGCCATCGGCGCGAGCCCCTGCCCGAGCGCGGCGCGGTAGCAGGCGTAGTCGTAGCCGCGCCACCAGGCGTCGTCCACGTATGCGGTGGTGATCATGGTTCAGCTCCTCGTGTAGATGCCCAGGCGGCTGGCGTCGATCGCGTCGACCCAGACTCCGTAGGGCAGCAGGTTGTCGATGTCGGGGTGGTCGATGAACTCGCGCGGCCAGCCGAGGTCGCCTGCCGGCCAGACGACCTCGTACCGCTCGTAGCTCTCGACCAGCTGCGGGCCGTCTCCGGGCGGGGTGGGGAACGCCTTGCCGAGCGCGGTCAGGACCTGTTCGGCCTGGTCGGGGGCGACCGTGTTCGCCCTGGCCTCGGCCAGGCGCTCGACGTAGGTCGCGATGGTGCGGTCGACCTCCGCGCGCAGGGTCTGCATGGCGGCGGCCTGCTCCGTCTCGCTCGTGGCGAGCTCGACCTTGGTGATCAGGTCCTGCAGATGCTGGGCGGGGTTCTCGGGCATGGTGTTACACCTTCTTGTCGGGCTGGTAGTGGACGCCGAACTCCTCGCGGGCCTCGAACAGCGCGTGGAGCCGCCAGCTCAAGCGCCCACACGAGGACCGGCAGGTCAGCGAGGGGGAACTGCACGTCCGCCGACGTGATGTCCACCTCGCCGTCCGGGACCGGGACGAGCGCACCGTCCTTCCACCTCACCAGGCCACCTCGCTGGCCAGGTGGATACCGATCTCGCTGTGGCGGCCCCCATGCGTGTGGACCAGCCGGTCCGTAAGCGCGGTGAGCACGCTGGTCGTCCCGCCGGAGAGGCTGCCGGGTATGGCCTTGCCGCCGGGGTGCTGGAAGCGCAGCGTCCAGCTCGTCTCCGACGTCGGGGTGGCGTGCGTGAGGGTGTAGGTGGCCTGCTCGACGCATCGGCCCTCTACGTAGAGGGCTGCGCCGCCGACGCTGGTGTGCAGCTGGCGGGTGAGCGGGCCCAGGACGATCACTCCCGTGTGCGCGGCGAGCGCGTCGGCGAGGGGCCGCTGCGGCGGGACCAGCTCCTCGGGCACGTACCACCCGGTGGCGTCGCGCCTGAACCCGATCTCGCGCAGCGTCATGCCCCACCCGGCCGGGCTGCCGATCGGCACGTACAGCTCGCCGCCACGGTGCTCGTGCAGGGTGACCAGGACCGGGCGGTCGTTGATCTGGTAGGCGCATGCGGCTTCGCTGCCGCTGCCGATGATGGCCACGGTCTCGCCGGCCTGGACGTAGCGGATGCTCACTGCGGCACCTCCATGAGGGTGGCCTTGATGTCGTCGGGCAGCTCGGCGATCGGGACGGCCTCGATCCAGCCGCGTCCGCAGTTGTCCAGCACGTTCCTGGCGTGCCAAAAGGCGTTGACGCAGGGCACGCCGTCGCGGCGCATCGGGTCGATGGTGCGGTCGCAGTCGTAGCAGCGCTTGCCGGGCACGTAGTAGTTGCCCCGCTCCTTGCGCGTGGACTTGACGTTGTAGCCGTAGCCCTCGGCGGGCAGCGGCTGGATGTCCTCGGCGTCGTGGTCACACCCGGTGTAGTACGTGGTTTCCACGAGCCGGTAGCAGCCGTTGCTGGTGTAGCGGGCGACCACGCGCAGCTCGGAGATGCCCGTCTGCGGTGAGGCGCCGCGCTTCAGAATGACGGGCTCGCCCGGTCCGAACAGGCGGGTGACCTGCTCGCGGGGGGCCTCGATCAGCGGCTTCTGGTGGTTGTCCGGGTTGACCCAGACGGTGCCGCTGGTG
Organism: Nonomuraea sp. NPDC049421; assembly: GCF_040677005.1. Taxonomy (NCBI): domain Bacteria; kingdom Bacillati; phylum Actinomycetota; class Actinomycetes; order Streptosporangiales; family Streptosporangiaceae; genus Nonomuraea; species Nonomuraea sp. NPDC049421. The sequence goes on from NZ_JBFAQA010000037.1 coordinate 2,313, forward strand.
TCGGAGACGCGCCAGGCGATGCCGAGGGTGCCGTCAGCGAGCTGCACCCGGTCGTACCTGCTGATAGGGGGCAGGGGGCTCATCGGGTGCGCACCTCCACCATGGTGTAGCCGTTGGGGTCCTCGGTGGGGTCGTGCTGCACCTCGAACTGGTGGCCGTCCAGATGGTCCAGCAGCTCTCGGTGCAGTGCCCTTTCGGAGGTGGGTGCTCCAGCGGGGGCGACCAGCTCGACCGTGATGGTGGCCTTGGCCGTGACGCCGGGGTCGTCAGCGGCGGCGCTGGTGGGCCGCCAGGGGCCGATCTGGACGTCCGGCTTCACCCGAGTCCAGTCGTCCCAGTCCGGCATGTCCATGCCGAGCGCGTTGGGGTCGATCTGGAAGTACCCGCCGCAGCCGATGGCGACGAAGCCGCCGATCGTCAGGTGCGGGGCGTCGCTGCCGGGCTTACCGCATTGGATGCAGATGGTGATGAGCCAGGGCCGCAGGTCGGCGAGGTCGCCGAAGGCGTGCAGGCGCTGCAGGAGGTACAGGTAGCGGCCCGTCTCCTGGGCTTGGTCGATGGTCGGCGAGCTGGTCATGGTTCTCCTTGGGGTGGGCGGGCTCGCGCCGCGCGTGGCGGCGCGAGCTTTATAAGTGGTTGCACTTACCTTTATCGGATGTGGGCGGGGCAGACCCACACCCACTTCGGGCCTTGCGCGGCCGGGAAGTGCTCGCGCCTGGCGGCGAGCAGCTCCTGGCCGGTGTAGTCGTCGCGGAACAGCAGGTCCTCCAGCTCGATCAGCTCGCTGGTGATGCCGAGCTTCGTCGAGGCGCGGTCGATCATGTGGACGACCTTGAGCCCTACCAGCTCGCGGACCAGGGAGGGAGAGTCGCCGGGCTCGGCGTGCAGGTAGTACTCCAGCGGCCCGTCCATGCCGTCGAGCGGCGCGTCGGGGGCGGGGGAGCGGTAGCAGCCCTCGCGGGCGTTGCCCGGCCGCTTGACGTACCAGCGGCCTCCGGCGAGGGTGGCGATGTCTCCGGCGAGGTGGCCGCCCCAGTCGGCGACGTCGTCGCGGCCGTTGCGGTGCGCGATGTAGCGGGCGATGGCCTCGTCGAGCAGGTGGCCGGGGTCGCGGATGATGCGCTCGGTGGCGTGGAAACCGCAGTCGGCGCAGGTTTCGGTGCCGTGGTCGAGGTGGGCGTGCGCCTCGGCGACGGTGGTCGCGGCCGTGGTGGCTGCGGCGGCGCAGGTCAGGAAGCTGGCCGTGCTGCCGGGTGCCAGGTCGCGGGTGCTGCTGGCGATGACGTGGGTGATGGTCTCGTGCACGGCGTAGAAGCCGTCCGTGCTCAGGTGGGCGCGTACGCCGAGCGTGGCGGCCCAGGCGGCGGCGTGGTGGGCGTCGCGCATCTGGCCGGTGGCGTCGAAGGCAGCGACGGCGATGGCCTCGGCGCTGAAGTCGAGCTCGTCGAGCGCGGGCCTGGTGTCGGTGTCGGGCATGCGGAAGCGGCTCCGTTCGTGAGGGGAGGGCGGCGTTTCCGCCGGGATAAACCCGGTGTTGATCTTGAAACGCCTTCAAAAATGATCAACCCCGATCATCACTCGAATCAAGATCAACAACAACCCTTTTACCAAGATCATTTAGGGCGTTTTTGCTGGTCAGGGCCCTAAAGCTCGGCGCTCTCGCCAGGCCACTCCGTGCTGGCGGCCGGCCCGGAGCGCCGCGCTTCCTCGGCGAGTTCCGGCACCACGGCGAAGAACCTCTCCTTCACCTCCGCCGACAGCGCCTGGAACTCCTCGCTGCGCAGGAAATCGCGCTGTGCCGCCGGCTGCAGGGCGCGCACCAGCGCGACAACACTCCGCTCCTCCATGGTTAAGCCGTCAGATCCAGGAACCCGCTCACCACCGGCACGTCCTTGTGGTGCAACAGCTCGGCACGCAGATCCTGCAGGGCGCTGCCACCGCGCGCCGACTCCACCCCACCCATGAGCTGCAGGACCTGCTCGGCAACCTCCACGGCGGCGTCAAGGTCACCGATCGCGAGATGCGCCTCCGCCCGGCGCGCGAGATAGATCGCGGCGCCACGCGCCTCCTGGCCGCTGTCGTAGGCGTCCTCGCCCCGCACAGCGGCGTCGAAATGCTCAAGGGCCCGGCGCGGCTCGCCCAGCGACAGGGCTGCGCTGCCCGCGAACTGGTGCAGCTCTCCCATGTTCATCCAGTACAGGGCAGGCAAGTCCTCGCCGGCAGGACCAGCCTTGCCGTAGGCGGTGAATGCGGCCTCCGCAGCGCGATACGCCGGCACCGCCTCACCCATGAGCGAGTAGGCGCGGGCCTGGCGGGCGTACAGCAGCGCCGTCACCCGGCCTGAGGTGATGCGGCGGGAGGCGAGCGCACGCTCCAGCATGTCGAGCGCCACCCGCGGGGTGCCGGTGGCGTAGCGCTGGTTGGCCCAGAACGCGAGCGTGAGCGCACCGATCGTTTCATCGCCGGCGGACGCAGCCGAGCGCATGGCGGCGAAGAACTGCCGCTCCGCCTCGGCGTGATACCCGTTGTCATAGGCACACCACCCGGCCAGGCGACACGCCTCAGCCGCGGCTCCGAACAGCCGCCGGCCAACCTGCTCGCTGTAGGCCGCCTCGCTGAGCAGGCGGCGGATGAGCCGGATCTCGGTGGTGGCCGCGTCGTAGACGTGCCCGGCGCCGATCTCGTCGTCGAGGTGGCGCAAGGCGGCTAAGCGCGTGTCGAGCTGGTCGGCGACTTCGGCGCCGATCCGCCGGCCGCTCGTGCTGGCGGTGGCAGGCTCAGCGGTCGCCCACTGGGCGGCCATAGCGGCCAGGGTATGCGTCGATGCGATGAGGAACGCTCTCCGGTCCACCGGCCCTCCAACTTCGCCCAATACTTTCAAGCTACCCGCGGCTGTCCACGGCGACTCCAGTACCACGCGATCGTCGTGGATGGCCAGGCATAGCCAACTCGGCCAACCATGAGCGGTGACCTCGCGCCGATGGATTTGGAGCAGGTCAGCCATGGCGTACTGGGTCGTGATCGCTGGGACGGAGACGCCCGCGATCCAGCGAGAAACCTTCTCCTTCCGGCTGGCGATCCCGCCATAGCCCAGCTTGCGGTGCCGCTCGGCCAGCATGTGCAGGAACGCGGCACTCGTCCAGCCTCTGCACTTCAGAAGCACTGACAGCGGATGACGTTCTTGTGCGATGTCCACGGGGTTGGCCCCCCTGGTCGGGTCGCCCTTCAGTGTGTTCCGACCGCGCCGCCCTTGTGAAGCCCCGCCAGCAAAAAGGCAACCCAAGGCAACCGGTAAGCAACCCAAGGCAACGACCTTTCTCTTCTCCTCCGCCGATGCGCCGCCCACTCTGAGGAGCAAGTCGGAATCCAACCCTCGGGAGAACCGATGCGCATTCTGGTAGATGGTCTTGACCTGACGGGCAAAACCACGCTGGTCAAGGCGCTCACCACCACTCTCAGCGAGCGGGGCATTTCCACGCGATCACATACCTGGATGCTCGCTCGCCACCACCCCTTCGCGGCGATGCTGCGCCGCCTGCCCCGGGTCCGGCAGCCCGACTCCGGCGCCATCACGGCCGCGCTTCTCGGCCCTGGCTACCTGCTTGACGGGCTGCTCGTGCGGTGGGCACCGCCCGACCGGCCCGGCGAGGTCATCATTCAGGACGGGTACGCCGACCGGTGTGCCGCGTTCGGCATGGCCGGCGGCCCTCACCTGGCCGCATGCCTGGCGCTCCGTTGGTGTCGCATGTTCGCCCCGTTCGACATCGCCGTGTACCTGCACGCCCCGGTCGAGGTTCGGGCTGAACGCCTGGCCGTCCGCCAGAACCCGGACGCTGGAGACCGGCGCAGCGTCGAGGACCACGCCTTCGCCGACGCGTTCGCCGCGATGCTCGTACAGGGCATGGGTCGGCGGCACCAGCAACTACGGGTGTTCGACACCTCCCGGCACGCCCCCGCCGACATCGCCGCCGAGATCGCCGACCTGATCAAGCCGGCAGCCTCCCCAATGCTCCCTCAGCGAGCCGCATGATGCCCCGCATAGACGCGGGCCTGCTGGACGCGGCGGACAAGGAGCTGCAGCAGGCGCTGGACGGCCGTCCGCTAGTCAGCGTCGAGCGGTTCACCACGGCTCTGCGCACCAGCTACACCGGCCCGACCCCCATCGAGGCGCTGCGCCCGATGCTGAGCGTCGGCTGCTACCCGGCGTGGGCGGCGGCCACGCCCGGCGCGGTCGTCGCCGCCGAGCACCGCACCCGCGTGCGGTCAGTGGCCGAGCGGCATGGCTGGATGTCCCGGGTACGGCACGACGTCCCTCGGCATCTGGTCGCGCTGGACCGGCCGCCCGTCATCACCGCCTGGTATGCCACTGGCAGGCTGCGCGATCTGGCGGGCCCCGGCGGCACCGTGGCGGCCGTCGACGGCGGCCTGCGCAACAAGGTGGAAGCCAAACCCGTCTTTGACGAGCTGCTGCGCGCGGCCGGTGCGCCCCCCGTTGTGCGCATCCCGTGCATCCACGTCGATCATCTGCCGGAGCTGGGGGAGCTGCGCCGCCGGGTCGGCACCGCCACCGTCGTGGTGCAGGCCGGTGTGACGTCGGGCGGGCGCGGCACCGTGTTCGTCGCCGACGAAAGCGACATGCCGCGCGCTGCGCGACTGCTCGGCCCGTTCCGGGTCGCCGCGTTCGTGGACGGCTGGTCATCGAACACCACGGTGCTGAGCGTCCCGGACGAGCACGGCGGCGTGCGCGTGTACGTCGATAGGCCCTCTCATAAGTCGGTCGGCGTGGCAGAGCTAGGGATCGGCCCGGCGAAAAGCGCCGGCAACGACTGGTCGCGGCCCTGGCCCACCAAGGCGGTCGCACTGATCGTGGAGTCCGCCGAGCGGATCGCCGCCTGGACGTGGCGCCGGTACGGCATGGCCGGGCTGTTCGGCCTGGACGCGATCCTCACCCCTGACGGGCGGGTATTCCTCAACGAGATCAACTGGCGCAACCAGGGCACCACCGAGGTATCCGCCGTCAACCAGCAGCTTCGCGGCATGCCACCGTTCATCGCCGCCCACCTGGCCGTGATGCTCGGCCAGCGAGTGACCTGGTTGGGCGACCCGCACGAGTTCAACTCCGAGACCATCGCCCGCGCCACCAGGGCCGGCGGCCCGTTCTACGTCAAGGCCCGCCTCTGCCACCCCGGCCCGGCAAGCATCGCCCCCGGCCACGAGCCCGGCGTCTACCAGCTCGGGCCCGACGATCAGCTCCACCGCGTGCGGGCGGGCGCGCACCCCGCCGACGCCGACACCGCCCGGCACGAGGTACTCCTGGCCAACCTCCCCGGCCCCGACATCGTGTGCCACCCCGGCGCCGAGATCGCCACCATCGAGGGCGTCACCAGCGGGCAGCTGCGCCCGTTCGACGGCCCCGACTCCGCATCCGCCTTCACCCGGCGCGTGCACACCGCACTGCACAACCTGTTCCGACCCCGGCATGAAGAGGATTCCTGATGCCCCCCGTCACCACCTCCGCATCCCTGCTCGACCAGCTCCGCGCCCTACCCGAGGAAGCGTTCACCCGCCTGCAGTACCTCAGCCCCGCCACCGGCTGCTTCAACCGGTGCAGCTTCTGCTCCCAGCAGGCCGGCCGCGACGTGTGGCAGTTCACCGAGAGCGGCCTCACCGCCTTCGCCCGATCCTTCGCCCAGGTAGCCGGCGAGCGCGGCCTGACGATCGCCGGGGGCCGCATCCACCGGCCCGGCGTCCTGTTCCCCTACCTGGACAACGACATCGCCTCCTACCCGCACCTGGACACGCTGTGCGGCCTGGCCCGCGACGTGCTCGGCGTGCGGCTGCGCGTCTCCACAGTCGGCTACTCCAGCCTCAACCCGCACCTGGCCGCGATGCACCAGCGGATCGCCGAGGAGTACGCGGAGGTGTTCGACGGCATCCGCCTGTCGCTCACCCCGTACACGATCGGCTGGACCGGCCGCGACCGGGCCACCAGCCGGGCCCAGTACGTGCGCGACTTCGCCAGCGCCCTAACCACCTACCGGCCGGTGTTCGACCAGCTCGGCCACGGTCCGGCCACGGCCGCCGTCGAGATGAGGTTCGCGCCGCTCCTCGATATCGGCGAGCTGACCGACACCGTCATCGACGGCCGCCACGTGCTCGCGTGCGGCCCGCACCTGCTCATCTCACTGACCGCGCACGATGGCGAGCTGCCGCTGACGGAAGTCTCCCGGCTGGATGAGCGTACCCAGCCCGTGTTCTCCACCCCCGGCCGCCGCTACCTGCACGTGGTGGGCGACCAGCTCACCCCCGACCCGGCGACCGTGCGTGCCGTGCTCGCCGGCCGGGTGGCCGTCCCGATCCGGGCGCGTACCGCCACGGTGTTCCGGTTCGCCAACGCGGACGGCGACTACTTCGCCGCCGACCCGGACTTCCACGACGACGGCACATTCACGGCCCTGCACCTCTACCCGGCCACCGAGAGCCGCAAAAGCTCCGGGTACACCGACGCCACCCGGCACGTGCTGAACACGCTGCTGGCCTACAAGCAGCTCCGTGGCATCGGCCGTCGAGAGGCATTCCACGACGCCACCTTGGCCGACGTCGCCGGCGTCCTGGCCCGCCTCGAAGCCACTGCGGCCTCGCTCGGGCAGGGCGTGGACAAGCGCGCCGCCGACCACCTGGCGGGCACGGTGATCCCGCTGCTGGCCAGCTACGCCGAGGCGCTGGAGCTGGCCGACTACCCGGCGGCGGCGTTCTTCTCCCGCGACTTCACCATCGACACCGGGCAGATCGTCAACCAGGGCCGCGCCATGGGCCTGTTCCGCGGGCTCGTCAGCCTCGACGGCGAGCCGATGACCCCCAGGGAGGAGCGCGGCTTCGGCGCCGCCAGCCTCTCCAGCGTGCGCGGCCCTATCTGGCGGATCGCCCCGATCCCATTCACCGCGAACGGCACCCTGCCGCTCGCTGTCGCCGGAGGCAAGAACATCACAGCGGACCGGCCGACGCTCGTCGTCGAGGAGCTCGACCCGTGCCATCTGCGCCCCGTTATGCGCGGCACCTGCACCCGGCTGCGCCGTTACACCGTGACGGGAGTAGAGATCGAACACCTGTCGCTCGACGAGGGTCGCGCCGAGCTGGCCATACCGGGCCTGCTTGCTACCGCCGCTTGACCTTGTGCCCCGCGCGGGCCTGAAGGGGGAAGGTCTCCCGTTCTCCAGATATTCAGGCCCACGCGGGGCAATACTGCCTGCATGACCGACCCGACCACACCGTTTTCTCGCGTGAAAGTCCGCGCTGGCGCGCTGGTGTTCTGCGGTGACGACATTGCCCTGATCCGGCGCGACCGGCCCACCGGCTCGCACTACACCCCGCCCGGCGGCAACGTGGCCAACGGGGAACATCTGATTGACGCCCTGCGCCGGGAACTCGCCGAGGAGCTGCGGCTCGACCTCGACGACGCGACCCCGCCGGAACTGTGCTGGATCCAGGACCAGATGGTCACCCGACCTGGCCCGACACCTCCACCGCGCAAGCTCCACATGATCTTCCGCTGCCACATCACTCCCGAGATCCGCGCTCACCTGGCCACCGTGGAATACGACGACCTTCCAGACGGCAGCAGCGAGCCGGGCATCATCGAGTGGGTGAACTACCGCAAAGCGGCCGAACTGCCGCTGTTCCCGCTGATCGGCGACGCTGTCAGCGCGCTGGACACTCCTCGCGGCCAGGCCGGAAATCCGCTTCTCAGTCCGATCACAGACGAGAACTACACCTGGGTGTGACCAGACTCACGCGATTCGTACGCCCCGTGCGAAACTTATGAATCTACAAAGTACAGACGGCGGCTTTAGTGCTCACACCTCTGCCCACCCGTTCATGTGCGGCACCGCCAGCGCGGACGTTCCAGCATCGATGTCCAAGGAACAGGCTCAATGTCCGGTATACGGGGAGGGGGAGCGGCCAGCGCCGCGACGTCTCCCCGGAGGATGGTGCGAAGCCGCGCCCTGTACTTTGTAGATTCGCAAGTTTCCCGTGATGCGCATGACTCACTCCTCAGCCGTCTCGCCCCCGCACAAGGTCATCTTCTTTCGGTTCTCGGCCGCGCGCCGTCGTGCGCGCACCAGCCCTCCTGGCACATCCCGCTCCCGCGACGCCACCCAGCTCGTCCGCGCCGCCGCGAGCCGCTCCCGCAGATCGGCCCGCACCTCCGCCGGCGGCGCCGAGGGCGTCCGCTTCCGCACCGGCCGGACCGGGTCTGGGGCCGTCACCACCTCGGCCAGCCGCTCCCGCCACGCCCGGTCACGCGTGACTGCCGCCCGCGCCCGAGCCCGCACCTGCGACGGCAGCTCCGCCACCAGCTGCCCGTCCGGCCCGATCCACGCGGTGACCCGCGCCTCGAGGAGGCGGCGCAGCCGAACCAGCTCCCGCATCGACCGGGATCGCCCGCCCGGCGCCGCGGTGGTGCTCGTCCACTGGCCCAGCACCGGGTGCACGTTGAAGGCGTGCACCAGGTCCGCCAGCGTGCCGCCCAGCGCGAACAGCGGCTTGCCGATCCTGCCCAGGTCGCGGGCCGACAGGCCGCGCAGCGCCAGGTGCTCCGCCCGGATCCGCTCCCCGGCCGCGATGCGATCCCTCCTGGTCGTTGGCGTGGCGTGCAGGGGGTACGGCGGGTTGGTCTCCGTGTGTGTGCCTGCTCTCGCGCGTACGTGCGCGGTAGGAGTCTCATCTCCTAGGTCAAGATCTGAAACCCTGGGAGTCCGCGTTTCCTCCACAGGCGGGCTGACCTGCGGAAACTCGGGGCGGGTGGGCCTGGTGAGGCACGGCCACGGGACGTCGTCCCACGGGCCGGCGACGACCTCCCGGCCTTCCCTGGCGGGCTCGTCCAAGCCGTAGGCCGTGCCGCTGGTCACGCCGAGGTCGTCGGCCCAATCCGGCCCATACAGCTTCTCCAGCACCCACTCCGGCACGATCAGCGCGTACTCGGCCGCGAGGTTCCCCAGGCCGTCATCGTCGCGGCCCCACCGGCAGCCCGGCCGCGTGCGCGGCGTCGACCCGGTCGTGATCGTGGCCAGCAGGCCCTGCTCGCGCCGCCAGCGCAGCTGCTTCCACAGCGTGGTCCGGCCGACGCCGGCGTCGGCGGCGAGCGTCTCCCACGTCATGCCCGGCCGGGTCTGCATCCCGCGCCCGGCGTTGAGCGCGAGCGCCTCTCCGACGCGGGCATGGCTGCGATGCCAGTCCCGGCGGTGCCAGCCGGTCCCGGCCAGGTAGGAGTCCGCCTCCAGCCACACGACGAGCGAGGGCGCGAGGACGTGCCCGTCCGGGATGACGGGCACGAGAGGCGGTGGCGGGCCTTCATCCGGCACGCCGGTTTCAGGGCGTACTGGACTAGCCGCCTGGCGAGTGCTTATCGTGACTCCAAGCGTCAAAAAGGACGCACTGAACAGAGCTGCTCGCCGGGCGTGCGAAACCTGGAGGCGAAACAGCAGGTCAGTGCAGGTATGCGATTAGGAGGGGGCCCCGCTGCGGCGGGGCTTCACTCATGTCAGGGGCGGCTCCGTGGTTTCGCGGCTGGACGCCAGGCCGCTGGTCGCGGCCGGCGAGTCGGTGGGGTCGAGGCTCTTGAGCAGCAGCTCGGCCAGGAGCGGGCGCAGCGGCTCGATGGCGGCCACGCTGCGGCGCACGTTGTCGACGAGCGGGCCCAGGGCATGGACCAGGTCATCGAAGCGGGGGTCACCGCTCTGCGCCAGAGTGTCGATGAAGTGCAGCGTGCCGATGCCCTCCAGCAGCGCGGCGCTGACCTGGTCGACCTGCGCGCGGCGGGCCGAGGGCGACTCCGGCGCCACGCCGTGGCTCTCGGCGATCTTCGCCGCGAAGGCGTGCGCGTGGTCGGCGTGATCGAGATAGGCGCGCAGACGCGCCCTGACGGCGTCCCAGGGCGGCTCGGAGCCTTCCTGGCACTGTTCGATCGCGGCGAGCGCGTACGTGACCGCGTCCGTGAGGGTGCGCGAGGCGACGCCGTAGGCGTCGCGCTGCCAGCGCCGGACTCTGAGGAGGCGGGTGTCGGCCCCGGTCACGAGGCTGCGCTCAGGCCGAGCGCGGGCATGGCAAAGGCCCGGCCTCGCAGGAGGCCGGGTACATCAAAAGACCTTGGGACACGGCTAATTCGCGTCGCGGTTCGTGTGACGCGCCACCGTGTTTCGGGTAGGCTAAAGCCAACCCACGTTAGTGCAGGCATCTGATCTTTCCTAGAGTCTTCAGTTGTCTGTCACCGGGCTTGAGGCTCTGAGTCCTCGCCCGGGTTCTGACGGGGGCCAGGTCGGGAAGAGCGCCGCAAACGCTCGACTCGGCTGACCAAGGTGGTGGTGCTGTCGCCGACACCGGGGCCCTAATCCCGGTGGCGACGTCGCCACCACCACTTTTTTTGCCTGCCCGGAACGATACACGCTGATCATCGCGGACACCCATGTTTCCCGAGGGTTTAGCGTGTCGGGCGAGTCGCTCCCGGCGTCCAAGATTCAACCACTGTTGGTGCGCAACCGCGAGCGGGCATCCTGTGATGTGCGTCACATGATGCTGCTTCGTGAAGGCACGTATCGCGTGGTCACCAGCGCTGAGAGCTGACGCTGCCGCAATTTCTGGACAACCGTCCTCGTGCGTCAGCGCACGAAAACGGTGCGCACGCCCCTGCCGTTTGCGCAAACCGCCCCGTCTCACGGCACGATCAGCATCAGCGCCGCTGTGACCGCCGATCACGCCTCAGAGGCGGGGGTCGCCCGCTGGTCCGGCTGGAGCCCCGGGTAGGGGGCAGCGCCGCAGGACTCAGCATGTGAGTTGGCGGCCGGACGCAGGTCCTCGGCGGCGACGGCACGGCCCGAAGCCAGGCAGCCGGTGCACTGCCACCACCACCGGTCACGCCGTACGCCGGGCCGGGGCGGCTGCAGGAGCACGGCGGCGCCGGAAGCCATCGGGTAGGAGACCGGCAGCGGATACGGCACCGGGATCCGCCAGCCCGGCGCGGTCAGCCTCGGCCAGGCGAAGGCGAGCGCGCCGGCGAGCAGCGCGAGGACGGTGTACGGGTTGAGCACCAGGGCCCCGAGCACGAACCAGGCGAGCGCGGCCATCATCGCCAGGAACGGCGGCTCGCCGCCGCGCCCGACCCGGGCGGTGATGACGGCCGCCACGGCGAGCACCACGGCGGCGGCCGGGACCACGCGCAGGGGCCACGGCAGCGCGTGGAAAGCGACGGCTGCGCCGAGCAGAGCCAGCGGCCAGCCGAGCGGGCGATAGCGGGTGACGTCGTACCGGTAGCCCTGCACGGTGATCATGGCGTGTCCTCTCAGGGGGTGACAGGGGTGACATGGGCGGGGTGACAAAGGGGTGACACGAGGGGGACATGGGGGGTGGCACGGCGGCCGATGTCACCCCTGCACGGCGGCGTCCAGCGCGTCGTGTCGCTCCTCGCCGGGGGTGACAGCGGGGGCGAAATCAGGTCCGGGATTGGGGGTGACAAGCCGCAGCGGCGCCGCCGTGCCGGTGGACGTGTCGTCCTCGACCGCGGCCGCGGGTTCCTCGCCGCCGGCGTCGCTGTCGCTCTTGGCCGCCTCGCGCAGGGCGGCCAGCTCGGCGTTGTTGCGGATGTCGCGCTGCACCGTCCGAGGGTTGACCCCCAGGTACGACGCCAGTGTCTTGTTGGTCGCGCCTGGGTCGATCGTCAGGAGTTCCCGCAGGTGGGCGACCCGCTGCTCCTCGGTCAGCTTGACCGGCGGCTGCTCGTCATGGCCGCCCGTGCCGCCGTCGTCCGGCGTGGGGGTGACAGCGGCGCCGGAGTTTGTCGCGGGGGGCGACACGGCAGGGGTGACAGGCTCGGGGGTGACAGGAGGGGGTGACACGGGCGGCTGGGGAGGGGTGACAGGGGCGGGCTTCGGCCGCGCCGGGCGGCGCGGCTGTCGCGGCACAGGGGTCTCGTCGGCCTTGCCGCCGCCCTTCTTGTCGCCCTTGCTGTCACCCTCGGCCGGGGGCGACAAAACGGCGTTGAGGCCGAGCAGCGCGGTGACATCGAGCACGACACTGAACAGCCAGGCGAGCTTGCCGGCCACGGCCTGGATGACCTCTGTCACCCCCGCCCAGTTGATCACCATCGCGCCGACCATCACGGCCATCGTCATGAGGCGGACAAACCAGCCGACGTCGCGCTGCTTGGCCTGCAGGGCGACCAGGTGCGACAGGAGCGCAGCCAGCAGGCCCGGCACACCGCCGTACAGCCAGGCGACCCACTCCTCCATGCCCTCCACGGTCAGCGCGTGGTGGACGGCCAGGGAGATGCTCGCCCCGCCTGAGATGATCACGATGCACCAGCCCCAGGCCCGAACGCTGTTCACAGCAAACCGTCACTTTCAGTAGTCAAAGAGGGGGAGTTACCTACCGTGGTAGGAAGACGGCGATCTACCGCCGACCTACCGCCAGCGGTCGTCGCGGTAGCGTTTGCTACCGCAGCGGTAGGAGCGGGCCCCCCACATGGGGGGTGGGACGCGCTCCTACCGCAGCTACCGTGGGCCTCGGCGCTCGAGGCGGCGGCGGTCACGTGGCGTCACCGCCGCCCGGACGCAGCGCCTGCTCGACGGCCGCGATCGCCGAGCGCAGCCGGGCCCCGTCGACGCCCTCGGCCAGGTGCCAGCGGACGCCGCGCCCCTGCCCTGTCGAGCGGATGACGGTGGCTTCGGCCAGCATCCTGAGCCGCGCCCCGACCCAGGAGCGGCGCTTTCCCGACGCGGCCTCCAGGTCCTGGCGGCTCGCGCCGCCGGGCCCGCCAGCCTCCAGCCCGGCGGCCAGGCCCTCGAGCGCCGCGTCGGCCAGCGGGACGGCGACGTGCGTGGCCGGCATGCTCTCGGCTGGCACCACGGGCGCGGGCTCGGCGCCGAGCAGCTCGGCGAGGGCACGCTCCTGCCTAGCCAGCTCGTCGTAGCGCGCCACCTCCGGGCTGGGCGGCACCGGCCCAGCCGCTGCGACCAGGTCCGGCCTGACGGAGAACCGTGCCGGTGCGGACGGCAGGTACTCGGCCAGCTCGGCCGGAATGCCGCGCATGCTCGACAGCCGCAGGTCGCCGAGCTGGTCTGCCAGCAGCGACCACGTGCGCTCGTCGAAGCCGCCGGCGTCCCGCGACCGCTGGGCCGCCCACGCTCCCACCGTCTCCGGGTCGGCGTCGGGCCCGAGGATCGGCAGGGTCGGCGCGTCGCCGTCAGCGTGGAAGAAGCGGCCCGGAGCCTTGAGCTGAGTCACGTCCAGGCGGGCGTAGTCGTCCAGCAGGAACTGACCGCTGGCCTTGGTGTCGTCGTGGAACACCCGGCGGTGATGGAGCTGCCGCCGGAAGGCCGTCCCGGAGTCGGTGGACGACTGCGGCATCGCGGTCTCCGACATGTCCTGACCGCTGATGTAGAGGCCGACGCCGTAGGCGCGGCCGAGCAGCGCGATCGTGTGCGCGGCGGCGGACGCCTCCCGGTAGTGCGGGTTCATCGCCGGGTTGAACACCATGCGGTGCTCGTCGATGAACAGCACGATGGCCTTGCGGTCGGCTCCGGGGACGATGACGCGCTCTCCGCGCTGCTTGAGGAAGGCCCGGTTTGCGGGGCCCTCCGTGCACAGCGACGCGAGCGCGACCAGCAGCCGGGTGGCCTGCTCAGGAGTCCAGGCGTAGATGGGCGTCAGCGGCGCGAGCGGAGCGAAGTCGAACAGGCCCTTCAGGTCGCACACCAGCGGAACCCCGTCGAAGGTGTTGCCCACCCCGGCGCCGACCACGATCTGGTGGACCGTCTTGCCGTAGCCCGTTTTGCCCGAGGTCGCGCCGTGGCGCGATCCGCCATCCTCGGTGGCCAGGAGCATCCCGGCCGGGTCCTCGTTCTCCTGCAGGCCGATCCCGATCGGCTCCAGGATGCTGCGCGGCATGAGCGGCGGCTTCCACCAGAACTTCTGGCCGCCGTGCAGCTCGCCCACCTGGAAGTGCCACACCGACACGCCGGCGTCGTCCAAGACCGGCGTGACCTGGCGCAGCATGCCGACGCGCAGCCCGATCTTCGCCGAGATCGACGTGCGGAGCTGGTCGACCTCGACGGCGGGGCGGCGCGTCACCACCGTGAGGGTGAACCGGGTGTCGGTGACGATCTCGCTGCCGACCACGTCGAGCTCCGGCAGGCCGAGTCGATCGCGGGCCTGCGTCAGCCGGGCGGCGACGTCGTCCACGGTGTCCTGCAGCGGGTGCCGCTCCGGCGCGGGCAGCAGGGCGGGACGCTCGTCGGCGGCGGGCAGCTGCGGCTGCTGCTTGGCGAGCCACTTCACCAGCCACCACCGCCCGCCCGTGGCCGCGCCGGTCAGCGCCAGCCACGCCACCCAGGTCGTTGCCGAGCCGGGGCCGGTGGCCGACGTCGTGACGGTCCACGCCACGGCGGGCAGCTCGGCCGCCATCAGGTACGTCAGCCAGGCCGGGCGCATGTCGGCGACCCGGGCCACCAGCACCGTGATGGCTATGAGCGCGATGCCGACCATGAGCAGCACCCACCACGCCCACTGCTGCCCGGCCACCGCAGCGAGCAGCACACCGGCGTACACCGGCGACAGCTCCTCCCAGTGGCGTACGCCGTTGACCACCAGCCAGGACCCGAGCCGCCACGGGATGCGCAGGAAGGCGGGGGCCTGCCACTCCCATTCCGGCTCGCGGGCCTGGCTGTCGGCCTCTTCGGCGACAGGGGTCTTCACGTGCGTGACCTCTCTACTGGCGGTTGACGTTCGGGATGCGCGTGCCGGCCGCCTGGTCGGAGGCCGTGCCCTGGTAGCGGAAGGCAGCGGTCAACGCGGTGTCGGCGAGCGCCCTGGCGGCGTTGTGCGTGATGGCCTCGGCCTGCTCGATGACGGCCAGGACGACGCCGTCGTGGTGGTCCTCGGCCATGCGCTGCCGGTGCTCACTCACCGCGCGCGCGAGCCGGGCCTGCGCCTGGGCGAACGCGGCGATCTGGGCGATCGGATTGCGGATGTCACCGCCGGGCGGGATCCGCGCCAGGAGCGTCGCCGCCTCGGCGATGGTCTCCACCAGGCTGAGCATCTGTCCGGCGGCCGGGGCCTGAAGCGGCACCACGGGCACGGCCGCCGTCCCCACCGCCGTGGTGGTCGGAGCCTGCTCGACCGGCTTGGCCTCGGCGGTGCGGGCCTGCAGCGGGATCACCTTGCCGGAGGCGGGTTCGACGCGGGCGGCGGCCTTGGCCACCTCCGTTTGCTGGCGGCGGCGCTTGCGGGCGAGGTCGTAGGCGCGGCGGGCGATGGTCATGGGGTCCAGCCCTTCGGGGTCAGGCGCGGGATCGGGATCGGGGACAGCACGAAGGGCGGGCCGCTCGGAAGCGGGCGGCTGCGGCTCGGGCTGGGTCTGGGGCTGGTCGATGCGTTCGACGGAGACGATGGGCGGGTTGTCCCGGCGGGCGGGCCGCCACCGCCAGCCCGTGCGGGCCTGGCCGGTGTCCGGCTCGCGGGAGGCCTTGGGCGCGCTTTCGGGCTGGCCGGCCACGCCCGTGTCGGCGGCCTCGTCCTCGGCCGCCGACACGGTCTTACTCCTGCCGCCGACCAGCAGGCTGACCGCCCAGCCGCAGAACACGAGCGCGGCGGCCAGCCCGGCAAGTCGCTCGAGCACGACTCACCCGCCCATCGCGAGCTGGCCGAAGGTCTTGGCGTAGGCGTCCTCGCCCATCACGCACGCCAGCGACCCGATGATCAGCACCGTCCAGAAGATGCAGAACGTGAGCGCGGGCTCATCGGGCACCTTGTCCTTCAGCACGTCCTTGGCGGCGGCGGTCGCCCAGGAGGCGACGCCGACGACCAGGAGCACCCCGGTGCCGCCAGCAGTCCAGGCGGTGAAGGTGTCGGCGCTGGCGAGGCCGTCCTTCACCCACTCGCCCAGGGCTGCCGCCCATGTGCCCGGGTACCAGGAGCCGATGGCGAGGCTGCCGTACGCGAGGAGCGCGGCGGCGAACATGCCCGCTTTGCCGGGCGGGATCTTGTCCTGCTTGCGGCGCAGCCCGCCGACGACGACGCCGACTCCGAGGCAGGTCAGGGTGGACCAGTAGAACCAGTTCATGAGGGGTTCCTTCGGGGGTCAGGCGGTCTGGGCGGCGAGCAGGCGGTGCTTGACGACGCGGGCGCGCATGCCGGGCGTCTGGCCGCCGTAGACGACCTGGTCGAGGGTGACCTTGCTGCTCGTGGTGACGGGCGCTCGGCGGGCCTTGCGCTGCCGCGCGACGTCCAGGCGGACGGCGAGCTCGAAACACGCGCCGTCGACGCCGTTGAGGGGGCAGCCGACGCATGCGCGCCGGGCCTGCCGGGCGGTCGGCTGCTGGATGGCCCAGCGGTCGCGGTCTGGGCTGCTGGTGCACAGCCCGTGCCGGTTGACGAGGTCGTGCAGTTCGTCGGTGTAGAGGCGGCGGAGGTCGTTGCCGCGGGGGAGGACTGCCATACTGGCGGTGCTGCTCATCTGGATCGGATCTTTCGCGAGAGGGATCTGGATGGGGGGCATTCAGGGCCTCGCTGGCGTCATCCGGCGGGGCCCGCCCTTTTCCTCATGTCTGCGACGGTTATCTAGATAACCACCGTACTCTGGGCATGATGATCGCCCGGTAATGATCTGTCAAGCCGGGTTTGTGAGACCATCACTCAGCACCCATGCAAGCCCGCAGGTGAAGGGATGTCCGTGGCCGTACGGCGCTGGCCCGCAATCGCAGACGAGATGCGCGAGCTGATCGCGTCTCGCGCGTGGCCGCCCAGCTCCCTCCTGCCCGGACAAGGCCAGCTCGTCGAACGCTTCAGCGCCTCCAGGGCCACCCTGGCGAAGGCCCTCGCCCAGCTCCGCGCCGAAGGGCTGATCAGTAACTCAGGACCTGACGGGCGGCTCAAAGTCGAGGAGCCGCCCCGCCCCATCCACCTCCGCCTCGACGACGGCGACGACGCCTGGGAAAGCGCCTGCGCCCGAGCCGGAGCCGCCGGCGACATGCGCCGCATCGGCGTCCAGGAACTGCCGGCCGACGACGCGACCGCCGCGGCGCTCGACGTCCCCCTGGGCGCCATGACCGAGCACCGCATCCGGCACGCCATGGTTGGCAAGGCCCGCGCCATGGTGGAGATCTCCATCAGGCCCCTGGCCCTCGAGGGCGGCCTCGCCGCCGAAGCGGCCGACGACATCGGCGTCCGGGTTGCCACGAAGGAGGAGGCCGAAGTCCTCGGCCTGCGGCCCGGCGGCAGCGTGCTGACCGTCGAGCGCATCACCTATGACGACGGCGGCCTGCCACTGCAGCTCGTCCAGCTGGCGGCGAACCCGCTGCGCGTCCGCGTCGGCTGGCGCTCTCCTCTGCCCGCGCGCTGATCACGTCGGTTGCCGCCGCCACGTCCAGGCTGGGATACTCGGCCACAGAACACGCAGCACACTGGCTGGCTGACGGCCGTCGAGCCGGTGGGTGTCGTGGTTCTTCTTCGGGGTGCGGTCTCCGGGCGTCTGGGTGGACGCACATCAAACCGGAGACCGCACTGCGCCCCGCGCTACCAGGTCTTGACCGGGTTCAGATCCTCCGTCACCTCGGTTCCGCCGACCTGCGTGCCCTCGGGCGCCTTGCGCATGATGCCGTCGCCGCCCTTCACATAGAAGTCGTCGCCCGAACGCCGGACGTTGTCGAGGGCCACGTCCCGCGAGGTGCGCCCGCCGTCCGTCGTCAGCCAGTACGTCTTCGCCATGGAGATTCACCTCCTTTCTGCTACTGAAGATCGATTCATTTCGATCATCCCAGCGACGTTTCAGCAGGTGTTAATGACCGAGTTAGGATCTCTCCGACACCAGAAAAGGCCCTCCTCCCCGGATCTTCGGGGAGGAGGGCCTTCGTCGTGGGGCGGGCGGGACTCGAACCCGCGACCGTCACCTTATGAGGGTGCCGAGCTACCACTGCTCTACCGCCCACGATGGCCACCCGGTGGCGTGCGGTGCCGGGCGGCCACCATTATTGTAAGTGCTTCCACTTACTCCTTGCGCAGGAAGCCGCCCACGACCATCGGCAGCGACGCATCCACACCCGCCATCTGCAGGACGCCCGGGTCCTTCGGGTCGCCGATCGTGCGGCCGGTGGCGGCCAGCGACGCCACCACGGCGCGCGCCGCTGGGTTGACCCCGCGCCGGTAGGAGTTCAGCGCCTGCGCCGGGTGGTCGTGGGATCCCGCCCACGTCTCGCTGTCGGTCAGCACCAGCACCCCGTCGACCTCCATGCGCTCCTGCAGCGCCCACTGGAACGGCAGCGACAGGTCCGTGCCGCCGCCGACCGGCCGCCACGAGGAGATCTCGCGCATGTTGGTCCGCGCGGTGATCGCTGAGCGGTGGACGCGCGTGTCGACCTCGATGACGTGCGCGTTGGTCTTCTCGATGCGGACGACCATGGCGGCCATCGCGCACGCCACCTCGTACGGGGTGCCGATGGGGGAGCCGCCCACCTGGACCCGGTAGGGGGCGCCGTAGTAGCCGCCCCGCATGGAGCTGGAGGAGTCCACTGCGATCAGGAGCCGCGCGCCGGACGGCTTCACGTTGCCGAAGGCCAGCGAGTAGGTCTCCTCCAGCGCGTCCAGGACGGGCGCGACCGGGTTCCACGTGCGGACCGGCGCAGACGGGTTCGGCTGAGCCTGGCCCGACCCGTAGACGCGCAGCGCCAGCCAGGCGTCCATCGGGTGGATGCGCGCCCGCAGGATGGCCTCCCGATCGGTCAGCCGGGCGACCGCGCGGTAGGTGGCGTCGCTGAACGGGCTGAGCGTCTCGAGCGAGGTCATGCGGGCCAGGTTGCGGATCAGCGCAGTCATGCCGATGGTGTCCACCAGGGCGTCCCACACGGCTGGCTCCTTCAGCATGGCGTCTGGCAGAAACTCCCAGGGCACCTTCGCCTCGGTGATGACGCGGATCGCCTGCGGCACCGTGGTGACCGCCTTGGCGGTCAGGAACCGGTCGACGGCGGGCAGCTCGTCGCGGGCCTCGTCGTCGGAGACGTTGCCGGCCAGCCAGCCGAACAGCGCCTTGCGCTGCTCGCTGTCGGCGATCGGGTGCGCGATGCGCAGCACGTCGCGCAGGTCGAGCGCCTCTCCGGACGGGGTCTTGCGCTGGCGGGCCTTGCACGCCCGGAACGCCACGTTGTCGGGAGTGCCGGCGAGGAACCAAGAGCCCAGCGCCGTACGCAGGCTCCGGCCGGTCCGCACGCCGGGCCCGCCGGTCAGGCTCTTGTAGTAGCCGATGAACTTGGCCAGGTGGTCGGTGGTGCGCGCCACCTTGGCCAGAGCCTGCTTGGCGGCCTTCTTGGTGCCGGCGTCGCCGATCACGTAGCAGGCCGCCAGCGCGAACAGCGCCGGGTTGGGCTTCGGGGCGCGCGGCGGCTGGGCCGTGGAGATCTCCGTCAGCAGCTGGACGACGCGCGGCCCGTCCTCGGTGATGGCGTCGACCAGGACGTTGACGTTGTCGGCGGTGAGCTCGTGCTCGCCCATGTAGTAGGTGCCGCCTGCCGTGCCGAGGATCAGGAAGTCCTCCACGCGGGACCAGGTGTCCTGGGCGAAGACCCAGCCGCCCGCGCTGTTGCGCACCATGTCGGCGGCACGGCCGGGGATCGGCTGGGACTGGGGGGTCGCGGCGAGGGAGATGCCGGCGAGCGGATCGCGTCGGTTCATGAGGGGCGTTCCTTCCGTGCTCGCCTCCCGGAGGGGGAACAGGGGCAGGAACACCCGCTGGGTCGCCCCGCCAGGCGGCGGAGATGAACATGCGAAAAGGGAGATCGAGTGTGGGTGTGACGCCGGTTGATGGACCGCTGCTCTACCAGCTGAGCTACGCGCGTGGAAGCGCGCGGCGGGAGTTGAACCCGCGGCCGGCGGTTTAGCGATAACCGACTGTCTTCGACTCGATCTCCCTGACGGGCTCGTCAGGTGTGAGAGGGACACGAACGTGGGGTGCAGACCGGCGAATGTGCTACCTCTACACCACACCAGGCCCGCGAGAACCCAGCGCCGGGAGTCGAACCCGGGCCTCCTCTTTTCGAGAGAGATAACCGATCACGCTTCGGCTCGTGTCCCCGTCGCACCTGGCGAGGGGGTCAGCGCGGCGCGGATGTGGAGGTGAGACCGGGTTCGGATCTTCTTCAACAAAAAGAGGTAACCGATCTCTGTCGGCCCGCGCCGCGCGAACAGCATAGACGTAAGTGAATGCACTTACCAACTGATCCGGTGAAGCGCCCGCACGCCGTATTGGCGATCACTCCAAGGGTCGCCCTAGGATCGAACGTATGGACGAAACGCTCTGCCGCAAGATCGTCGCCGAGTCACGCCTTGCGGCCTGCGCCCTCGCCGCCGCCGGCGACGTCCTCAAGCCGCTCATGTACCTCTACCGCGAGTACGCCGACGCCGTCCAGGAGATCGCCGCCCTGGCCGATCAGGCCGAAGGAGCCCGGCTGCAGCAGCTCGCCCGTCAGCTACAGGCCATGTTCCACGTCGTCAACGAGGCCCTCGTCACCCAGGTCGAAAAGGCCGAGCAGGCCCACGCCGAACGGCTGGCCATCAGCGTGGAGGAGGTGCACACCACACGCCTGTACCCGCCCCTGCCAGGGGACGACGCGGACGACGCCACCCGGGCGGTGTGGGAACGCAGCATCCCCGGCCAGGGCGACCGCTGGCGGCGGCTCGGCGCCGCCGATCTGCGGCAGGAGCGTGGGCACGTCTTCTTCGAGCTGGTGCGCGCGGTGTGGCTGCTCGCCCCCAGCAGGAGCGAGATCGACGCCTTCCTTCAGCGGCTCGACGAACTCGCGGCTGAACCGGCGCGGCGGGCCCCGCGCTGACGCTCCTTGCGTGACTCTTGCCTGCGGTACTCTCGCGCGACCGGGCAGTGGCAGCGCGGGCCGGTCCTACCGTATTGGCGCTTCCAGCCGGTCCCCTCGCACGTGCACGCCGCCTCGGTGGCCTCGTCCAGCTGACGCTTCCACTCCGGATCCAGCTCGGCCAGGGCGTACAGCGCCTGGTGATTCGTGCTGGCCTCCTTGGCAGCCTCTGCCGGGCTCGACCCGTTCCGGATGGCCTCCAGGATCTTCTGGCGTACCGCCGGCGGGTGCGCGGCGAACAGCAGCTCCCTGCGCCGCCGGTTCTCCTCCTCGGTGTGGGCGCGCTTGGCGGCCTCGTCGCGGTCTCCGACACGCCAGCGGCTCGTATCTTTCATGGGTGCTCCAGTAGTAGGCAGCGCCCGGGGCCGTCCCGAGCACCTGACCCCCACGTGCGTGGGGAGCACAACGAGGCCAGCGTACGCCCTCGGCCGATCATCCGCGACCGGTGGCGGAGACCGGCCCGGCTATGACATCCTGGAGCACATCCCCAGTACCTGGGGGTGAACCTATCGACCAGGCCGGTCGGACGGTGAGTTCCCCGCCCCTGCGGGGATGATCCGCTGATCAGCGCGCACAGCCGCGTTTGACCTGCACATGCTCCCTACGTATGTAGGGGTGACCCGTTGACCGGTTCGATGGGGAATCTGCTCCTCGCGCAGGCGGGGACCGAAACGCGAGGGCCCGCCCAGGCGGGCCCTTCGTTCTGTCGGCGGCCTCCGGTAGAGCGAGCAGCCGGACTCGTAGACCGGCGGCGTGGTGGCGCCGCTACCGCACGCGGGGCCCCTTGGGACGGCGCCGTGTCGGCTCGGCGATGACGAACTCTTCCCGACACTCCCCGCAGATGATGGGGCCGCGCTCGATCGAGGCCGGGCTTCCCTGCATGCGGCGGGGCGGAGTACAGCTGCACGCCACTGAGACCCTGACTCCATCTCGTCCCGTGGGCAGGGCGGGCATCTGCGGCACGGTCACGGGCGGAAGCTCTGGCACCGCCTCGCCGAGCGCGCCATCGAGAAGGTCGCCGAGCTTCTTGTCGAGCTCGGCGATCTCCTGGTCGAGCTGTTGTGAGCTGCGGAGGTAGGCCACGTACGGGCTGTCGCGGTAGGGCAGCCGCTCGGCGTCGATGGCGTCGATGACGTCCCGGTACTTCTCAGCGGTTGCGTCGGTGATCGTGCACTCGCTCCAGCCGATCTCCAGGTCCTTGCTGGCAGGCCGCTTGAGGCCAAGTTCCTCGGCGAGCCGGGCGAACTTCAGGTTGTGGTAGCGGTTCTTGCTGCTGGTGTCCTTGATGCCGCGCACGCCAGCCAGGCCGTGAGCAGCCTCGTGCAGGAGCGTTTCCATCACGAGGCGGCCACCGACGCCGATCACCTCGCCCGCGATGAACACCTCCGACGCCGCAGGAACGTCGCCGGCAGGCTTCCACTTCTTGAAGTCGAAGCTGCCCATGGTGAATCCGCCGACGTGCCCGGTCCCAGTGATAGCCACGACTGCGGGGACGTCCGGATGGTGCTTCTGGATCGCCGACCAGGCTTGTTCCAGGACGCCGACGATCCGGCTCCCGTGCGCGCGCTTCGCGGGGTTCATCATCCGCCATTCTTAGCATGAACATGCTAACTTTCGCGCGCGCCAAGAACGCTGGAAACGCGAAAACGCCCCGCCGTCCCGAAGGACAGCGGGGCGCAGCAGGGGTGGTTACAGCTCGCGGCCGGCGTGGACGCCGGGGTGCGAGCCCTCCTTGTAGGTGGGGGCCTTGGTCGACCCGAGCAGCACACCCAGCACGGGGAAGCGCTGCTCGAGCGCCCGGAACAGGCCGTAGTACGTGCCCGCGCCGAGCACGGTCGCGCCGTAGCTGATCTGCTCGGCGCTCAGGCCCTCGATCGTGATGCCGCGCAGGGCCAGCCAGCCGAGCACGCCGCCGACCACGCTGGGCACGATGGTGCGCCACAGCGACAGCAGCCACTGGTGGAACATGGGTCCTCCTCCTGGCCGGTCAGCCCTTGGGGGCGCCGGACCGGCTATAGAAAGTGATCTTGACCTCGGTGGACTTGCACTTGCCCCACACGCTCTTGGGCAGGTTGCCGCGCTCCAGGATCCGCAGGTAGCCGCTGGTCTTGGAGATGCAGCCGCCGTACGCGGGCGCGGGCTCGTCGGCCGCGACCGCGGCGCCCGCGCCTGCGGAGGCGAGCATCAGCGCGGCGACGGCCGCCACGAGCACCGGCTTCTTCACGAGGAACTCCTCTCTCAGTTGGTCTCGTCGAACCAGCCGGGAACGCGGTCGCCCGGCTGGTAGGTCTCGGTCTCGGCATCGGGCGGCGCCGGGCTGCGCGGCCAGGGCCAGCCGGACAGGTACGCCTGCGCCAGGACGTGCAGGCCGTCCACTACAGGCCCGCGGCCTTCCAGCACGCCGGCGTCCAATCGAGGCTGGAGCCGAGCTTGCGGGCGGCCTTCCACGCCGTGACGAGCGCCACCAGGTCGGCGTCAGTCGGGTCGTAGAACTTGCTGGTGCGGTTGGCGGCCTTGACGATCTGCCGCAGCGTGGGGACGTGCTCGTTCGTGTCGCCGGGCCGCAGGGTCGGCAGGTCGTGCTCGCTGGTGCCCGGCCGGGGGGCGCCCTGCTTGATCCAGTCGTAGAGCGGCTGGCCGGGGCAGGAGGTGGAGAAGCCGTCGCGGTGGCCCTTGATCTCCTTGCCGGCGTCGCCCTCCTTGCGCAGGTAGTCGATGGCGTCCCAGATGCCCTGCAGCAGGCCGGTGGTCGGCTGGGTGTGGCCTTGGGAGCCGACGAGGGCCAGCACCGCGTAGTGGCCGGTGTTCAGCCCTGCGCCGTTGGCGGCCGGCAGCGCGTGCGGGCCGCGGCCCATGAAAACCCGGCGATGCGGGCAGGCCACCATGCTGTAGCCGATGTCGATGTACGGCTGCTCGCGGGCGCCGCGCATGTGCTGGGCCTGAATCTCCTTGACGAGCTTGCCGCACAGCTCGTGATCCTTGACAATGCCGACCGGGACGTGCCCGCCCGTGTAGTGGACCTTGACGCCTTCGGTGTGGCTGATGCGGGTGTAGGAGGCGGTGGCCGCCTTCGCGCCCCACTGCCGCCTGGTGATCAGGTTCATGGGTTCCCCCCGGTCTGCTCGATGCGGTGCTGTTCCAGGTGCGCGGCCAGGCCGTCCTCCACCCGCCGCCCGCTGGCCTCCAGGCGGCTGATCGCGTCCCGCAGCGACGTGCCGTGGTTGGGTCGCAGCTCGGCCTCGATGGCGGCCACCCGCTCGGGGAAGCCCGGCCGGTACGGGACGCCGGGCCGTGCCTCTTCGCCCAGCCAGTCGTCCAGGAAGTGGCTGAGGCGGCGCAGCCTGCGCATCAGCAGCGCGATCGCCTTCCAGACCAGCGCGATACCGCCGCCGACGATGGTGACGACCACGAAGACGTCCACCCAGTAGATTCCGGTCACGCTGCGGCTCCCCAGGGCAGACGGCCCATCCACGTGTTCGGCGGTTTGATCTCGAAGCTCGGGGTGACCGGTCCGGCGCGGCCGGCGCGGTAGTACTCCACGGTCTGGCGGCGGGCCGCCACCCGGGCCGGGTCGAGCCGGGTCAGCGTCTTGACCGGCTCCAGTGGGTCCTCCGGCACGGTGAGGTCCAGGCCGACGAAGTCCACGACGCCCTGCCGGAACATGCGGTTCTCGGCCACCATGACGACGCGGTGCGTCTTGACGGCCTCGATCCTGGCCAGGTGCGCGGCGAGCCGGTCAGCGTCCGGGACGCCCGGCGTCCAGCAGGTCGGCAGGCCATGCGTCTCCTGCAGGACCTCGGCCGCGCCCGGCTTGAGCGTGGCCAGCGCGTCGTGCGGGTTGGGAATCCATGGCTCGTGCAGGACGATGTCGAGCATCGTGTCGATGTCGTCCGGGTCGATCCCGTACTCGGCCGCCCGCCACTCGAAGGTGCTGTGCGGGATGAGGTGCATGTGGGCGACGCCGTCCGGCCGGACGCGGCTGATGCCCCAGATCGGCTCCGCGCCGTCGTGCGCGCGGCCGAGCTGGTCGGCGTGCTCGCCTCCGCTCTGCAGCAGGCTGGTGGTCGAGTAGCCGAGTTCCGCGTCCCAGACGGTCCAGGTTTCGGACATGCGGGCACCCCCTCTTGAGATGAATGAAGATCGTTAGTGGCGGTGCGACCACCAGTAGAAGCCCTTGCCGGAGAACACGCCGCCGCCCTCTGACCAGGCGAAACTGAAGTCGGTCTGGTTGCTGAGGTCTTCGCACCAGTAGAAGTTGGCGGTGGTGGCGCCGTCGCGGATCACGGCGACGGGGCCCATGTTGGAGGCCATGGTCGGCCCGTAGTGGATGGTGACGCCGCCGTTCCCGCTCGGGACCGTGCCGCTGCCGGCGTGCACGGCGTCGTACGGGTCGGCGGTGTTGGTGTCCCACACCCGTCCGCGCAGGTAGAAACGCCCGGTCGAGTTCGTGTAGATGTACGTCTCGGTGCTCGGCGACCCGTCGCTGTAGCCGAACATCGCATAACCCTCTGCGATGTCCAGGCCGCCGCCGCGGCGGTTGGAGTTGTTGGCGTTGCGGATGCCCAGCCGTACGAGCCCGGCCGCGACCTGCAGCTCAGCCCGCGCGGTGCTGAACTGGTTGGTGCCGGAGGTGATGAACGTCGTCGTCTCGCCCGGGTAGAGGCCGTCGACGGCGTACAGGCGGGAGTAGTTGGTGCTCGAGCCGCCCGGGTAGAACCGCAGGTCCAGCGTGCTGGAGTCGAGCACGAAGCGGCGGCCGGTCGCCGAGGACCGCACGACGCTGCCGGTGATCGTCTTGCCGTTGATGGCGTCCGCGTCGAGTTTTTCGGCGGTGATGCCGCCGGCGACGATCTTGTCGGCGGTGATGGCGTTGGCGGCGATGTGCGCGGCGGTGACCGCGCCCGCTTCGATCTTGTCGGCGGTGATGGCGTTCGCCGAGATGTGCCCGGCCTGGATCGCCAGCGCCTGGATCAGGCCGCTGGTGATCGTCCCGGCGGTGATCTTCGCGTTCGCGGGGATCGTGCCGTCGATGATCGCGGTCGCGCCGTCGATCACCTGGCCGATGATGTCGGTGTCCACCAGCGGCTGGGCCTGCGCGGTCACGTGGGCGGACTCGCCGCTGATGTTGCCGCTGCGGTCGATCGCGGCCAGCCAGAACTCGCGGTCGGCGTTGTACGGCTGGCCCGGCACCACGGCGGTGCCGGCCCGCTCCAGCCACTCGACCTGGCGGCCCTCGTCGTCGACGTCGAGCGGGTCCTTCATCATGACCAGGACCCGGGCGAAGTCGGCCGGCATGCCGGTGCCGGCGGAGGTGAGGCCGTCCCAGGCGATCCGGAAGATGCCGAGCCGGGAGTCCACGACCGGCGTCGACGGCTCCGGCGGCGGCGTCTCGTCGTCCGGGATGACGAACTCCGCCGACGCGGTGATCTGGCTGCGCGCGGAGCCCGTGATCGCGACCACGCCGAACTGCCAGCGGCTCTTGGGCTCCAGCGGGCTGTAGGTGACGCTCGTGTCCGATGTGCGGGCGAGCACCCGGGCGGCGCCGGTCGACGGCGGCGTGATGCCGATCAGCTCGTAGCCGTCGACCGTCAGGCTGGTGCCGTTGACGTCGGTGGTGACCGGCTGCCACGACACGGTGATCTGGCCGTGCGCGTACCCCTCCTCGTCCAGGTAGGCGGACGGGGAGACGAGCAGCCCGGTGGGCGCGGCCGGTTCCCGGTCGGAGTCCTCCGGCGTCGGCTCGGTGCCGGAGCCGCCGGTCGAGATGCCGCCGGCGAGGATGCCCGCCGCCCTGCGGGCCAGTTTGATGTCCCGCTCCAGGAAGCGGTCGTTCAGCACGGCATTGCCGCTGATCTCGCCGACCTCGTTGCACGACAGCGTGATCTGGCGGACGCGCAGCCGCTGCATGACGCCGTGGTCGCCGGGGGCGATCACGTAGTCGCCGGGCGCGTAGTGGCCCAGCGGCAGCCACCGCGCCTCGTACGGAGTGAGCGACCGGGTGAGCTGCACCCGTTCGCCGGACGCGCGCTGCAGCGCGTTCTGGCCGAGCAGCCGCGCGGTGCCCTCGTCGCCGACGCCGCCTTGCGACTGGTAGGTCTCCCAGCGGCCCCACGGCGTGTTCGCCGAGGCGTTGGTGACCTCGACGCGCAGCCCGTCCTCGCCCACGACGAGGATCGCGGAGGCGGCGTCCTCCAGCGTGGCGTCGTCCGGCGCGGAGATGACGTCGCGGCCGAGCCGCAGATCGACCTGGGACGGGCCGGTGGCGCGGTCGGTCGCCAGCACGGTGCCCTCGCGGTAAACCTTCAGCTCCCGGCCCTGCATGCACCAGTCGATGACGCCCTGCTCGGCCAGGTTGATCAGCAGCTGGAGCAGGTCGACGCCGGGCTCCAGGTCGAGGGACATCTCCGTGCCCCACGGCTGCCCGGCCGAGTCGGCGAAGGCGTCGAAGTCCCAGGTGAGCGCCGTCAGCGTGCCCCGGCCCTGCCCCTCGGAGATGACGGTGGCCAGGATGTCGCCCGGGGTCGTCGCGGTGAACTGCCTCTTGCCGTCCACCATGCTCAGGTCCGGGTACAGGACGAGCTTCTTCAGCATCCACGCCCAGCCGGGGCAGTCGTAGGAGCGCATCCGGGCCTGGTCGGTGACGTCCCCGGAGCGCTTGACCCGTAGGAATCGGGCGTTCGGCGGCTCGACCCAGGCGCCGCCGAACACGGCGTACTCCATGGCGATCTCGCACGGCTCGGCCAGGAACACCGCGCCGCGCGCGGTCGTGCAGTACGTCAGCCGCAGGCTGCTCACATCGTTGAGCGGCAGCGCCGCTTCCCAGCCCGAGTGGGCGGGGAGCGCGCCGAGGCGGTCCCCGTTGGGCGCGTAGGCGACCAGCCTGAGCGCGTACTTCTGCCGCTGGCCAGGCGCGATGACCTGCACTGCTGCCCCCCGATGTGGTGAGATGACGTCGTGGACGAGGGGCGCGGCAAGATCACAGCCGCCAAGCTGGAGCCTGGCGGCATCACGGCGGGCGACCCGCCGATCTATCTGGGGCCGGGCGGAGTCGAGGCCGGCTCGGCGGTCTACATGGAGCCCGGCGGCATCACGGCCGGCGAGGGCGCCGGAGACGGCGAGGCCGAGGCCCGCTGAAGGCTGGCCACGGCGGCGGCCAGCAGCGCGTTCTCGTACGTCAGCGCCGAGATGCGCTCGCGCAGCGCCTCGATGATGTCGGCCTGATCCACCTGCAGGTCCTGGCCCATCAGATGAGTTCTCCTCGGTTAGGAAGCTGTTAGGAAGAAAGGCGGCGGCGGTCGATCTCGAGACGGATCGCCGCCGCGGCGATCGGGTCCACGCGGGTCTGGTCGCGAATCACCTGCAGCGGATCACCGGCACGCGCCCGCCCGCGGGCAGATGCTGCCGTGACGACCGCGACGTGCTCGGCCCGGCAGGCGCTGATCTGCTCGAGCGCCTGCCGGCGCGCGGTGACCGCGTCGACCAGCGCGGGCGCGAGCGGCTGCAGCTCGCCCCTCTCGTGCATGCCGATCAGCAGCGGCTCGTGCACGATGAGCTGCAGCGCCTCCTCCAGATCCATGCCGAACTCGGCCGCGCGGTAGGCGACTGCCGCCTTGGGCAGGTAGTAGCGCCACTCGCCGGTCGGTGACACGTCCTCGGGCACCTGGTAGACGATCACCCAGTACGGGACCGCGCCGTCGTCGGCCGTGGTCTCCTCGACCGCGACGACCGTCCACTCCTGCGCCACCCAGCCCCCTCGTCTTCGCTGGTCATTTGCGCCAGGCCCAGATCATGGCCGTAGCGGATCCGGCCGCCCCGGAGGCGTCGCAGCGCAGGTTGAACCCGACCGTGGACCGGGCGGTCATGTAGGAGGTGACGACGCCGGTGCCGGAGTAGGTCAGGCCGATGGCGCAGAACGGGACGGACTGCATGGTGGCCGACCCCCACGCGATGGTGGACAGGCCGGAGTTGAGGTTGATCGTCACGGAGAACATGAGCAGGCCGGCGTCGCCGCCGAAGTAGTCCAGGCGGCCCTTGTACTCGGCGACCGTGGGAGTGAACCGCCACCGGTTCAGGCTCGGGCTCGGGTCGTTGTAGCCCACCTCGAGCTGCGAAGGCTGGGCGAACATGTAGCCGCCGCTGGCCAGGCCGGTGCCCGGGTCGTAGATGTGCGCCCGCCACTCGTCGCCGCGCTGGATCACCTGGGAGCGGCGCGTGCCGTCGCCGTTCGCGCCGCTGATGTGGATGATCGCGCCGTCCGGGTCGACGAAGATGCGGGCGTAGTTGCTGCCCGCCGCCGGGTACCAGCGGATCTCCGGGTCGGTACTGCCGGACGGGTTGACGATGATGCGGCGGCCGACCAGGCCCGTGGACAGCTGCCCGACGATGGACACCGCGCCCGAGGCCGCCGACACGCTCACCGTTTGCCCGCCGCCGGCCGCGTACGCCTCCAGCCCGTCCTCGTTGAGCTCGACCCGGGCACCGGCCGGATCTCCGGCGACGATCCGGCTGGCCAGCGCCAGCACAGCGGTCAGCTTGTCGGCGGTCACCGCCGCGGCGGCGAGGTGCGACGCCTCGATCGCGCCGGCCGCGACCTTCGCGGCGGTGACCGCGTTGGCGGCCAGCGCGCCGGTCGTGATGCTGCCTTCGGCCGCGTCGCCTTCGACGAGCGGCGCCGTGGCGATCGTCGCCGAGGCCGACGCCGGCGACTCGTTGCCGGAGTGGTCGATCGCCGTGAAACGGAACTCGCGGTCGGCCCCGTACGGCAGGCCCGGCACGACGATGCTGCCGGCCGCGTCCAGGTAGCCGATCTCCTCCCAGCCGGGGGCGAGCGGGTCCTGCATCCAGACCCTGACCCGGGCCAGGTCGGCAGGCATCTGCTCGCCGCCCTCGCCGAGGCCGTCCCACGTGACGTGGACGACGCCGAGCCGGGTGGCCAGGACGGGCGCGCTCGGCGCAGACGGAGCGTCGGGGTCGTCCGCGATCAGCTGCACCACGGCGGCCGAGAAGCCGCCCTTGCGCCCGTTGTTGACGGCGCGGACTTTGAAGGCCCACTCCTCGCCAACCGGCAGCGGCGAGTACGTCGCCGTGGTGTCGTCGTCCTCCGTCACCGCCAGCAGCAGCCACGGCAGTCCGACCTCGTTGCGCCGACCGTACAGCTCGTAGCCGGAGACGTCGAGCGCGACACCGGCGACGTCGTTCTCGACCGCGCCCCACGTGGCCGTGATCTGCCCGCGCGCGAACCCCGCGGTGTCGATGTACGCCTGCGAGTCCACGATCAGCCCGGCGGGCTCGTCCGGTGTGCGCGGCGGCCGAGTCTCCGGCGCGGGCCTGGCGCCGGAGCCGCCGAGCGCGGTCGAGCCGCCGACGATCCCGGCCGTGCGGCGGGCCAACCGGATATCCCGCTCCAGCAGCCTGTCGTTGAGCACCAGGTGGCCGGTGAGCGCCTTCTTGTGGTCACGCGTCAGCGTGATCTGGCGGACGCGCAGGCTCTGCATGGCGGCGGCCTCACCGGGCGCGAGCACCAGGTCCCCGGGCGCGTAGTCGCGGAACGGGAGCCAGCGCGCAGTGTCCACGGCGATGCTGCGGGTGCGCTGGACGCGCTCCCCGGCCGCCCTCTTGATCGCGGTGTCAGCCAGCAGCGTCGCCGTGCCCGGGTCGGACACGCCGCCCTGGCCGACGTACATCTCCCACCGGCCCCAGGGCCCGTGCCCGGCCGAGGACACATACGACTGCTGGAAGCCGTTGTCGCCGACGACGAGCACGGCGCTGGCCGCGTCCTCCAGGGTGCCGACCTCGGGCGCCTGGATGATGTCGCGGCCGTACCGCAGATCCACCGGGGCGTCGCCGCCGGCCAGATCGTTGCGCAGGACGGTGTCGGCGTTGTAGACGCGCAGCTCCCGGCCCTGCACCTGAAAGTCGATGACGCCCTGCTCGGCCAGATTGATGAGCGTGGTCAGCAGGTCCAGGCCGGGCTCGTAGTAGATCGTGAGCACCTTGGCCCACGCCGCTCCAGCGCTGTCGTGGGTGAGCGTGAAGGTCCAGGTGAGTTCCGGCAGCGCGCCGCGCGCCTGCCCCTCGGCCAGCCACGTCTGCAGGATCTCGCCCGGCGTCGCGCTCAGAAACGGGCGCTTGCCGTCGACGAGCTGCCCCGCCCCGGCGTAGAGGACGAGCTTGCGGAACATCCACTTGTAGGCGGGCAGCTCGTACCTCAGCACTCCGGCGCGGTCGCTGCCGTCACCGCGGCGTAGGATCCTCAGGAACCGGCCATCCGGCGGCTCCGTCCACGTCTGGCCGTCCGCGGACCACTCGATCGCGACCTCGCACGGCTGCTCCAGCAGCTGCGCGCCAACGGCGTGGGCGGGGTACGCGAGCCGGAGGCTGCCGACGTCGTTGAACGGCCAGGCCACCTCGAGGCTGAGCGGCTGCGGCAGCATACCGAGCCGGTCGGCGTTCGGGGCGTAGGCGACAAGGCGGAGGTCCACGCCACCTCCCGGAGATCATCACCAGATCGAGGCACGCATCGCGGCTCCACTGGGGGCCAGCGGTTGTGACGGTGCGAACACGGGGGCGTCGGGGATGGCCACGGTGATCGCCGCCCAGGCGTACAGGTTGGCCGACACGGTGTGGGTGAGCGTCGCGTCGTGGCCGGTCGTCCGGGCGACGAGCTGGGCGGCCAGGTAGTCGACCTCCAGGTCGGCCAGCTCCGTGGTGATGTTGGTCCAGGTTCGGTTGGCGTCCTCGCTGTAGTTGTCGCCGGCGATCCAGCGCAGCGCGAGCGATGTCGTGGCCGGTGTCGGCGCGGCCGGGCTGGTGCCGGTGCGTGTGCCGTTCGTGGAGTTGGCGACGCTGCTGCTGGCGGTGGGGGTGTCCGCGTCCGTTATGGCCACGGCGGCGGCCACGGTCCATTCCGTGACGTCGCTGATGGTGTAGGAGGACTCGGATGCGCTCGCGGTCTTCCACCACGCCTGGACGCCGATGATGCCTGACGGGGTGTTCACCGTGCCCACGCGCGTGCTGCGCGTGGCCAGCGGAGTCCACCCACCAGTGATCGTGACCGGCGAGCTTTGCAGCTCTGCCTCGGAGGCGAGGAACGCGACGAGCAGGTCTCGCTGGGTCGTCCCGGGCGGGACGGACAGGACGGGCGAGCCGAGCGCGGTGGAGACGTTGCGGACCGCTGCGGGCATGCCGGCCCCCTCCCGTCAGGAGATGATCCAGTCGTCCTCAAGGAGGTCGCTCTGCGACGCGAGCCACGGCACGAACGAGCCATCGGCCGCGTGCAGCATCAGGTAGGGGCGGAAGCGCCGGACGGTGCCCTCGGCGATGCCGGTGGCCAGGGCGGTGTTGGAGTTGATGGGGATGCCGTTCGGGTATCCGCGCTGGTAGACGACGAACATGCCGTCGCCGTTCCAGCCGGTGCGGGTGATTTTCTTGCCCGCCTTGCAGGCAACGAGTGCGTCGGAGAAGTTCATGTTGTGTCCTCAGTACAGGGTGACAAGCGGAACTCGGGGTTCGAAGGTCCACTGGGAGGTGGTGAACCGGACTGGAAGGGTGCTGAGGTCAGCGGTCTTGTAGCACTCTCTTCGCGCCCCTACCAGTTCGGGCCGATACGGCTCGTGAACGAGGAACGTCATGCCTGCGGCGGCGCCGAGATCGATGACCGCCAACACAGGCCGTGCCTCGTCCGCGGCCGGGAGCGGCTGATAGAAGGTGGCCTTCCACCAGACGCCAGAAGGCGCTGACCAGGGGCCGCTGACAGCCAGCGGCAGGCCGTCCTCGTCTGCGGAGTAGAGCGCCGCTCGCCAGGTGCCTCCCGCGGAGCCACCGGCCGGCAGATCGCTAGCAACCCCCATGGAGGTGATCATCGTGTCTGCAGGCACGGTGAGCTTCACAGCCACCATCGTGCCGAACTCGTTGCTGGGCACCGCCTGGTTGACCGCGTAATAGGGGATGGACTGCACAGTTCCGCGCTGTCCGAAGGGCACATACTCGGGATGGTGATGTGGCAGAGAGCTGGGCTCGCAGGTGTAGTCGAGCGGTTCCGTCACGGTTTCTCCTCAGAGATAGGAACGGCGGGCCAGGATCTCGACCTTGGAGGCCGCCGTGGTGGAGGTCGCCGTGGTGGTGACGAGGACGACCCGGGAGAACGGGTCGCCGACGCCCACGGCCGGCGTGAGGTGCAGCCAGCGGAAGGCGGAGCCGGGGCCGGTTGCCTGGATGGTTCCGGTCACGTCGGTGCCTGCCGTCAGGTCCCAGGTGTCGGTGGTGACGATGCGGGCCTGCATCCGGTCGCAGTCGATCAGCAGCCGCTGGCTGGCGGTCAGCCCGGACGGGCGCATGACGGTGCCGCCGGTGGCGACGTCCACCACAGTGGGGTTGACGGCCGGGCCGGTGATGCGGATCAGCGCGTCCGTGATGGGGCCGGTGGACCCGGCGAGCGTCGTCACCGGCTGGTCGGGGGAGTTGGCCGAGCCTTCCCAGGTGGTGGCGAACTCGTCACGCCAGAAGACCCCTGGCACCCGGACGACGGCGGTCAGCCGGGCGCGGGCGGCGCCGACGTTGACTTCGGGCTCGGTCACGGCGGTGATCGTCACGTCGGCGACCCGCACGATGGTTCCGGCGGTGTAGGTGCACACCATGGGGCGGTGGCGGACGCCGAGCACGGCGGCGAGGGCCTCCAGGTTGCGTTCGAGCTGCTCGTATCCGCCGTCCTCGCCGGCGGGGGTGCGGCCGGTCACGACCAGCTCCAGAGGGAACGACGTGGTCTCGTGGTCGAGGCCGTAGATGCCAAGTTCCCCGGCGCGGCCGGGCACGGTCACCTCGACCGATCGCACCCCGGGCAGCGGGCGGCGGCGGGTGCCGGGCGCGAGCTTCCAGCAGCGGGCGGGGTGGTCGAGCGGGATCCCGTCGAGGCTGTAGGTCGGCATGGGGCACCACCTCCGAAGGGACAAAGTGTCTAGTGCTAGACACATTCGGCGTGCGGAGCCTAAAGTGTCTAGCACTAGACACCTATGGAAGGCTGTGGCCATGGAGCAGCGCATCATCACAGGCCCGGACGAGCTGTACTCGGCCGAGACTCCGGACGGCATCAACTGGGCCGAGGAGCCCGACTTCCGCTTCCTCACCGAAGTCGACGCCCTGCAGACCCTGCAGCAGCTCGGTGACGACCTGCGCGCTGCCCGCCAGCAGGTGAAGCACCTGATGCGCTACATCGAGGCCGCCGCCGTCGCCGCCCGCACGGGCACCATCCAGGATGGCCCCGTCAAGCCGCAGGCCATCATCGGCCACTCCGGGGTCTCCAGGGAGACCATTTACGGCATGCTGCGCAAGCACGGCCTCGTCGACGGCGACGAAGGCGCGTAGGTCACACCACGCCGAGCATCCCGGCGTAGGCGAGCCCCCGGTTGATCGTGTCCGACGTCGCCTCGGCCTGCGGGTTGATCGCCGTCACGTGGATGACCGTGGTACCGGCGCGGCCGGGGCCGGTGACGCGCTGCCCGGTCACGCGCATGTCGGCGGTCAGAGCAGGCCGGAACGAGGCGGCCAGATCGTCGGCGATGCCCGCGGCCGCGGTCAGCACCCGGCGCGAGGTCGCCAGCATGCCGTCCCGCATGCCGAGCATCGTCTGCTCGCCGATGGCGGCGAAGACCCGGCTGGGGGAGTGGATGCCGAGCGCTTGGCGGACCCACTCCGGCAAGATCGCGTTGAAGAAGCCGTAGATCGCGTCGCGGAACCACCGCTCGGCCGCCTGCAGGCCGCGCCACAGGCCCTCGAGCAGCGCCCAGCCGAGCTGGCCGACCACGCCGAGGAAGTTCACGACCGCGCGGCCGGCGACGTCGAGCGCGCCGGCCAGGTCGCCGCGCAGCAGCCGCGCCGCGGCGTCGACCAGAGCGATCAGCGGCGGCAGCAGCTGGACGGTCAGCTGCAGCAGCGGCGGCAGGAGCGGCAGGATCACCGGCAGCAGCTCGGTGAAGGAGCGGATGATCGACAGCAGGTGCGGCCCGAGGTCGCGCAGCGCGGCGACCATGGCCGTGCCGACGATGACCGTCAGCTGGGTCAGGCCGGGCAGGAGCGGCACCACGGCGGCGGTGACCTGGACGAACGCGGCGACCAGGAACTGGCCGAGCACGCCGGCCGCCTGACCGGCCAGCACGATCAGCGGTTGCAGCGCGGGCAGCAGCCCGGCCGCCAGGTAGCTGATCAGCGCCGCCACCTGGGGGAGTAGCGGCACGATCGCGGGCAGCAGCGTGTTGATCAGGGACGCGGCCAGCGCGACCAGGAGCGGCACCAGCGGGGCCGCCGCGATGACCGTCTGGCCGACGGCGGCGATCAGCAGGTGGATGGACGGCAGGGTGGCGGCGATCCCCGCGGCCAGGCTGGCGACGATCAGCGCCGCGAGCTGCCCGAGCAGCGGCAGCAGGGGAGCGGCGGCGGCCATCAGCGCCGACAGCGCCTGACCGGCCAGGACGAGCGCGGGCCCGGCGGCGGCGACCGCCTGGCCGAGCGCGCCGAACACGGCGAGCAGGCCGGGCTGCAGCGCGGCCAGGGCGGGCACCAGCGCCTGGATGGCGCCGGTCAGGATCGGCCCGACCAGGACGGCGAGCTGCCCGACGATCGGGGCGAGCTGGCCCACGCCGACCGCGATCGCGGCCAGCACCGGGGCCAGGGCGAGCGCAGTGGTGCGCAGCGCCACGAACACCGACACCAAGGTCTGCTGGCCCTGCCCGGAGTTGACGAAGTCGGCGACCTCGCGAACGAGGGTGCCGATCACGCCGAGGGCGTCGCCGCCGGCGGCGCGCATCGCGTCGAAGACGCCGGAGATGATCCGCCACACGTCCAGCGCGATCTGTCCGAGCTGCCGGAACACCTCGACCGCGCCCTGCATCCAGGCGAACGCCCGGCCGCTGTCGGCGGCGGCCGACAGGAACTCGCCGATGCGGACGGCGAGCTGGGCGACGCCGGGCGCGAGCGAGGCGGTGAAGTCGGCGCCGACGATAGCGATCTTGGTCAGGCCGGTCAGTAGCGGCTCGACGGCCACCTGCAGGTCGCGCACGGTCTGCCGGAGCCGGTCGAAGATGGTGATGACCGCGTTCACGGCCAGCCCGGAGCGGGCGAACTCGGCCACGAGCACGCCGGCGCGGCCGATCTCGGAGGCGACCGACGTCATGCCCGTCCACAGCGGGCCGAGCAGGACTTGGGCGACGGCCGAGAGCTGCCCGGCCAGCGGCGTGAACAGGGCGTCCTGCACGCTGCGCCGCAGCGCGTCGAGGGTGGGCCGGAGTGCCCGCAGCTCGCGCGCCGCCGCCTGGGCGGCCGGGGAGAGCTGGGCGAGCGCCTCGGCGAACTTCTCCTCGTCGTCGCCGAGCGCCGCCTCGATCGCGTCGCCGACGCCGTACAGGCCGACCGCGAGGGTGGCCAGGGCGGCGGCGCCGAGCGCGGCGGCGCCGGGCAGGGCGGCCAGCGCGCCCACGGCCGGGGCCAGGGCGGTGCCGAGCGCGACGACGCCGTGGGCCGCGGCCGCGGCGGCGGAGCCGAGCAGCGCGAGCTTGCCGGCGGCGAGCGTGATCTGTGTGCCGACCCGGACCAGATCTCCGCTCGCCCGGGTGGCGGCCGAGGAGATGCGGGTGGCGTGCCGGTCGACCGCCGCGGCGGCGGAGCGCAGGTTGGCGACCGCGCGGACCAGGTCCCGGCTCAGGGTGTCGCGCAGGCCGATGACGGCGAACAGGGTGCCGACGTTGATCGCCACGCGCCACCTCCCGTGGGGTCCGGAAGCGGAGGTGGCGCGCGGCGGGTCAGACGAGGCCGAGCATGGACGCGTACTGCAGGCCGCGGTTGACCGTGCGGGACGTCGGCTCGGCCTGGGGGTAGTTGTTGGTGACGTTGACCGTCACCGGGGCGGCCGACCCTCGGGCCGCGATCTTCTGGCCGGTGCTGCCGAGCCCGGCCGCGGGCGTGAGCCCGGTGGCGACCTGCCCGGCGATGCTGCGCGCGGTGGCCACCACGGCGGCGGCCGAGGCGTTCATGCCGGTGACCATGCCGGCCACCGTGTTGACGCCGATGTCGGCGAGCACCCTGGACGGCGACTTGATCTTGAGTTGTTTCTTGATCTGCGCGACCAGGGCGTTGGCGATGTCCTTCATCGCCGCCTCGATCTGCTTCTTCTGGCTGGTCAGGCCGGTAAGGAAGCCCTTGCCGGCGTTCTTTCCAGCGTCGAAAAGCGCGTCGGCGGCGTTCTTGCCCGCCTGCTTGGCGGCCTTGTCGATCATCCCGGCGGCCGAGTTGATCGACTTGAAGGTGGCGGCGTCCGCCTCCAGGATCGCCTGCCCCAGCTCCACGCCGCCGTCCGGGCCCGCCTCGATGACCTGCTGCAGCAGCGACTTCGACAGGCCGCGCTTGGCCAGCTTCTTGATCACGTTGGCGAAGGTGCGGACCCGCGCCAGGCGGGCCTGCAGGCCCGCCTCGATGTTCTGCGCGGTGACCGGCTGCTGGCCCTGCCCGCTGCCGAGCCCCAGCGACGACAACGACGCCCAGTCCCGGACCTGGTCGGAAACCTGGCTGACGTAGGCCATGGCGTCGGCGAGCGTCTTGGCGATCTGCTCGCGCTCCTTAGCCAGCGCCTGCAGCCTGGTGTTGCCCGCCTGCACGGCCTCCACCAGGGTGTCCTTGACGCCCTCGCTGATGGAGCCGGACTTGAAGGCCGACAGCACCGCGTTGGTGAGCTTGCCCGCCGTGTCCTTGATGGACTGCTCCTGGCCGAGCAGACCCTGAACCCAGCCCTTGGCGGTGTCGGAGCCGATCCCGGCCATCACGGTGGACGGCGAGGCGATGCCGAGCAGATTCTTGATCCAGGAGATGAACCCGGAGAACAGGTTGCCGACCGCGCTGGTGAAGCTGTTCCAGGCGTTGACGAAGCCGTTCTTGATGCCGGCCACGAGGTCGGACCCGAGGGTCCACAGCTTCTTGAAGGCGCTGGTGATGGTCTGGGCGAACTGCTGGACGCCCTTCTTGATCGTGTCCCAGGCGCCCTGGAAATCTCCGGTCAGCACCTTGGCCAGGGCGGTGACGATGCTGATGACCAGCGGCAACACGCTCGACCCGAGTTCGATCAGCGGCGGCAGGAACGGCGTCACCGCCGACACGATCTTGGTGAAGATCGTGGCCAGGCCCAGCAGGATCGGCGACAGCGTCGTGACCAGCTGCACCAGGGGCGGCAGCAGACTGGTCGCCAGCTGCATGATCGGCGGCAGCAGCGGCAGAACGGCCGCTATCAGCTGGCCGATGATCGTCGCGAGCTGCGTGAAGATCGGCGACAGCGCGACGATCGCCTGCTGGATGGTCTGCCCGAACAGCACGGCCATCTCCGAGATCGGCGGCAGCAGCGGCGTGATGGCCGCGACCAGCACCGAGATCGCCTGCACCAGGACGCCGCCGAGCGCGGCGGCGATCTGCCCGACCATCGGCAGCAGCGGAGTGATCGCCGGGACCAGCCCGGTGATCAGCGCCGTGACCAGCTGCGCGATCGGCGGCAGCAACGGCAGCAGCGCGGTGACGAGCTGCCCGAACGCCGTACCGATCAGCGTGATCATGGGCCGGAGCTGGGTGATCACCGGCAGCAGGGCGGTGGCCAGGGTCTGGCCCACCTGCACCAGCACCGGCATCAGCGACGAGGCGAAGGCCGCCACGAGCTGCAGCACCGGCGGCAGCAGCGGGATCAGCGCCGCGGCGAGCTGCGCGAAGCTGGTGATCATGCCGCCGAGGACCGGCGACAGCTGCGACAGGGCGGGACCGAGCTGCCCGGCCAGGGTCTGCGCGATCAGCGTCAGCCCCGACATCAGCGGTCCGGTCAGCGACCCGGCCAGCTCGACCAGGACGCCGAGCAGCGGCCCGATCGCCTGCAGCACCCCGCCGAGCCCGGTCACGAAGGTGGCCAGCAGCCCGCTGTTGGCCTGCAGGGCGGCGCTGATGGGCGCCAGGAAACCGGCGAGCTGGCTGCCGAAGGTGCCCAGGCTGCCGGCCAGCGCCGACAGCATCGGCGCCACCGCGCCGACCACGCCCTGGATGGCGGGCAGCATCGGCGTCAGGAACTGGCTCAGCCCGGCCGTGAACTGGCCGATGAGCGGCGCGATCTGGGTGAACATCTGCTGCAGGGCGGGCGCGATCTGGCTGGAGAACATCGCCTTCAGCGACCCGGCCGCCTGCGTCAGCGGCCCCTCCAGCACGGACGCGGCCTGCGCCAGGTCCGCCTGGACGGACTTCTTCAGGTCGGCGAAAGCGGCCTTGACCTTGGCCGACTCCATCGCGGCCTTGATGCCGATGACCGCGATCCCGGCCGTGATCCCGG
Organism: Nonomuraea sp. NPDC049421; assembly: GCF_040677005.1. Classification (NCBI taxonomy): domain Bacteria; kingdom Bacillati; phylum Actinomycetota; class Actinomycetes; order Streptosporangiales; family Streptosporangiaceae; genus Nonomuraea; species Nonomuraea sp. NPDC049421. The sequence continues at coordinate 41,556 of NZ_JBFAQA010000037.1, forward strand.
CGAACACGCCGGCCAGCACGCCGCCCATGGCGACGCCGGCCACGCCGATCCCGGCCAGCGCCATGCCGCTCTTGGCGGCCATGCCGAGCACCATCGGCGTGGCCGTCAGCGCCGACGACCCGAAGTTGAGCAGGCCGGTGGACATGGTGCCGAGCGCGGAGAGCACCGTCCGGCTTGACATGCGGACCGTGCCCGAGATGACCGACCACGCGGTCTGCGCCCGGCCGAGCGCGGTCATGGCCGACCTCACCCGCTCGAAGGCGCCGGTGACGCGGTCGCGCATCTCCTCGGTCGAGGCCCACATGCCGCGCACGCCGGCCGCGACGCCCGCGGCCGCGGCCTGGATGCGCGGCCGGATCGCGTCGAACGCCTTGCCGATCGCGGTGCTGGCCAGGTGGACCGCGAGCGCGACCGGCGACAACGCCAGGAACGCGCCGCGCATCGCGCCCAGCTCGCCGTTGATGACCTTCCGGGCGATGATGACGGCGGCGACGAGCAGCGCCAGCACGGCGGCCACGCGCAGGAAACTTCGGCCGGACTCCGAGCCGAAGAAGCGCGCAGCCACGCCCATGGTGCCCATCGCGCCGGTGAACAGGTGAGACGCGGCGGACACTTTGGAGATCACGCCGCCGAGCCCGCCGAGGCTGTGCATGATGCCGAGCACCGCGTCGCCCAGCCGCGATCCCGACAGCACCGCCTCCAGCGCCATCTCGGCCAGCGCGATCCCGGCGCGCTTGGCCGCCGAGGTGATCGCGTCGCCCATCGCCGAAGCGGCGGCGCCCATGCCGTCCATCAGCGACGCGAACAGCGGGCTGGAGGCGCGGGCCTTGGCCAGGACCTGCTGCAGCGGCGAGATCACGTGGTCGCGCAGGCTGATGGTGAGGAACAGCTCGCCGACGTGCAGGCCCACGGGTCACCTCCGGCGTTTGTCGTCGGGCGGGGCGAGGGCGCGGCAGATGCGGGTGTCGGCGGACAAAAGCCCGAAGATGCGCGACCTGAGCCACCGCCAGGTGCGGGAGGTGAGCACCCCGGGGGAGTCGAGATCGATGCCGTACTCCGAATGCAGGTCGGCCTCGATCAGGGCCCACCGCTCCAGCAGCGCCGACCAGGAGACGGCCTCGCCGCCTTTCGCCGAGAGGCCGTCCGGTTCGTACCAGTCGCGCAGCCCCGTCAGCTCGTCGAGCGGGCCGCCGCGCGTCCCGTCGCCGCCGGGGCCGCCGCTTCCGGGCCCTTCTCCCAGTACGCGGCGGCGGCCTCGTCGTTACCGGCCGTCCACATGAACGCCGTGATGCCGACGTGCTTGATCTTCGGCCAGGACACGCCGTCCGCGATCAGCTCGTCGTACACCGGGCCCAGGACCTTCTGGTACAGGTCCAGCTCGCGCACGTCGTCCAGCTCCGCCTCGGGTGCGTCCTTGCCGTTGGCGGCGGCGACGCCGGCCTCGGCCAGGCGCTGGCAGTACAGGCCCACCTCGGCCGAGGGGGCGGGGATGCGGTAGGTCTTGCCGCCGACCGGCAGCGCCAGCCCGTCGTCGAAGAACTCGTCGAGATCCTTGAACTTGGCCATCAGGCGGCCACCGGGTTCTCGATCTGCTCCGGCTCGCCCTGGCCGGTCAGCTCGACCTCGAACGGCTCGAGGTCGGTGACCTCGCCACCGCCGCCGCCGTACTGGACGGCCGCGGTGCCCCGGAACGCGTCGGGGGCGCCGTCCTTGCGGTACCAGCGCACGTCGACGTTCGCCGTCAGGCCGACGACCAGGCCGGCCTGGCGCAGGAACTCCTGCCCGGGATCGGCCACGAAGCTGGCCGAGTCGGTCTGGCGCTTGCGGCGGCCCTCGATCTCCAGCGACCACGTGCGCTGGGTGACGACCTCCGAGCCCCAGCCGTTGCTGTCGAAGTCGCTGTCGTCCTCGGTTTCGGCGTCGAGGCTGAATTCCATGCTGGTCAGGCCCTTGACCGGGGTCCAGACCGGGGTTTCGGCGGTGCCGGAGGTGTTGACCTCGAGCACCCAGTCCTTGGCCAGCAGCGATCGCAGTGCCACGGCCACCCTCCTTGCGTGACAGAAGGACGGTAAGTGGATTCACTTACCGCCTGATGTGGGTAAATGGGGTCAGCCCGGCCGGTGTGCGGTGGGCCGGTGGACCCGGATGGCGTAGGAGTCCGCGCGCTCCCAGCGGCCGGAGCCGTCCACGCCGAGCGGCGCGACCACGGTGCGCAGCGCCTGCAGCAGCAGCACGCCGCTGTCGAGCACGACGTCGGACAGGCCGTGCAGCGCGTCGAACACCGCATCTGCCAGGTCGTCCACGGCGCGCGGGTCCTGGCCGGCGCGGATGCGGGCCTGGACGAGAACGTGGGAGTCGGGGTCGGTCGGGTCGTCGCCGCCGGGGCCGACGCCGTACACGGCCAGCGTGATCGCGGTGTCCGGCGCCGCCGGCAGGCCGCCGATCGTGATGGCCACCTCGTGGGCGGCGTAGATGCCGTTGGGGTGCCACGTCCCGGCGCCGGAAGCGGCCAGATGCTCGGCCAGCCCGGACAGCAGCGTGCGCGTCCAGGTCACTGGAACACCTTCTCCAGGTACTTGCCGACGATGGCCTCGATGTCGCCGGCCTTGGCGATCATCGCCTTCTCCAGGAACTTCGCCTCGCCGATGCGGTGCCGCAGCTCCAGCCGCTCGTGCACGTAGACGGCGTAGGTCGTGTTGTAGGAGATGGCGGCCTCGAGCTCGACCGGGTCGACGGACACCTCGGCGCTGGCGCGCAGGATGCCGCGGTCCTTCGGGGTCAGCTCGACGGCGTAGGTGCGGGTCTCCTCGGCCGCGTGGTTCAGCCCGGCGAGCAGCGCCTGCCGCTGGCGGGCGCTCAGCTCGGCCGGGTTGACCTTCAGGTCGAGTTCGGCTCCGCTGATGCGTTTGCTGGTCACCGGCACACCACCTCCACGTGGGCGGGGACGGGCAGCAGCCCGGCGTCGCGGTTGAACGCGGTGATCGCGGTGATGGAGCGGTCGTTGACCGTGACGCGGGATCCGGCCGGGCAGACGGTGCCGGGCGGGAAGAAGATCGTCGTGTCGGAGACGACTTCCAGGCCCTGCTCGTCGCGGACCAGGCGGCGCTCGTCGTCGACGAGGCACCGCACGGTGACGGCGGCCCCCCAGACCGGCCCGTACGCGCCGTCGCCCAGGTACGGCTCGATGGTGGCCTCGTGCTGCAGCAGCCACTCGGGAAGCATCGGCGGCCTCCCGTCACCAGGTCGCGGCGTCGAACACGTAGCCCGGCAGCAGCCCGGCGAGCTGGAGGATGGACACGGCGTCCGGCGCGTGCCGTGCCGGACCGGAGTTGTCGCCGCCGGACCGCTTCAGGCTGACGGAGCCGATCTTGACGTCGGAGAACGCGGCGGCGACGCCGTACTCGTCGCCCACTGCCCTCATCCACGCGGCCTGGGCGCAGGTGGCGCGGCCGATCGCCTCGAGGTGGTCGGGCTCGGTCGGCATCTGCGTGGCCTCGTCGATCGGGTACCAGGCGCCGCGCAGCAGTTCGTCGATCCGTTCGCTCGCCCGCGCCAGCCGCCGGTCGATGTCCTCCGGCGGCTCCTGCGAGGTGTAGGCCCGGTAGTCGTCGGCGGTGGCGTAGACGGGCTGCATGGTCAGCCCGCCGGGTACTCGATCAGCTGCACCGACAGGCCGTCCGCGTCGTCGTAGTCGAGGTGGACCTTGCCGTTGGGCTGCCGGTAGATGGGCGTGAAAGGGCCGATGGTGACGTCTCCGGTGGTGGCTGGGACGGGCACGTCCAGGTCCTCCACCTCCAGGCCGTCCACCTGCAGCGCGGTCGGGACGGTCACCGTGCGGGCCGCGTCAGCGGTGTTCTTGATGCGCACCAGGCGGCGGCCGTTGTCGCCGAAGGCGTGGCCGTCGACGTTGGCGGGCGTGCCCGACCAGGCCAGGCCGGTGCGTGAGGTGGATGCCGGGGTGAGGTCAGTCCTCGCCATCGGTGCCTCCGTACTCCTCGATGAGCGCCTCCTTCTTCAAGGCGCGGGCGTCGGCTTCCGTGGCTCCCAGGGCGACCGCGTAGGCGACCCACACGGCCTTGGGGGCGTTGTCGGGCGGCCGGGACAGCAGCTCGGCCGCCGCCTCGCCGCCGGTAGCCGTGGCGGGCGGGCCGGCCTCGGCGGCGGCCGGGACGGCGGCCGGATCGGCGGCGGGTGCGGGGTCGCTGGGCAGCGCCCGCCCCACGCCGGTCGGATCCGGCTCCTCGTCCGCCGGAGCGCCGATGAGCTGCCAGTTGGCCAGCGCGTCCAGGCGCGGCGACCGGGCGGCCAGCTCGGTCACCTGCCCGGTCTGCGAGTTGCGGTAGATCCACATCAGGCGGGCACCGCAGTCAGGAAGTCGACCTGGACGGTCACCGAGCCGGGCGTGCCGGATGTGCCCGACAGGACGGCGTTGACGGCGCCGCCGGCCGGGACGTCGGCGTTGTTGACCGCCGTGCTGGACGCCCACGAGTCGGTGGTGGATGCCAGCGGCGCGGCCAGCACGTTGGAGGCGCCGTTGGTGACCTGCACGGAGGCGGCGGTGCCGCCCTGCCGGTAGATGCGGACCGCGGTGATGGTGGCCGCGACCGGGACGTAGGCCAGGGCGTACGTGCCGGCCGTCCCCTCCGGGATGACGGCCGTCTTGGTGTAGGTGCGGACGTGGGCCAGGCTGATCTCGCCCATCCGCCCGTCGATGCTGTGGGTCTTGTAACCCATGTGGGCCCCTCTCAAAGGCTCCGGAGAAAAGGGGAGCCCCGCCTTTTTCAGCGGGCCCCTATTTTTCGTCGTGAACTACGCGACGTCCGCGCCCTTGATGAGGACCGCGCGATTCGGATCCAGCGTCTTCGTGCCGTAAAGGCAGTCGATGGAAACCACGTCTTGCTTTTTGTCGATGTCGTAATCCATGACGACTCGGAGACCGAATCCCTTGTACGACTCGACGGCAGCGTTCGCCGCGCCCTGAGGAAGAACCAGAGGGCGGGTGACGAGCGCGAAAGCGGTCCTGTGGAAAGCCACGCCGACCTCGGTCGTGGACGCCCCGGAAACCTGCGCAGGAATGTGAATATTCTGCGTCTGGTAAGGGTCGAAACCGAACACCCTGCGGCCCAGAGAAGCCTCTCGAAGACCATCGGTGTCGCCTCGGGCGTCGGCCCTATTGAAGAGGTCGTCGCCCAGCCAGCGGGCCTCGATTTCCGGCCCGACGACCGCGTAACGATCACTCGCAGGCACGTTACGCTGGTTCAACACGCGCCTGGCGTCGATGGCCGTGCGCGGGTTGTGCCACTCGTACTTGTTGATTCCGGCCGGGTTGGAAGGCCACTGACCTTCCTGGCCGACCTCCTGCAGAATGTCGTCCCTCAGAGCCAGAATATCCCGATCGATCTTCTGGCTGATGGCCTCCATCGCGGGATTGAGGAGCTGCATCCCGAAATCCTCGATTTCGAGAGTTAGCTCCTCCGTGGTGACCGCGAAAGAAACGTCAGCGAAGTGATTCAGACGAACCGGGATGCTGTCTTCCTCGGCGTTCTGGATCTGGATGCCCTCCGGCCTCGTGTACTCGTGTGCGGTGAACACGGCGGGCTTCCGGACGTTCACCGTGTCGCCGATGCGGGCGGCGAACTCGGTATCGTAGTCACGGTGCACAAGCTGCGCCATGACGCAGGTCTCGTAAAGCGTCGCAAGCGCCTGCTTGGCGATGACGGTGGGCGTCAGAAAGTTGTTAGGCACGGCGGCCTACTCCTTTACGGGGAACGGGAAAGACGACTTATCAGGCGGTCTTCTTCGCCTTGCGCGCCTTGCGGAAGTCGTCGATGGACATGAGCTCCGGGTCAGAGCTGCGCCCACCGGACCCGCCGGTGAAGTCGCCACCCGAGCGCTGCGGAGGACCAGCCGTCGCCGCGCTCTTGAACTTGGGGTTGCTCTCGATCGCGGAGGTGATCGCCTCGTCAAGCGAGGTCTGGAACCCATCCGCCTGGGGATCGAAGTCGTTGATCGCGCGCAAGAAGCTGCGCGAATCGAGAAGCGCCTCAGGGTCGGCGCCGAGCTTGCCGGACGCCTTGTGCACGGCCAGCTCGACCATCGCCCGGCGGTGCAGGTCGCGCTCCTGATCGCGTTCCTGCGCGGTCTGGTCGCGCTCGGAGGTGAGCCGCTGGATGATCTCCTGCGGGTCGACCGGCTTCTGCTCCTCCTCGGGGATCAGCCCGAGAGCCTTGCCGATGCGCTGGGCCAGTTCCTGCTGGGCCTGGGTCTGCAGCTCCTCGGCGTTCGGGCCCTGCGCGGCGGTGGCAGCGTCCGCAGCGGCCTGCGCCTCCTGCAGCTTGGTCCGGTAGTTGACGGCGTCCGTACGCGCCCGCCGCAGCTCCTTCTGCGCCCACGCCGGCAAGTCGTTGATCGTGCGAGCGTCGTCCTTGACGGGCTCGGGCTCGGTGCTGGGCTCGCCAGCGGGCTCGGGTGGAGCAGCCGGGTCCTGCCCGGTCTCCTCCTCGGCAGTGCCCTCCCCGCCGTCATCCGGGGCCCCGCCCGCGATGAGGTAGATCGGCCTGCCGTCCTTGCGGTAGCCGAGCAGCGCGCCGGGCGTCTGCTCGTCCGCGAGCGAATCGTGCATGAATGCCCCTTCAGGCGACATGGAAAAGGGGGGCCGCCACCTGGGCGAACCCCCGGGAACATGTGGTCGTGGGCGCTACATCTGCTCCCACTTGCTGCCGGCGTCGCTGCGGTCATCGGCGCGGTCCAGCCGCGCCTCCTCGTCGTCAGCCACGGTCGAGCGCTGCAGCTTCAGCAGCGCCTCCCTGGTGGCGCGAGCCGCCTCACCGGCCCTCTGCGCGGTCTCGGCCAGCGACCGCGCCTGCACGCGCGCCGCGGCCGCGGCATTGCGGGCCTGCCGGAGCGCGTCCTGCGCCCGCGAGCGCTGCCCGCGCGGAGCCTCCTGCAGGGCGCGCTGCGCCTGCGCGACCGCGCGCTCCGCCCGGTCCGCCTCGGCCTCCGCCTCCTGCCGCGCGGTGTTGGCGGCCACCAGCTCGGCCTGCGCCCGCTGGTATGCCGCCTCGGCCTGCTCGCGCTGCCCCCGCTCGGCGGGGGTCGGCTCCGCCCGCTCGGCGGCCTGAGCCCGCGCGGTCAGCGCCCGCGCCCTGGCCACCTGCGCCTCGTTGAGCTGCCTTCGCTCGGGCAGGCGCGCGATGTCCTGGTCGCGGCGGGCCTGCAGCCGCCGCACCTCGTCGGCGAGCTGCCGGTCCAGGTCGCGCAGCTTCTTCTCGGCAGCCCACTGGCCGCCGCCGCCGAACGGGTCGTCGTCCTCGGCCGCCGCGCGAGCGGCCTCCTCGGCCTCCTGCCGCTGGCGGGCGTACCGCTCACGCAGCCTGGCCTCCTGCTCGGCGTACCGCTCGCGCACCTGCGCCGCGGCGCGGTCCGCGCGCTCCTGCGCCTCGGCGATCCGCTGCGCCAGCTCCACCGGCGACGCCTGACCGGCGGTCTGCTCGGCGGCCGGAGCGGCGGCCTGCGCCGCCCGGCGCCGCGCGAACATGCCGTCGCGGTGCTCACGGAACCGCTGCCCGACCTCCTCGTACGCCTCGCGGGCACGGCGGGCCTCGGCCTGCGCCGCCACCAGCCGCCGCCGGTCGGCCGCGACGTCCTCGGGACGCCGGCCGGGCCCGTTGGCGTCGGCGGCCTCCTGCGCCTCCCGCACCCGGTCCTCGGCCGCGTCCCTCGCCCGGCCGGCCGCACGCACCTCGCGCTGCAGCCGCTCCAGGCGCTCGTTCTCCTCGGCGCGCTGCGCCTGCTCATCTCCGCGCACGCGGGGCGGCTCGGACGGCTCCGCGTCCGGGTGGGACCTGCGCCAGCGCTCTTGCGTCTGCCGCAGCAGCTCGTCGATCGCCCGCTCCTGCGAGCCGATCATGCGCCTGCCGACCTGGGTGCGGTCGACGTGCTGCGCGATCCACTGGCCCGGCCGGGCCTGGCTCTGCCGCACTCTCCCGATCACCTCACCGGCCACGACGACGATCTGGGAGCCGTCCGGCTCTGTGATGAGCTGCCGGTCGTCCAGCTCCTCCTGGCTGTACCAGGAGGGCCTGGCCGCCGGGTCGGGCAGATCGCGTGTCCACAGCTGCGGCTCGGGCTGCTCCTGCTCGGCGGGCGGCTGGTCGCCGGCCTGCATGCGGCGGGCGTCCTGCAGCGGCGCCGGGCCCTGCCCGTCGCCGCCCGGTCCCGCCGGTGCTCCGCCTCCGCCTGTCGCGCCGCCTTCCGGCTCCGGCTCTCCGTCCATGGGGGCGCCGCCGGTCGACGGCGGCGGCCTTCGCGCGCCCGCGGCCGCGGGCCGCGGCGAGGCGCGCTCGAGCGTCCGCCGGGCGGACCGGGTCGCCCGGCCCACCCTGATCCGGCTCTGCCGGGCCGCCTCGACCTCCTCGCGGGTCAGGCCGCGCACCCGCTCCTGCCGGCGGCGGCGCGGCAGCCCCTTGGCCTCGGCCAGCTCGTCCAGCTGCGCCGACAGCCGCCGCGCCTTGGCGCGGGCATCCTTCTGCTCGCGAGGGGTACGCGCCGTGGCCGCGATCCGCTTGGCGGTGCGCAGCTCCCGCTCCAGGCGGCGCTGCTGCTGGGCGTCCTCGTAGGTGGCGGTGGACGCCGGCCGCGCCGGACGCTGGGTGACGCCCGGCGTGTACAGGGACATGCTGTGGCCGCAGTTGGGGTGCTGCAGGCCGACACGGCGGGCGAACTCGATCGTGGCGCGCACCTCGATCGTCATCGGCTCGTCGGTCAGGAAGTGCGTCACCTCGACCTCGCCGGTCGGGCCGTCGTCGGCGATGGCGAGGATCTCGCCCTCGAACGGCGCGCAGCGCGGGCAGGTGATCGCGTCGCGGGACACGATCACGAACCGGTGGCCGTTGGCCGCCAGGGTGCGGACATGCCCGTCCGACGCCGCACGGATGACCGACGTGCGCACCGTCATTTCGGCATACGTCGGCAGGTCCCAGGTTTTCCCCGCCCGGTCGACGAACCGGGTGACGCCGCGCCGCGCGTAATCCCTCAGCTCCCGCTCGACGACCTGGTCGATCGTCTCGGCGCCGGTCAGCGCCCGCCCGACGAACGACCGGTTGACCTCCTGGAACTCATCGTCGATGGTGCGCAGCGCCGACACGTGGCGGCGGCGCAGGTTCCGCACGATCTGGCGGGCCAGCTCGACCACGCCCTGCCCGGCCGGGATACCCTGCCGGCCGCCCAGGTTGTTGATGTCGTCGATGGCGCTGGCCACGCCGCGCCGCCACGCCGCGGTGACCGCCTCCACCACAGTGGGGAACACCCGCCGCTCGAGCCGGGCGATGATCCGCCCGGCCTCCCGGCGCAGCGCCTTGATCTCGCGCGAGCGCCGCTCCAGGTACTCGCGCACCATGCGCGGGTCGTCGTCCTCGCGGGCGAGCGCCGGCAGGTCGGCGAGCATCTCCCGCCGCTGGCGGTCGGTCATCCCGCCGGCGTCCAGGCGTTCGCGCATGCGCTGCAGCCGCGCCCGGCGGCCCTCGGTGCGGGCCGTACGGTCGGCCGCCCGCCACAGGTGATCGGCCAGCGACTGGAACAGGCTGTCCTCGGCGTCGAGGTAGATCTGCTGGATCATCTGCGCGACCCGCAGCGCGTGCTGGGCGTCCTCCGTGATCGGCTCCATGGTGCGGGAGGCCACGACCACCTCCCAGGCGCGTGCCCCTTAGACCGCGAGGTCGTCGTCGCGCGGCAGGTACGCCTCCACGTACGGGTCGGCGTCCTCGCCGAACTCGGCCATCTTCTCCCGGCGGATCCGCTCGACCTCGGCCTCGACCTGCTCGTCGTCCCACTCGGGGTGGACCATCCGCACGCGCATGTCGGCGCTGGCGGCCTCGGCCTGCTTGAGCAGGTTGACCGTCCGGCCGACCGCCTCCGGGTCGGGGGTGACGCCGTCCGGCCACTCCACCGTCGCGCGGTCGCTGCTGACCTTCGTGCCGAACACCACCCGGTCGACGGTGAGCAGCACGTCGGCCAGCCATGCCAGGGTCGGGTTCCAGTAGCCGATCTTCCGCGCCCGGGTCGTGAACGACCTGCGCTCTCGGGAGTGGATCTCCGTCGCGGTGGCCACGACGTCGTTGCTGGCCTCGCCGAACGTCTGCGTGGAGTAGCCCGCGCCCCGGAGGATCTGCGCGACCAGCGCCTTGGCGGTGGCCGCGTGCTCCTCGGTGCGGATGGCGAACTGGCTGACGGTCAGCATGTTGCTGCCGCCGCCGCCCGGCGGCGGCAGCATCCCGATCCCGGAGTAGATCTCCCGGTCGGGATCCCACAGGCTGCCCCGGCCGCGCCCGGTGTTCTGCAGGTACACCTCGGGGACCACGATGCGGCCCTTGCCGAGCCGCAGGTCACGCAGCCACGACGTGTACGTTTCGTCCAGCGCGTCCATGAGCGGCTCCACGCCGCTGTAGTCGCTGCGGCCGAGCTGCGTCCCCCGCAGGCGCCGGTGGGGGCGCATGTTCGGGATGTAACTGACCAGCAGCCCCTTGTCGTAGCCGCTGTCGAACCCGCCGGACTCGTCGACCAGCTCGGCGAACCCCGCCGTCTCCGGGTGCTCGGTCAGCGGGATCTGGATGCCCAGGCGGCGCTCGTCGCCCAGGTAGAGGCCGTGGTAGACCCGGCCGCGCTCGTGCCGCTCGAGGTGCCTGAGCACCTGCTTGTTGTCCTCGGCCACGACGCGCCAGAACGTCACCGCCCACAGCCGACCGCTGACGAACTCGGGCACGCTGGCGTCCGGCGGAATGATGTCGACCACCGGGTACTCCGCCATGGTGGTGTCCCAGCCGACGCGCAGGTACGCGCCGCCGTAGGCGGAGGCGATCTCGGCGGCCTCCAGCAGCGACGGATACACGCTGCCCTCGGTGAGGATCTTGTCCAGCCGGTTCTGGGACTTCTTGCCGGGCACGCGCAGCGTCGGCGGTTCGCTGAACAGCAGGTCAGCGCTGGTGGAGCTGATGTCGCCGGCGAGCGGGACGTGAAGCTTCGTGCTGCGGCTCTGGCCTGCCGGGGTGGGCGACCCCCAGAAGAACCGGCTAACCCGGCCGAGGAAGCCGCCGCTGTTGGCCATGGGCCGGTCCCAGCCCTTCAGGTCCAGGCCGATGCCGGGAACCACGTCCGCGCCGTAGGCCTTGGACAGCCGGTCGGGGTCTCCCGAGTACCAGGCGCCGTGCTGGATGTAGAGGCGCTGCACGGGCTTCAGCCACGGCGGCGGCCACTCTTGATCACGATCAGGAAGCGGCATGACACCTTCTCCCCGCAGTCATCAGTGAGTGGAAGCACGTACCTCGTGGACAAGGCTGGTCGTGATCATGGATCGGCAGCGGCATCACACCCGCTCCCGTTCTGTGATCAGGGCGGCCACGGACAGCCACGAGTCGGCCAGCGATTCGAGCCGCTCCATCAGCGCCAGGTTGGTGGCGTCGGCCTCGGCGAAGGAGAGCAGGCGGGTCGCGTTGGCCAGGGCCTCGTCAAACGTCACAGGGGCTCCAAGGATCAGATGATGGGGACGAGGCCGGACTGCAGCACCGGCCGCTCGTCGGGGCGGGTGACGCGCACCCAGCCCTGGTAGGTGCCGTCCGGAAGGACCACGCCGCCCCCGGGCCCGACACGGATGCGGGCCTCGGCGCCGCCCTTGCCGGTGGGGCCCCAGCTCGCCGGGTTCCACTGGCCTTCGGTGGGCTTCACGCCCGGGGTGGTGAAGGCGATCTCGACCTGCTCGCTGCCGAGGGCGTTGTCGACCCAGAAGCGCAGGAACTCCAGCGACAGGTCGCTCATCGGTTCCACGGCTGTCCCCCTCCCGAGGTAGCGCGCCGACCAGGCCCGCTTGGGCAGCCCGACCCGCAGCGGCGGGGTACGGCGCAGCACCGGGCGCGCGGCACCGGCGCCGACTGCCTGGCCGATGGTGTTGGTCTTGACGGAGCGCAGCGGCAGGGCGACGCCGGCGGCGGTGACGCGGCCGAGCGGCCCTCCTTGCGCGTGGGTGACCGGCCGGGCCTGGCCGATGCCGACCGCCGGGTGCGTGGCGAGGGCCTTCGCGGCGCCCATCGGCCGGGCTTGGCCGACGCTGGTCACCAAATTGGCGATCACGTCGGCGCGGACCGGCAGGGCCTGGCCGGAGCCGGCGGCCTGCCCGATCTCGCGAACCGTGTGCCGCATGACGGGGACGGCCGTGCCCATGCCGGTGACACGGCCGAGGACACGCATGTGGGCGGCCCCGGCCGGAGCGGCAGCGCCGCCGCCGAGGACCTGCCCGATCACGATCGTCTTCGTCGCGGTCACCGGCTGGGCGTGGCCGGCCCCGTCAGCGCGGCCGGCGGCCTGGGAGCGGGCGGCGAGCACCGGCAGCGCCTCGCCGCGGCCCTCGACCTTCCGTGCCAGGACGTCCGCGCCACGGACCAGCACAGCGACGTTGGGGTATGCGCGGCCGGCACGGGCCATGTCGCCGCCTCCTCTACCAGCTCGTGGCGCGGTGCGCGGCGGCGGTCGGAGTCAGCACGACAGGCGCGGTCGCCGCCGGGGGCGCCAGACCCGGGATGCGCAGCGTGAAGCCGTGCGCGGAGTAGACGCCGCCGCCCGTAATCGTGTGGGTGCGCTCGCTGGTGGACGGCCCCGTCAGGGTCTCTGCGGTGAGCTGCCCCGTCAGGTATCCGGCGTCGAGGTCGGCGATCTCGCTGGTGCCCGCCGGCGAGGACCACGCCCGGGTGGCCTCGGTGAGGTAGTTGTCGCCGGCCACCCACCGCAGCTCGAGGTCCTCGGCGTTCGGGGATGGCCCCGCAGGGCTGGTCACCGTCGTGATCGGCGAGCCCGTGCCGCCCTGATCGGCCGACACGGTGTACGGCGGCGCCTCGAGCAGCGTGCCGGTCACGGCGATGATCGTCATGACCATGAACGTGGGGCCGCTGTCAAAGTCGAGCCGCCACCCAGTGTCCGCCGTGGTCCCGGCGGGTTTCCACCAGAAGCCGCTGGTCAGGACGCCGTCCGCAGTGGGCGAGACGGTGCTTTTCGACGCCAGCGGCACCCACTCGGGTGTGCCGCCGGTCAGGGCCGCATCGAACTCGGGATACTCATAAGCCACGAACGCCAGCAGCAAGTCACCCGACACCGCGGTGGACGGGCGGGGGATCGCGTTAGGCGGGTTGGCGGTCTGGTACGTCTCCGGGCGGACGGTGGGCATTCAGCACCGCTCGACCCACAGGGTCGCCTTCAGCTGCACCGCGGCGGCGAAGCGGGCCCGCAGCACGAAGCCGGTCTCCGGCACGCAGTCGGGGCTGTCGCCGAGCGGCAGGTCATAGAGGACGGTGCCGCTGTTGGGCGTCAGCGTCCAGGAGTCGATCACCGTGAGTGAGGTCGGCTCCGTTGTCCAGGCCGCGCCGGAGAGAAACGCGGCGGGGATGCGCGGGCCGTAGATCTGCTGCGGCGACACCGTGGTGGAGCTGCTGCCGCCGGGCGCCTCAGCGGCGAACGTGGCCGCGCAGAGCTCGATGTCGCCGGGGACGGCGGCGGAGGTGCCCAGCGTGCCGACGCGGATCTTCTTGATTTCCAGGCCGAACGTCGCCGGGGCCAGGACGCCGAGCACGCTGATCGCGTTCCCCGCGGTGAGCGACACGGCGGCCGGGGTGATGACGGAGTAACCAGCCTTGGCCATGTCACACCGCCCGGAAGAAGCCGGACGGGTCGATCTGCAGCACCACGTTGGATCCGTCCGGCGTGATGCTGAAGTCGTGAGCCGTCATGGGCACGATGTCGGAGTCGGGTGAGCCGGTCGCGGGCCGGTAGCACAGCAGCACCTTCGACCAGGCGCCTCCGGCGGCCTGGACGTTGAGCCAGGTCTGGTCGGGCACGTCGATGTCGACGCGGTCGTTGACGAAGTCGGGCGTGGCGTCGCCTAGGTCGGACGCGCCGAGAACCTTGCGGGCGTAGCCGGAGTTGGTCGCCTCGCTGGTGTCGCCGGACAGCACCTCGGCCAGGGTGGTCTTGTCCTTCAGCACGTCGTCGGACTCGATGTCGGCCTCGGCCAGGGCGACGACCACCAGGGCGCTGGTGGCGGGGTCGCCGAGCCGGACGCGCCGGTAGAGCTCGACGCTGCGGCCCTTGGCGATGTTGAACTCGAAGTCGGCCACAGGCCATCCCTCCATAGTGGCGCTGGCCAGCGCCGATCTCGGGTTACGGGTAGGGGGTGCGGTCCTGGCCGCGCGCCGCCCCTCAACAGCGCGCGGCCAGGACCGCACGGGCTCGACGCGCGCAGCGGGGAGCGTGCGCGCGGAGCGGGTCCGCCCCGGCCGCGAGATGCGGGGCGGACGATCAGGCGGCTACCAGGTGTCGAGCCCGACCGGCTCGAGCAGCGGCTGCCACACGGATTGGGTGGTGTAGATGATGTAGCGCGAGGCGTCCAGGCTGTGGTCATCCAGCTTGATCGGGCTGTCATCGCCGCGTTCGGCCTTGCGCTCGTCCCAGCTGTAGCTGCCGACCTCGCCCAGCCAGCCCGTGCAGGAGCGGTGGACGCGGAGCTGGTCGGCCGCGATCAGGTTGGACACGGCGCGGATGCCGTCCAGGACGGCGTTGTCGCCGAGCGTCGGCACGAGCCCGTCGCGGTGCAGCTGGGCGACGAACGAGGCCGCCGACGGGTCGACGATGACCCAGTCCGGGCGGACGCCCATCGTGCCCGGCCCGTACGGTTCGGGGATGGTGTCCAGCCAGGTCTGGATCCGCGTCGAGTACTCGGCGTCGGTGAGCTGGCGGCGTTCGGCCTTGCTGTCCCAGCGCCACTCGCTGGCCAGGATGAGGCGGCGCTGCCCGAGCTGGTCCGGCGTGGACACACCGGCCAAGATCGCGGACAGGGGGTTGACGGTGCCGTAGTCGACGCCGACCCCGATCCACTTCTCGATCTGCGGAAGCGCGTCGATGATCATGCGGTCGGGATCCCACATGTCGTAAATCGCGCCCTCGGCCATGCACCATTCGCCGAGGATGAATCGCCTGTACCACAGGCCCGTATATTCCGATTTCAGGTTGGCGACATAAACCGGATCCAGCGCCGGGTTGTCATCCAACGTGAAATGAAAGTAACGCATGTCCAGCTCGTTCACGCGCAGGATGAAACGCTTACGAAGCCAGTGATTAGGCGCGTCCGGGTTCGTCGTCGCAAATAGCTGCGCGCCCGGGACGGAAAGACGGGCCAGCAGCTGGTCCCAGAACCCTTCCGGTATCAGCGACGCCTCGTCCACGTACGCGCCCGCGCAGGTCATACCACGTAGGCGTGACTCCGAGCGGACGTCGGCGGCGGACACGATCTCGATCCGGCGGCCCAAAATATTCGCTGTGGGAGCACCGCGCGTGTGAAAAACCCTCCGAGCCACCGGCCCCGTCAAAGAGGGATCCATAAGCGGCTCGAAAACATTTCTGTAAATGGTGTCGGCTGTTTTTCCGACAATCACCAGACTGCCGCCGCGCGGTGCCGTGGCCACATACATGAGCCAACGCAGCAGACTGGCTATCGTTTTCCCGAGCGCACACTACCGGACCACAAATTGATGCGAGCGGTAGAATTCGCGATGCTGTTCTCCTGCGCGCGGGACAGCGAGACGACCGGGCCCATCTTGCGGCCCTCGGCCGAGGAGGCCGCCGGCGTCGGGGTCACCGGCTCACCGCCTTCCGGCGGCGCGCGTCGAGCAGCTGCAGCGCGGCGACCGACTGCTGCGGCACCACGGTGTTGCCCAGCAGCCGGAAGACGCCCCGGCGGCTCATGCCCTCCAGGGAGGTCGCCCAGCCGCTGCGCAGGCCCTGCATCCACTCCACGAACCGCGGCGAGAGCCGCAGCCCGGTCCGCGCGCCCGGCTCGACCGGCGCCGGGGCCGGCCCGTTCAGGGCCTCCCAGACGGCGATCGCCGTCGCGTACTTGCCCCAGTCCACCCGTGCAGCAGCATGATCGCCGTCTGCAGATCCAGGCCGCCGCCCCTGCTGCCCAGACTCGGCCCGCCGTACGACTGGACCGTGGGCGTCGGCAGCAGGGCCCTGGTGTTCGACCTGGTCAGCGAGGGAAACCGAGTGGCCACCCGCCCGCCGCTTCGCCGGCGGCTGCGATCCGCCCCTCGTCCCAAGATTCGAGGTCGGGGTCGCTAGGAGCGCCCTGCGGGCGATCCCGCCCAGCAGCAGCTCCCCGGAGCGATCCCCGCCCCTGGTCATCTGGCCGCCCTCCGCCAGAGCGGCGGTCGGTGTCGGCAGCAGCCGCACCACCGCCGAGGGCAGCATCAGGTCGCCCTTGCTGCCCCGCTGGTTCGGCCCGCCCTTGCTGCCATCCGTCGCTCGGGGTGTCGGCAGCAGGCCAGGCGAGGAGGAAGATACGCTCGCGCGCGTGGGGGGCGCCGACGTCGGAAGCTCGTAAACTCGTCCAGCTAGCATCAAACCCGACTTCGGCCAGGTCCCGCAGTACCTGGTCGAGGCCCCGGTGCCGGAGGCCAGCCACGTTCTCCACCACGACAAGGCGGGGTCGTAGCGCGCGAACGGCCGCGGCCATGTACGTCCACAGTCCCGATCTCGCGCCACCGATGCCCTCCTTCTTGCCTGCTTGGGAGGTGTCGGTGCAGGGAAAACCGCCGCACAGGACGTCGATCTCGGGCACGTCGGCCCAGTCGATGGCGGTGATGTCTCCCAGATTGGGCACGCCGGGGAACCGCTCGCTCAGCACCCGGCAGGCGTCGACGTCGACCTCGGACTGCCACACGACCCGGCCGCCGTAGACGGCCTCCACCGCCAGGTCGAGCGCGCCGATGCCGGTGAACAGCGACCCGATCCGCAGCTGCGTCACCATCGGGCGGCCTCGAGCGCCGCCACGGCGCGCTGCAGGATCTCCTCGCTGCCCTCGATCCCGATCGCGCGGCGGCCGAGCTGGGCGGCGGTCCACAGCGTGGTCGCGCTGCCGGCGAACGGGTCGACCACCAGCCCCCCGGGCGGGCAGCCGTACATGAGCAGCGGCTGCAGCACCTTAACGGGCTTCTGGGTGACGTGGATGCCCTTGCCGAGCAGGTTGGGGTGGTAGATCACACTGGAGTGCAGCCGGGTACCGTCGTCGACGTACACGCTCGGCCCGTAGTAGCCGAGGTGCCCGGCGCGGCCACCGCGCTGGCGGGCGACACCGATCGACGGGCCCTGCCGCAGGACGCGCGGGGTGGCGTGCCGGATGCCGTCCCACCGGCCGCGATAGAAGTGCAGCGCGTGCTCGTGGATCCGCCGGAAGCGATCGACCATCGGGTTGGTGCCGGTGTTCTTCTGCCAGATCAGGTCCTGGCTGAACTTCCAGCCCGCGGCCTCGAACTCGGCCGTGTGCTTGAGGAACATGCGCATCGACCCGAAGCACCACATGCTCGAGCTGACGGTCGCCGCGGCGGCGACCCAGCCCTCCGGCCACACGTCCCACGCCAGGTCCGTGTCGCCGTACGGCGGGTCGGTGAGCACCAGGTCGGCCTGTACGCCGAGCTGCGGCAGGATCTCGCGGGAGTCGCCGTGGTACAGCGTCAGGCCGCCTCGGCTCCAGTACGGGGCTGGCGTCACGCGGCGGCCTCCTCATCGGGCTCCGGCTCCAGCTCGTGCACGACCTCGGCGTCCACCGTGATCTCCTGGTGGCGGCCCTGGATCTGCTGGAAAAGCGCGCCCAGCAGGCTGACCACGTCGCCGTCCTGGACACCGTTGCGGTTGATGAGGTCCAGGCCGAGCAGCTGACACCTGCGGTAGATGATCTTCTCGACGACCTCGACGGCCTTGGTGTCGCCGGTGATGGCCTTGGACCACAGGCCCGCCATCATGCGGTCCAGCCGGTCGATCTCGATCTGCAGCAGCTCCTCGCTGTTGAGCTGCTGGGCCTTCGACGCCGCGCGCATCGCCCGGGTCAGGTCCTTGGAGACCGCGCCGGCGCTGGTGTAGCCGAGCTGGTCGGCGATCATCTGCAGACTCATGCCGGCCAGCCGCATCTGCGTGGCCTTCGTGCGCCGTTCAGCAATCTCGATCTGGCGGGCCCTACTGACCGTCACGGGTCACCACCTCCCGCGATGCCCCAGATGTGCAGGACGAGCTGGCTGCCGCGCACGACCTCGCCGAGCCGCATGTCGGGGCCGATCAGGCGCGTGTGGTCGTCGTCGTCGAGCACACCGGCGTCCACCAGGCCGTCCACGACGCCCTTCGCGGCCGGATACCAGTTGCCCGGGTCGCGGCGCCGCCGGTCGGTCGGCCGCAGCTCGCAAATCACGTACGCCCGTGTCAGGTGCGGGATGCCCGCCACCGCGGCGGAACGCCGACCGGCCTCGCGCAGCGCACGTGTCACCTTGGCCCGCACCATCGGGTGGGGCCGCTGATTGCTGTTGAGCAGCGTCAGGCCGGGCGGCAGCTCCACCGTCCAGTCCGGCGGCGGCGGCTCATACCAGGCCCCCACCGTCAGCCGATCGAGCGGACCGTCAGGCCCTCGTCCTCGAGCCGCGCGGCCAGCTCGTCGCGCTGCTCCTGCGACTCGCACGAGACGATGACCGCCCACGCGCGCTGGATGCCAGCCGCGACCACGCCGCCGCCGACGCTGCCTTCCTCGTCGTCGTCCTCGCTCTCTTGCGGGCCGTCAGCGAACGAGTCGTCGAACTCCGCGCCCGGGTCGGCCGGCCGGTTTGGCTCGCTGGTCAGCGGGTCGGGCACCCGCGGCCGCGGGGGAGCGAGCGGCTCCTCCAGCATGCTGGCGTCGATGGCGAGGGCCGCGTCCAGGTCAGCGAAGTCGTCCGGCGTCCAGCCGGTGCCCTGCAGGTCGTCCAGCGTGGACAGCACCGCCGCCAGCTCGGCGTCGTCGTAGTGCCCGTACTCGGCCGTGCGGTTGTCCGCCAGCATGATCCGCTTGGCGGTCGTGTCGTCGACGTCGAGCAGCAGCACCGGCACCTCGGCGAGCCCTTCCTTACGAGCGGCCTCCACGCGGTGGTGACCGGCGATGATCCTCTTCGTGCTGGCCTGGGCGATGACGGCGCCGTAGAAGCCGTTCGCGCCGATCGACTCGGCGATCACGTCGCTGTCGCCCTTGTGCGGGTTGTCCGGGTGGGGCTCCAGCAGGTCGATCGGGATCGTCGCGTAGGACTGCAGCACCGTCTGGGGTGGCTGTTGCGCCTTCTTGCGCGCCAAAGGAACCTCCGGGAGGGGCCAGAATGAGCGGTATGACTGATCAGCAGCAGCCGGGGACGATCGACCCGTCCGCCCAGGCGATCCAGGCGGCGATCGAGAACTTGGGGAAAGCCCTCAACAAGGTCGTCACAGGGTGGAGGGCACAAGGGGCGCTCGGGCTCGCCTACAACGGCGACTACCAGACGCTCGCCGAGACGCTTCAGGCCATGCCGAACGAGCAGCTCGAACGGACAGGCCGGGCCGCCAAGATCTTGCAGGCGGCGTGCGACCTCGAGCGAAGCCGCCCGATGCGGAAGTAAGTGGTTGCACTTACTCGGGGTTGATGAAATCCGTGGTGGCCTCGGCCCAGGCGATGCTGTCTTGGCGGAAGCGCCGGCACAGGTCGGACAGCTGCGCACGCAGCTGCGCCGCCGTGGCCGGGGTCACCTCGATGCACCAGCAGGCGTTCTGCCAGCGCCAGTCCGAGGGCGACAGCCAGAAGCCGTGCATCACACGGCAGTACTTGTGCATGAGGTAGCCGACCTGGGTCACGAAGTCGGCCCACTCCGCCTGGGGCAGCTTGTCGTCGCTGTTGCCGATGCTGACGTACACCGTCCGCGCGCCGATCGGGTCGCCGGGCCGGATCACGCCTTGCTGCAGCAGCTGCCCCACCGTGGCGATCATCAGGTCCTTGTTCGCGGCCGGCACGTCGGCCCACGGCACGGCGCTGTCAGCGCGGGTGCGGTAGCCGTACATCCCGGACAGGCCCTCGTACGCCGCGTGGAAGGCGGCGGCGATCCTCTCGCGGACGTTCATCAGCGGTGACCTCCGGAAGCTGATATGAGTATTGGCTGGCGTTCCACGACGTCAGCCGGGCCTGGAGCATGGCCATCAGCTGCCGGAAGTCGGACCGCAGGTGGGCGCGGCTGCTGTAGACGACCTCGCAGGGGCCGAGGCCCCGCAGGTCCATCGCGTCACGCACGTAGAGCGCCTCTTCGCGCCGCAGGCCGAGGTCGTGGCGGATCCGTTCCGCGTCACGGGCGTTCAGGGCGATGATGAGGGTCCTCACGCGGCCTCGGGCAGGCCATACCGGGCAGGGTTGAGCGACATCTCGTGCCGCAGCAACACGCAGGCCAGGATGTCCCAGGTGCCCCAGCGGACCGCGTCCTCGCTGACCGGCAGCGCGTCGCCCTTGATCGGCGCGAACGTCTCGGTGGCCAGGTCGGTCTCCCACTCCACCTCCCACGACGTCACCTGGCGGCGCCCTCCGCGGGGCCGGCGGCTCGTCACCCGGTACAGGGTGAGCAGGACCTGCGTGACGCCGTCGTTGGTGTGGATCCAGCCGTACGTGGGGCCGTCGTGCAGCTCGCGCCGGGTTTCCACGGGCCCCCACAGACGGTCGAGCAGGCGGGCGATCATGACACCTCCGAGGGAAAAGGGGCCTGGCGCGGCCTACGGCGCCGCCGTCGTGTGATCATGTGCGGGTGATTGCCGCCCCACCCGCTGTTGGCCATCTACACCTGAGCGCGCCCGTCGCCGGGCGAACCGCAGCCAACCCCGGAAAGCAGAAAGGGCCTCGCCGCGCTTACCCCCCGAAGCGCACGTGACCCAATCTGGCGTATAGAGTACGCACGGTTCCCTAAATCGTGCAACTCGGCACACACCACGCGCTCAAACCGCCGTGAAAGGAGCCCCGATGAAAGTCCGGATCGCGCCCGAGGACATCGCCGAGCTGAAGGCGTTCCGGCCGATCGCCGCCATGGTGGTCGCCGTCTGGGCGCTCGGCACCCTCGCCCGCAACTATTTCTTCCCCGACCATCTCAACCTCACCGACGCCCAGCAGTACCTGCTCCTCGCCCTCGAAGCCGCCGCCCTCCTGGCTGCCCACTCCACCCACCTCGACAACAAGCGCGAGGGCATCTATCAGCAGTAAGGCCCCGAACCTGGCGGCTCGGGGCCCAACTCCCAACGCTGGGAGATGCTGGGAGTTCGCTGGGACTACAACTCCTCGTCCTCCTCGTACGGCTCGAGCAGCTCGGCCTCACCCACCGCGAAGTCCTCCGCCAGCTTGTAGACCAGCGACTCGTCCAGCAGCCCGAGCTTGCGCAGGTACCGGATCGTGGTCCGCGGGTCCGCGTGGCCGAGCAGCTCCTGGACCTTGTGCAAGGGCATCCCCGAGCGCAGCGCATGCGTGGCCACCGCGCCCCGCAGGGCGTGCGTGGAGATCTTGTTCCAGTGCGGCACGCCGGCCTGGCGCCCGATCCGCTGGATGGTGCCGAACATGGCCTGCTGTGACACCGGCTTGCCCGAATCTGTCTGGAACAGCGGCCCCGCCTCGTACCCCCGGAAATCCAGATAGGCGTTGATCGCCGCCCACGCGTACGGCGGCACGGGGAACCGCAGCCACGCCCCATCCGGCCCCTTCACCGGCAGGTCGATCACCCGGTGCCCGTCGTCCCAGCCGAGGCCGCCCAGCTCGACCTGGGTGACACCGCCGACGCGCGCAGCCGTCACGACCAGCAGACACAACATCGCGTACGTGCGCGCCGACGACGCCGCCCAGGACCGTGAGCCGCGCCCCTCCTCGTACCTCTGCCGCCTGGTCTGCGCGTCTCTCTTCGCCCACGCCAGCATCGCGTCAAGCTGCGCCTTCGACAGGCCGCGCGTCTTCGACTGCTTAGACCCTCTCGGCGCCTCCATGCCTTCGAACGGGTTCCGCTTGATAGCGCCCACTCGCCCCACGAGGTACTTCAGCAGCGTGTTCACTGCCGAAAACCGCCGCTGCCTGGTCGCGGGAGACAAACCCGACTCCCGCAGCGCCTCCATGTAGAGATCCGCCTCCATGGGCGCGACATCCTTGGGGTCCAGGCCCCGCGCGGCGACCCACACCCACCACCACGACGCGTCCTTGACGTAACCGCGCTTGGTCGAAGGTGAGGTGCGCCGCTCCGAGGCGAGCCAGCCGTCCACTCCCGCAACGGCCAGCTCGTCCATGCCGACCGAACGCATCAACGCCTTCAACTCGTCGGGATCGCTCGCCGCCGGCGTGCCTCGAACGGGGACGGGCGGGCCACCGCCAGGCGCGATGACCTCTCCGGACAGCACCTCGGCCGCGACCGCCAGGTCACTGGCCATCCGCTACCAGCTCCTCCGCCTCGTCCAAGAAGATCTCCACGAGCGTCGGCGCACCGATCTTCAGTGCAAACACCGCCCGTTCCAGGAGGTTCCGCACCTCCGTGTCCGCCACCATAGCGAGCGCGTCCATCCGCGCCTCGAAGTTCCCCTTCGGCGGGAACAGGTCGTCCAGGTCCATCCCAATTCCTCCGCTCATCCGATGAATAAGGCCAGCCCACTGAGGGAAGGCCCGGAAATCCGACCCCGGGGGCCTCCCCACAGGGGGGTGGGGGGAGGGCCCGGCCGGTCCAGCCGCCGGCCGAGCCGCTCCTTCATCTGTTCAGCGCCTTCGAGGCCGCCGCGGCAACCTCCGCGACCAGGCCAGTCGGGATCGTCGCACCCGCCCCCGTGTGCTGGCCGAGCTGGAACAGGTCGACCTGGACGCCTTCGTGCGCCAGCTCCACCCGGACCTCCAGCGGGCCGCCGCCTCGTCCGAGGTCGGCCAGGTCGCCGTCCAGGTGGAACGTGACCGGCTCGAACAGCACCTCCGCCAGCAGCCCGTTGAGCAGCTCCACGAACCGCCGGGTGCCGTCGTCGTCGAGGGAAAACGCCCAGTCGCCGACCTCCAGCGAAGGCGACGCCCAACGGTCGCCGTCCTCGCCCTTGTGGCTGTAGAGGGCGAGGTAGCCATGCGTCGCCTCGTACTCGTCAGGCATGACCCACACCGGGGACTGCCAGCCCATCAGGACTCCTCCGTCCCGGCCTTGGCGTCGGCCTCGGCGATCAGCTGCGCCACGGTGTCGGGGTCGAGCGGGCCGCCGCGATGGTCGGGGGCGGCGTAGAACTCCTCCAGCTCGGCGCGGGTGCCCTCGAACACCGTGCCCATGACCACGGTGGAGAAGATCTCGTAGTAGTCGAGCCCGGGGAAGGGCCTGCTCAGGTAGCGGCCCATCAGGCGTCGTCTCCCTCGGTGTCGAGGTCGATCCCGAGCCTTGCGGCGAGCTCCTCCGTGGTGAGGAAGTCTCGCTCACCCTCATCAACGACGCGGTCCATGCCGTAGTCCGCGCAGTCCCACTGGTGGATGCGGCACCAGCCGTCCGCGTCGAGGGCGCATCCCGACGACCTGAACGGGCGGGCAGGCGTCTCAGGGGTATCGGTCATCGTGTTGCCTTTCGCGAGAGGTTCCGGACGCTGGCGCGTCATCACCAGAGGCCGGCGGATGGGTGGGTGTGGCCTGGGCCGATCAGCACCGGCCCAGGCGAGATGCATCAGAAGGTGGTGTGGCCGCAGGCCAGGCGGTACGTCTGCGTCGGGTCGGCCGGATTGACGATGTCGCCGAGAGCGGCCACAGGGCGTTCGACTTCGATCCCGTCGTACGCGCAGGTGTAGCAAGCCATCATGGCGGGGTAGCTGCGCCGCTCGGCGGCCTCACGCTCCGCGGGCGTGGGCTCCATACGAGTCAGGGCGCGAATGTAGGCGAGCGCCAGGTGCAGCGGGTAGTCGCTGACGCCCGCCGTGGCGCGGTCCTCGCTGACAGTGCTGCCCTCGGCGCGCTCGCTGGGCCGACGCCGCCGGGTCGGGGGCTCGGGGCGCAGTTCCTGCATGATGCCGGTGAGGTAGACGATCACGGCGGCGCGGTCGCGGTCGGTGGCGTCGGGAGCCCAGGCCACCTCGTGCGCGGCGATGTGCATCACGGCCGCCAGGAGCTGCTCGCGCTCAGCGGTCTCGTGGGTGGTGTAGGGGACGTGGACGAGGTTGCCAGTGGTGTGGGTGGCGGCGAGGTGGTCCAGCTTCTCATCCGGGTCGGGGATGATCTCCCAGCGAGGGCTGGCGTCGAGGTAGGCGGCCACCTCGTAAGGCATGGCGTCGATCCGTAACGTCTGGTAGGCGAAGCCGTGGGGAGTCATGTGCGTCCTTCTAGATCGTTTGGGGGTTTTGCGAGCAGTGGGAAGCCGACCGCAAATCCGGTGGGGGGGTCGCCCCACAGGGGGGTGGGGGGTGGGGTGGGGCGGCCTGGCCGGTCCGGCTGACCGGCCAGGCAAGGGGATTACTCCATACCTCGGGTAATCAGGCGACCCGTGATCGTGTTTCTGAGCGTCATGGTGAAGATGTGGCCCGGATGGGAGCGGACGAGCCTGGCCAGCTCGGTCGCGATCTCTTCCGGTCCTGGCGGTGTCCCCTGGCCAGGACCGATGAGAGTGCTGTCACTGCCGGTGTCCAGGGTGAAGTGTTCCGAGATGACGTCGGGGGGCAGCGCTGGCACGACCATGACGATGATCTCGTGCGGGTCGTCAGCGTCGGCAGGGACGAGGGGTTTGGTCACGCCCCACCATCCTGGGCAAGCATGCTGGCGGTGAGCCGGTCCAGCTCGGCCTGTTCCTCGCCGCTCAGCTCGTACGTGGTCTCGGAGAAGGGGCGGATGTCCTGCGCGTCCACCCAGATTTCCGGGATCAGCCGGTCTGGCTCGGCCCAGGCGTCTGCGCTGATCTGGTACTGCACGTGCTCCCAGGCTTCGTTCCCCTGGCCTATCGTCTCGGAGCGGCGCCCGGCGATGACACCTGGGCCGTAGCCGGTCATGTTGTCCGAGGCCCACCAGACCTGGTCGCCGACCTTCCTGCTGTCCTGCCAGGCGTGCAGCTCGTCGCGCGTCATACGAGCCTTCTTCACGTCGAGGGAGAACCTGATGTCGAGCGCGGTGTGGAAGACCACGATCGCCTCGACGTCGTCGGCGGGAGGCTCGGCTGGGAGGTAGTCGCGGCCGAGGTCCTTAAGCTGGTGCCAGCCCTCACGAGCCTCGGCCACCAGCGTGCCGATGGCCTCGGCCGCGCTGGCGAAGGTGTGCTCGTCCATGCCCCGGCCGCCCTCATAGGTGAGGGTCCAGAGCTGGGGCCAGTCCGTCGCCGGGCGCTCGCCGGTCTCGTGCTCGACCCAGCTGGTGCCCTCGTGGCGGAGGAGCGTAACGGAGTCGCCGCCGAGTTCCCGGCCGCGCGCCCAGGCGGCGGCCTCGCTCGCGTAGAACGGCTCGACGCGGTTGTTGTGGCGGGTCGCCCAGATCGGGCGGCGGTAAGTGGCTTCACTTACTTTGGGAGCGTTTCCCATCGTCTTCCTTTCGCGAGAGGGGGCGCGGTGGCCGGGGGTCGTCATCCCGCTCGGCCGTGGCCCCGATCATGATCAACTTTGAGTGTTGATCTTTGATCATCTTACCATAATGATCTTATGTGATAAGGGACATTGACACATAGAATTAACGATCATGAACGCGCGCCCGGAAACGCCATCCCGGCGCGCAGCGCGGTGAAACAATCGCGACATGGACCACGACCCGCAACCCAACGCCAGGGCCGACTGGGGCAAGATCACTCGCCACCTCGCCACGAACGCCCTCGCCGACCGCCTCCGCGCCGGAGCAGCCGACCACGAGCCACACCGGCAAGCCGCCCTCGAACTCCTCATCGCCGACGACCACAGCCGGTGGCTCGACAACGAGACGTTCACCGCCATGTGCGTGTACGAGAACAACGACCGCGCGTACATCAACTGGCGCGGCGCCCGCGACGCGTTCGACAACGGCGCGTTCGACAAGAGCTCCACCACCGAGCGCGCCATCCTCGACTACGCCATCGCACTCGGCGAGGACCGCTTCAAGTTCCACCTCATGGACGACCGGCAGCGCGCCCTCCTCGCCGCCGCCACCGTGCGCGCCATCGACCCGATCATCCCCGCCGGCGTCCGCCTCGTGAAGGAGTGACCGTGATCAACCCGAGCTTCTGGGAGTACAAGACCGCCAGGCTGGACGGCCCACACGTGGAGGAGCAGCTCAACGAACTGGGCCAGCAAAGCTGGGAACTTGTCCACCTGGAGTACCACGAAAGCAGCCTCGGCAGGAACTTCACCACCTGGTACTGGTGCGTTTTCAAAAGGCAGGGAATCAGCTAACGCCAGGCGCGCGGCCCCCACGATTACACCGGCGAGCCCGCATCCGCCGCTCCACCACCAGCAGCTCCGCCACCGTCACAAACCGGCGGCCACGCACCGGCTCCAACACCCGCTCGAACTCCCCCGCGCGCAACCAGCGCCGCACCGCGTCCTCCGACACCCGCACACGCTCCGCCGCGCCCTGCACATCAACCCACCCATTGATCCGCATGCCCACCAGCATGCCTCCTGCCACCCCATGCACGGAACAAGATCATTTAGGTTCGCCGAGAAGGCGACCCCAACTCCATTCGCCCTGAGGGGGTGGTAGGGGGGTACCCCCTACACGTCGGTGCGCTAGCGCCGACCAATCAGGGCGCGTGAACAGAGTGAACTCCTAATCAGCGCAAAATTGGACATAATAGGCATATCGGACATAACGCACCGCCGGCTCATTCCTGGAATGCGATTCTAAAATCCCGTTCATGCCGGTCCATCTCCGAACGCCGTTCTAGAAATCGCTCTTGCCGGTCCACGCACGCGAAAGCGCCCGTCCCCCGGCGGCTGGGGAACGGGCGCTCGCGTCGGACTATCTGATCAGGTCGCTATAGATGTCGTGCTGGATGCTCATCGGGCTATCCGGGTAGATCACTAGGAACCACGAGAGCGCGCGGGCCGCGAATCGGTAGGCGGCGAACAGTCGGAACTCCTCGGCTTCTCCTCGGGTAAGCAGGGTGGCGTCACAAGCGTGACGGGCGGTGATGAGTAGTTGCATGGCCTGTGCGCGGTGCTGTCCGTCGCGCAACCGGGCGGCGCTGGTCCTGGCGGCGGCGTAGGCGGCGGGGACGTACATGATGCCGGGGTCACCCTTGTAGACGGCGGCCACCGGGAAGTGAATCCCGCGACCGCGTAGCCCGTCCTGGATCGCGTTGGCGGTGATCCGGTAAGTGGTGGCGAGATCGGGCATGTGCGCGGTCCTAGGCATGCGGGTACTCGTCTCCCTGCTCGTCCATGCGCCTGACCTCGCGCTCAACGTCAGCGAGTGTGATCTCCCCGGCTGCGAACGCGTTGAGTAGGGCAAGTTCGGCATAGGTCAAGCAGTGGACACGGTCATCCATGGCGGTGGTCCTCTCCGGGAGTGGAGCTAGGTAAGTGGAAGCACTTACCTAGCTCCGATGGGCGGCTACTTCTGGTCGGCGGCGTTGTCGGCGGGCGCGGTCTCCTCCGGATTCGCCTCGGCAGCGGGCTTCTCCTCGCCACGTCGGAGGACCTTCGCGAACGCGGCGATCCACTTGCCGCTGTCGGCGCGACCCTTCGTGATCCGCTCCACGCTCGCGAGGATCGCAACGGCGGCCTTGTCGCCGTACTCCTCGGCGGCGGCCAACAACAGGGCGTGCCATGCCGTTCCGCCGTTGTGCGCCTTCTCGGCCTTCTTGAGCACTGCCCTCATGAGCGTGTCAAGCTCGGACTTCTGCTTGCGGGTCAAGCCGTCGGCGGTGGCAACGCCGCTGATGGATACGGCGGCCTTGCCCGCGAGACGTCGGGCGGTCGCGATGGGCGACTCTGAGACGCTGATCTCGTAGAGGGCGGTCCGGTCGGGCTGGAACGTCATGGCGGGGTCGCTGGTCTCCAGCCCCATGGCGGCGCATCCTTGCGCGTGCCGGGCGGCTGCCTCCAGGCGGGGAAGGGTGGCGTACTTCGCTCGCACGTCGGCGGGCGCGGTCTTGGGCAAGAGGTTGGTGGTCTCCCACTTGCCGGGCTCGCCCTCCAGCTCGGGGCGGACGGGGCCCGTGTAGAGCTTCGTTCCGTCCACCTGGGCACCGATGTACTCGCCCATGGACGGGGCCCACTCCGGCGCGTTCTTGGTCGCGAGGTGGTAGGCGCTGTTGTCGGTGTGCCCCTTCAACATCTCCAGCGCGTTGGCGGCGGCGGCCTTGATGAGGTCGGCGGGGACGGGCGCGTCAGTCATGGTCTCGTCAGCGGGCGGGGCGGCGGGGGTGACCGTCTCGGCGGGCGGCGTGGGCTGCTCGCTCGGCTCGGCGGGCGGCGGCGTCGTCTTCCTGCTGCGGCTGGTGCTCATCGGTGGTGTTCTCCTTCGGGATTACGACGGTTTCGGTGTCGTCGGTCTGGGTGGTGTTGGTCTGGGTGGTGGGCTTGGCCGGGGCTGCCCTGCGGGCTATCCGGTGAATCCACCGGTATAGGCGGCGGCCCTTGGGAAAGAGGGCTAGGGCTAGCAGGAGGATCACGGCTCCGACCAGGGGCAGCAAGAGCGGGTCACGCTCGGTTGCGGCTACCTGCTGAGCCGGGGGCGGGTCCTCCGGTTCCGGCGCGGCTACGTCGGGTGTCTTCACGGGGGTGGCCGCTCCCGGTGGGGTGGGCGTCGGCGTGGGGAACATCCATAGCCACGGGTTGGCGGTGCTCATGGCCTGCCCGTCTGGGATGGCGGCGGGCACCTGTGGAGCCGGGGCCGGGGCGGTCGTGGTGACCGTGGCCTCAACCGTCCGGGTCGTGGTCGGCCCTGGGGTCGTGACGGTGACGGTTGGGCCGGGCGTCGCGGGCGGCGTGGCTGTGACCGTCGCGGGCGGCGGCGGGGTGGCTGTGACCGTCTGCGGTGCCGGGGTCTCCGTGACTGTCTGCGTGACCGTGGGCGGCGTGGCCGTGACCGTCTCGGTAACCGTGGTCTCGGGTATCGGCGTGGGGTCATCCGCCATGGCGGCGGCGGTCACGGGTGCCCCCGTCATGAGCAGCGCCATGACAAGCGCCGCTATGGCGGGGGCTCTCTGTCGTGTTCTCGTCATGGGAAAAGCATCCCATGATCATGGGACATCTTTCCTATGATCTGGTCACGGTCTCATAACATGATCACCAGGCCGTCAGATACTCACTGTGATGAATCAATCGCGGAGGGTGGACTGCCCCATCGCCGCTGGAAAGGGCTTTCCCGTTCGCCGACCTTGTGGGGAAGCCTTGAGGCCCTTTTGATGTGACTGGTTTCCTGTCGCTACGGGATGTGTTTCCCATACGATCTGGGGATGGCTAAGCAGCAGGCGCGTCCGCGTTGGGCGGCGGCGGTGGAGTTGTCGGAGTCGGCCGGCACGGCTGGCGAGTTGGAGCGGTTCGGGGCGCTGGTGGATGAGCTGGGCCGGATCCGCGATGAGGAGCGGCGGGTGTTGGAGGAGTTGGAGCCGCTGGTGTTGCGGTTGCGTGAGCGGTCGGAGGGGGCGCCGCGTGGCCGGGTGGAGCGGGAGGCGTTGGCGGAGCGGGCTGCTGGTCCGTGGCGTGTGACGGTGGATACGGTGCGGAAGTGGTTGCGGCGGGTGGAGGCTAGGGGGGCGTCTGGGGCGTCCTCTGACGCTGGTTAATGATCTTCGTTGGGCCAGACGGCCCGTAAAGGCCCCTCTCGCCGGTTTACCCCCCGCCCGGGGCCCCTTTATCCGGCGGGCCGGTGTTTACGCGCGAGAGACCCCCTAGCGGGGCGCCTGGGGGGCTTCCCGGCCGGTTCATGAGTGCAACCACTTACTGGTTGGGGTCGCGGCGGGCGCGTAGGTTGGGCCATTGCTCGCGGGCGAGCTGGGCTTGGCGGTGGGCGAGGTCGGGGTCGGCCGGCGTGCGTCTGGCGGCGCGGCGTGCGGCGAGGGGGCTGATGTCGCGCGGTTTGGCTTTGGGGTCGTTCATGCACACCTGGAGGGCGGCGAGGATGCCGCGCCAGCCGCGGCCGGTGGCTTGGGCGCCTGCGATGGCGGCGCGTACGTCGTCCTCGGTCCAGCTCCGGCGGGTGGCGACGGCGAGCTGGACGAGGAGGTCGTATTGGGGGACGATCTCGTCTTTCTCGGTCATGGCGTCAGCGTAGATCAGTCTGCCGGGGTGGCTGTCGGGGTGCGGGTCAGCGTAGGTCGCGGGTGGCGAGCCGGTAGAGCATGACGGCGGGCCCGGCGATGACGACGACGAGGAGGGTGGCCGGCCAGACGCTGGCGAGGGTCCAGTCGTCGTCCTTGCGCAGGAAGTGGTGGCGGGTGTCGAGGGCGTGGGCGGCTCGGACGGTGGCGTAGAAGCCGATGGCGTACGCCGTGGCGAGCCCGAGGAGGTTGGAGATGAGGTTCATGCGGATCATGATGCCTTGCTTGTCCACATGCCCGGCGCGCGCTGGTGGCGGCCTTCCACCTGTAGGTGGTCGGTGGGATGAGACGCAGGATGTTGTTGAAGGGAAAGACCGTAAGGGAGTGGGGGTACGGTCCTGACCGTACCCATTCGGGGGTTTGGCTACGGTCTGGGGCGTACCCATTCTCCGTGGAGACCGTACCCATTACGGGCGAGCGACCAAGATCAACACGGGTTATCCACAGCCCCCGCAAGCGGCGAAAGGGTACGGCGGCGGCCGTACCCTTTCAGCGTCGGTCGGGGAGCCTCACGGACGGCGGCAGCGGCGGCAGCCAGTAGTCCACCGCCCGCCCCCGGTGCGCGAACACCGGCCGCCCGAGCGAGTCCCGCCCGATCTCCACCCGCACCTCGACCCCCCTGCCGGCGAGCCGCTGGCACACGTCCGTGAGCGTCCGCGCCGTCATGCCAGCCCGCTCGCATATCAGGTCCGACAGCGTCATCGGGCTGCCGTCCGCGAACCGGTCGCCGCGGTGCCACAACATCCGGCGCGTCCTCCGATGGCAGCGCTCCGCCACCACGAACAGCACGACGCGCTCCTTGTCAGTGAGGCCCTGAGCGATCGGCGTGCCCAGCCAGGCCGCGACCTCCCCCACCAGACTTTCCGCCACCCAGCCCCCTCCGGGTCGTACAAATAGGGCGAGGGGCGCCCTATGAGACTAGGACGCCCCTGCCCGTCTTGCTACAGACGACCCTCACGCAGCATCTGCGCGATCGTCAGATAGGCGACCTGCGCGAGCAGCGTCCCGATCGGGATCTCCCCAGCGTCGATCTCCTTGTTCATCGCTTCCTGGATGGCCGTTGCCAGCCCATCTGCGACAGGGTGGAAATGCGTAGAAGCACTTACCCGAAGCCCTTGCCCTTCGAGCCGGTCCGCGAGCTCCTGGTTGCGGGCCTCGTCCTCGTACGGCTGGGCCGCCTCGAGCGCGATTCGCACGTACTCGGCGAGCCGGAGGGGCGAGCCCGTCCGCAGCGCGCCGCCGAGCGTGTTCTCCGCCGCCGTCAGCCCCTCCGGGCTCGGCTTCCTGGTCATCAAGTCCTTCTCCTCCGCCTCGTCATGGTGGTTCGCCAGCCCGCTCGCCGGGATCACGCCGGCCTCGGCATCGTGTCGTTGGTGATCGGGTTCGGGAGCTGCAGCCGCTTGCGGCTCTCCCCCGCCCGGTAGGCGTTCCAGGCGGAGATGATGAGCGCGAGCACCTCGGCGTCGCTGAGGCGGGCGTCCTTGCCGAGCCGCTGCCGCAGCCTGCGCACCGGGTGGTCCTCCTCCAGCATCACGCCATCTGCCAGCCGGTGCATGAACCAGTGGGCCTGCTCGGCGTCTCGCTGGTGGAGCAGCCAGTGGGCGAGCGACACGATCGAGGCGGGCGCGTCGATGTAACGGGCGTTGCTGTTCGCCCAGGCGGCGCTGGTGACGATCCGGTCGTCTTCGTCGATCAGGTCGAGCAGCTCGGTGGTCGTCCACTTGATGCTGCCCTTGAGGGTGTAGACGCCGAACTCCCACAGCATCACCTTGCGGGCGAGCGCGGCCACGTGGTTGCCGTTGGGGACGCCGTTGATGCGGAGGTGGTCGGCGACCTGGCGGACGACGTTGTTGTCCATCGTTTCCTGGGTGGCGACCTCCAGCCCGTACACCACCAGCATCCACATGCTGGCGCCGCTGGCGATCACGCCGTTCAGCCGGTGCTGGCCGTCGAGGAGGACGGCGTCCAGCACGTCGCCGTCGCGGCCGAAGCACAAGGTGTCGCCGTTGAACAGCCAGTTGTCGGCGTGCATGTCGCGGGCGTAGGCGTCGCGGGTGCGCTCGCGCAGGTTGCGGTTGCGCGTGTTGACCTCGAGCATCTTTTCGGCCAGGGCTGGGGTGATGTGAACGTACTGGGTCCACACGTCGGCCAGCGTCGGGTGCTCGATCCGGTGGTTGCTGATGTTGATGACCTTGGTGGTCGGCATGGCGGTCTCCATTGGGTGAGTGGTGCGGGGATTGGTGCTGGTTTCGGGGGTCATTGCAGGGTGCTCTTGATCTGCGCGAACGCCGCGTCGATGTTCTCCTTGTAGGCGCGCAGCTCGTCGCGTTCGGCGATCGCCTCGTCGCGTGCCTTCTCCGCCTCGGTCAGCCGCTGCTCGGCCTTGCGGGCGCGCTCGAGCGCCTCGTCGCGCTCCTTGGTGAGCCGGGCCGTGCGCTCGGTCCACATCGTGAGCACCTCCAGCGCGCTGCCCGAGGGTGCCGGCGGCGTGTCCTGCGGTCGCGCAGGCCGGGCCTCCTCGGCGGGGCTGGGTGCTGGTGCCGCCGCGGTGACGGTGAGGTCTCCGCTGTTCCACTCGTCGGCGACCCACCAGCGCGGGAGCGGCTTGGCGTTCTGGCTGTGGCAACGCATGTTCAGCGTTTGGGCGAGGTAGCGGGAGACGTCGTCGCGCTGGTGGCGGTTGAGCTCGGCGCAGACGGTGCGGAGACTGCCTTCCCACAGCACACCCTGGCGGCCGTCGCAGACGAACGCCCGGTTGCCCTGTTCTCGGGCCTCCTCACGGACAAAGTCCCAGACGAGCCGGGCGTGCTCGGGCACGTCCCATCGGCGGCTGGCGGGGGCGCCAGGCCGCTTCTTGGCGGCGTGGGTGATCTTGGCGGTTTCGCCGATCGTGGGCATGGTCGTGGCTTCTTCCTCGGCGGGCGGGGTCGTGGGTGCGTTGGGGGTGAGCAGGGGGATGATCTCGTCGGCGCGGTCGTGCAAGCGCCGGACCAGGTAGTCAGCGTCAGGGCCGGCCGAGGTCTGCAGAACACCGCCGTTGAGCCAGACGACGACGCCGGCGCGGCGTGCCCGCATCAGCAGCTCGCGGGGCGGCCACCAGGTCTCGCGTGGCATGTCGGTTCCTTCGGTCGTGGGTGGTGGGGCGGGCGAGGTGCCGCGGCTGAGCTGCCGCACGGTGGTCAGGGCGTTGTCCAGGGAGCTACCGGCGGTGCCGACCGACAGGTTGTGCTTGTGGCGGGTGCGCGGGTTCCGGACGGTGATGCGGGAGCCGCCGCACCGCTGGATGTCGAGCTTGAGGTTTTTGGCGGCGGCGATGACCTTGTCGATGTCGCTGCGGCTCATCTCGGCCGCCCCGGCGACCGGTCAGTGGGCATCGGCGTCCTCCTCATGGTTGAGGGCGGGGTCGGGGTGGATGGTCGTGCCCAGCGCGCCGGTGATGACGGCGAGCATGAAGAGGGGCAGGACGGCGGCGTCCCAGCCTTCGACCGTTGCTTGCGCGGCGAGGTAGAGGTGGATGAACCACACAGTGACCAGGCTGGTCCTGAGCACGCCGAAGCGGTTGGTGGGCGCGGTCATCGGCTCTGCCGCTCCTTGACCTCGGCGAGCGCTTCGCTGGCGGAGACGCGCGGGCCCAAGAGCCCGCCTCTGAGGGCGGCGTTCTCGCGGGCGAGTGCGTCGGCGCTTGTCGCAGTCATCGGTTCGCGATCTCCTTCAGGTGTTCGTCTGCGTGGTGGCGTACGAGCCGCTCGGCGACGCCTTGGCCGAGATTGCGGACGTAGCCCTGGACGGTGCCCCAGCCGAGGCAGGAGCAGGAGCCCCAGACGTTGCCGCCCTGCACGGGGTGAGGGTCGTTCGTAATCGTGATCGTGTGGTCGGCGATGAGGTGGTGCCGTTGGGCCAGGGTCTTTGCGGTGTTGACGGCGTCGGGGAGCGTGGCGCGGCTGGTGAAGACCTGCGAGGTGCGCCAGGTGCCGCAGGTGCATGACGCGAGCAGCCAGCCGCCGAGGGTGTCGGGGTTGGCCAGGACGCGGAGCTTGATCTCGTGCTTGGTCATGCCGTGGCCTCGCGCACGAATCGGATGCCGTAGTTGCGGCCCATCTTGCGGATGGTCCACACGGCGCGAGGGGTGACGCCCTTGACGAGGGTGACCGCCTGGACCAGCTCCTGGAAGTGGCAGTCGAACATAGGCCATTTGCGGCCGTCGTCGCCGGTGAAGTACCAGGCGCTGCCGTACTTGCCGTCGAGGGTGAGGATGGCGAGGAACTTCTCGATCTTCCTCATCTCGGCCACTCCGGAGGGGTAGTGGCAGAGGTTGCCGTGCGAGTCGTACGGCGCTTCGGTGATGGTGGACTGGCGCATCGTGTCCCTTCAGGTGGCCGGGGTGGTGACGTAGAGCAGGGCGCGGGCGGCGGCGTCGTACCAGGTGGCGGCACGGAACGCCTTGCCGGGCTGCATGGTGGGGCTGCGCAGGATCACGGTGTGGTGGCCCTTGTAGCGGCTCAGCGCCACCTCGAGGCCGGCGTCGGCGAGCCAGCGCAGCATGTCGGGCAGCCGCGGGTCCTGGCAGACCTCCTGCAGGACGTCGCTCTGCCAGGTCTGGTGCGTCATGCCGAAGAAGCGGATCGAGGCCATCAGCTGCCGCTCCGTCCCCGGCCGCCGAAGCCGCCGCGCTGGACGACCTTGCCGGAGCGGGTGACGATCTGGGCGTGGGACGGGCGGACCGTTGTGCCGCCTCGTACGGAGCCGCTCGTCGTGGTGCCGCCGTAGTAGTAGATGTAGGTGTGGTGGCTGCCGCCTTCGCAGAAGCGGTCGTCCACGATCTGGTAGGAGCCGTCCAGGGCGGGGCTGGGGGTTACGCAGACGGCGGTGACCTCCTCGACGTCGTCGTCGGTTAGGTGGGCGACCGTGATGAGGCCCGCGACGATCGCCACGCCGGTGCCCAGCAGGACGGCGTTGGTTCTGCGGCGCTGGCGGTCGATGCGCCTGAGTTGCTCGTAGTAGTCCATGGCGTCCCTTCCGGGTATGGGAGCGGGAGCCGTACGGGGTACGGCTCCCGCTGGTCAGGGGTGGTCAGCTGTAGATTTCGTCGCGCTTGGCGCGCAGCAGGTCGAGGTCGCGCCGCTCGTAGAAGGGCGTCAGGTGCTTGACCTGGAGGAGGCGGTGGGCGCGGTACTCAACGTCGATGACCCGGTGGTCGTACAGGGTGGTGATGTGGCTGGGGTGGTCGTCGGGCTCGGCGTGCAGCAGCTCCAGGTCTGCCCACCGGAAGTGGAGCAGGTCCAGCTGCTTGCCGTTGACGGTGGGCCCGCTGTCGGTGACGTCGACCAGCCAGCGCCCACCGGCGAGGTCGCAAGCGAGCGCGCCGAAGCACATCATGGTGCCGTTCCGTCCCCGGCCGGGGTTCCAGGCCCGCTGGTCGTAGTGGGAGAACTGGCTGGGGTGGAGCGAGCGCCAGGAGTTCTGGTTCCAGAACTTGTGGTCGTAGCCGAGGGTCTGCTCGCGGTCGAGTTCCTGCAGAACGCGGTCGTACAGGTCCCGGCCGCGCAGGGCGGCCGCGGGGAGGGTGGTGGACATGGCGGTGTTCCTTTCGTGAGGGGTTATGCGGCGAGGCCGAGGGCGTACCGGCTGATGTCGGTGCCGACAAGCGCCTCCATGAGGGCGCACATGATGACCTCGGCCGCCGGGGGTGTGACCGCGTTGCCGAGCAGGCGGAGCTGCCCGGCCTGGCTGGTCGGGGTGAGGATGTAGTCGGCCGGGAAGCTCATCGCCCGCTGCAGCTCGGGCACCTTGAGCATCCGGAACAGGACCTGGTCGAGGTGGACGGTGAGGCCGGGGGCGAGGTTAACGAGGCTCCACCGGTCACGGGTCGGGATGGTGCCGATGGGGTCGTCGACGGTGATGGCGTTGCCGTTGCCGTAGTACGGCACGAGCAGCCCGGACACCAGGCCGTGGTGGAAGCCTCCGGCCGAGACGGTGTGCGCGGGGTCGACGTCGGCCAGGCGGGAGCGGAGCTTGTCGCCGCCGCCGCGCATGGGCAGGATCAATGGCGGCGTCTGGCCGTTCGTCCAGCGTTTGGTGATCCCGGCGACGATCCGGTCGAGCGTCGACTCCTCCAGCCCGTACGGCCGATCGTCGGTTCTGGGCCGGTCGCCGATCGGCGTGCCCGGGTCGTCAGGGTCGATGCAGGTGCTGGCGGGCAGCACCGGCGGTTCGACGATCTGCCCGCGGCAGGCGTGCAGCGGGCAGCGGTAGACGTACTGGCCGGTCTTGATGCCGTAGACGCCCATCTCGACGCCCGGCCGCTTGAAGACCTGCAGGGCGCGGATCCAGCCGTCGTGGCGGGGGCAGTACGCCTTCGGGCGCAGCCATTTGTCCCAGTAGGGGGTGCGGCCGACGCTTTCGTGGATGATCGCGATGTAGGCGCGGTTGCGGGACTGGGGCGCCCTGAGGGTGGCGCGCGGCTCGGCGTGCATCGAGTTGAGCGCGATCACCTTGACGACGTAGCCGAGCTTGCGCAGCTCGTCGAGCCAGCGCCGCCAGTACGCCCACTTGCTGACCTGCCACACGTTCTCGACGCATCCGGCGAGCACCGGCCGGCCGTAGACCTCGATGCAGTGCCTCAGATAGCGGATGACCTCTTCCATGAGGGCGCGGCTGCGGATGCGTTCCGCCTGGGCCTGGGTCAGCTCCTCGGGGCGCACCCACAAGGCGAGCTGGTTCTCGCGGTCGAAGTAGACCTTCTCCCCGTTGGCGTTCGTCCAGGCGGGACAGGCGGGCGAGCTCCACATGATCGGCCGGTAGGGGAAGTTGCCCACGGCGTCGGGGGCTTGGATGTCGCCGTGCCACCAGCGGGCCAGCGGGTTGTTGGCCAGCCACGTCTCGATCGCGGGGAGGCTGTGGTTCGCGCCGAACGCCTCGTGCGGGTCGATGTGCGGCACCTGGTGGCAGGCGTAGGTGGCGCCGCCACCGCCGGAGAACTGATCGAACACGCCGAAGCTGTCGATCCCGTGGTGCCTGATCAGCACGCCATCTCCGGCCGCGACCGCAGGTATCCGTTGACGGTGGTCACCGTGAGACCCATCTCGGCGGCGATCTCCTCCGGGCTGTACACCAGCGCGAGCGTGCGCGCCTGCTCGGCGCGGGCGGCGGCTTCGGCATGGCGCTGCAGGCCCCGGGCGTGGCCGGTGGACATCTCGGGCGGGGGCGGCACGTCGGCGGGGCGGCCCGCCTTGTGCCAGCGGATGTAGCAGGGGTTGCAGATGGTCTGTCCGTCAGGGCCTGGTCGGCGGCGCTGGCCTGGCTGGATCGATTTGCGGCAGGCGGGGCTGGCGCAGGTGTGCATGGGGCGTGGGTCCTCTCGGGGTGATGCTGGCCGGGCGGCTGTGGGTGGGCAGCCGCCCAGCGTGAGTGCGAGCACTTACCTCAGATGTTTCGGGTGGCGAACCAGAGGATCGCGACCAGCAGGCAGGGGATGGCCGCTCCGCCGACGAAGCACAGGAAGTTCCAGAGCGGCTCCCAGGGGGTGGGGGTGTCGTCGCCTGGCGCGTCGGCGGGGCGCCAGGAGTGGGGGGTGTCGTACATGGGTTCTTTCTGGTCTATGCGGCGTTGGTGTCGCGGAGGGCGGCCTCGCGTGCGGCGGCGGCCTGCGCGGCTGCCTGGTCCTCCAGGAGCCGGTTGGCGTCGACGCTGGCGACCGTGATGCCCTTGCGTCGCAGCGCGGCCTGGAAGGCGGGAAAGGTCGGGTAGTGGCGGGGGCCGCCGATCTCGAACTTCAGCTCGCCGCCTCGGGTCTGGCCGGAGGCGCGGAACGACTCCAGCCCCTGGTCCCAGGCTGCGGTGATCTCCATGTGGATGGTGGTGGCGAACCGGTATTCCATCAGGCGGCCTCCTGCCTGTCGGCGAGAAGCTGCTGGACGGCCGCGCGCAGATTGGTGCCGGTCCGCCACTTCACGGTGATCTGTTCGGGCACGTCGACCTGGCGGATGCCGAAGCTGTGGGTCCTGGTGGCGCGGCGCTTCTGCGTGCGGAGGGCGAAGTAGCCCTTGAAGGTGACGCGATGGCCGTCGGCGAGGCTTTCGACGAGCTGGTCGAGGAACGCCTGGACGTCCTGCTTGGCGTCCTTGGGGTCGCGGCCTCGGCGCTGGGCGTAGGCGGCGGTGAACTGGGCCTTGTTCAACGGGTGTCCTTCCGGTGCTTCGGTCGGCGGTGCCGCCTGCGGGCGAGTGCCCGCAGGCGGAGCGTGATGGGGGCGAGGAGGCTCATCCGGCGTTGCTGACCGGCACGAGCGTCGGTCGCTGGCCGTGGAGGGTGCTGGGGATGGGGGTGTTCGGGTCGAGCGGGTCGCCGGTGGCGATCGGGGTAGGGGGGAGTTCGCCGCCGAAGGTGGTGACCACGCGGCCGTAGCCTGCGGCGAGGTCGCGTTGCTGGCGTGCGGCCTCCGCCTGGTCGCGCCGGTAGTCCTCGGTCGCCGCGATGTCGGATTCGATCTTGGCGAGGGCTTCGCGCACCCGGGCGCTCTCGGCCATCTTCACGTTCAGGCGCTTGACGGCCTCGTGGGCTTGGCGGTCGTGTTCTGCCGCTCTGCCCATGCAGGCCACGTACTGCTGGCGGTTGGCGTCGATCACCTCGTCGGGCATCGTCGCGGGGTTGGCGGAGGGCTGCTCGGCGGGCTTGGTCATGGCGTTCTCCTTCAGGTTCAGCAGGTGGGGCCGCCTGGTGGCCGCCGCCGCAGCACGGCGGACACCAGGCGGAGATCAGGGGTCAGGCGTTCCTGGCGCGTCCGCTGCCGGGCTTGGCGACCTCGGGCCAGCCGTCGTCGCCGGCGGCGTCGGCCGCGGGCCCAGCGGCGGTCCCGGTGGCGGGGCTGGTCGTGGGCGGTTCGACAGCGGGTGGGGGCGGCGTGGCGGCGCCCTGCAGGACCTCATCGGCGGTGACCGGCTGGTCGGGGAACTCTGCGGCGATGGTGACCTCGCCGCGCTGGATGCTCTTGTAGGTGACGCCGAGGTTGGCGACGTCGAAGTCGGTCCACTGGGCGTTGGGGCGGCCGACCTTCTTCTCGAGCCGGTCGACGGTGACGCCTATCGCGTTGAATCCGGCGATGGCGTCGGCGATGCGCTTGGCCAGCGGGACTCCGCCGCCGTGGGCGAGGGTGGCGGCGCAGCGTTCCTTGGCCTCCTCGACGAACCAGGACGGCAGAATCGCGAAGATCATTTCGCGGAGCCGTCTCGCGCCGAGGTTGGCGTTGTTCTCGTAGACGTCGCGCAGGTCGGTGATCTTCTGCGCGCCGCCACGGACGTCACGCATGTGCGGCGCGATGAAGGTGTTGCTGGTGCGGGCGTTGGTCTGCATGTCCCACGCCCACGCCTTGACCTCGCTGCGGCCCCTCTCCTCGTCGCGCGACAGCTCGACGATGCCGTAGTCGACATTGCCGAAGCATCTGGCCAGCTCCCGCGCCAGGTGGATACTGGCGCCGGTGACCGACTGGCCGCCGCGCGGGTACTTGTAGAAGGCCCGCTCGGCCAGGCCCATCTGAGAAGTCGCCTCGCGCATCATGGTGGTGGCGACCTGCATGTTGCGGGGCACCTCCTGGGCCACCCTGATCGCGCCTGCGACCTCGGCGACCGCGCGGGACGCTTCGATGGTGGTGGCCTGGCTCATCACGCCGCCCATGGGCAGGGGCGGCGCGGAGTGTTCGACGGCTTGGGTCTTTGCCACTAGATCTCCTCGTAGAGCTGGGTTTCCACCCACGCGGGCGGGCGGGTGATGGTCGCGTCGTCGCCGTAGCCGGGCCAGGTGCCGGTGGCGACGCACTCGGCGTAGATCTCGAGCGCGCGGCGGTTGCGGATGCGGCCGAGACGCTCGGAGTCGGCGTCGAGCTGCTGTACGTGCACCAGGTAGGGCGGCTTCACTCCCTGGAAGATCAGGGCGAAGGCGGCCCGTTCGTCGGCGAGGCCGAGGGCTCGGAGCCCGTCGAGGTACCACGCGCCCTGCTGGTGGTAGCCGTAGCGGAAGATGGCTCGCAGGGCGCTGCGGGGGTCGGGCTGGGACGTGGTCTTGTAGTCGGGCACGATCAGCCGGCCGGTGCGTGGGTGCGGCAGCCAGTCGGGGCGGGCCCTGCGCCAGACGCCGGTCTCCTGGTCGCGCCAGACGAGTGTCTTTTCGGCCGCGCCCTGACCGGGCTGGAGCAGCGCGCTGGCGAGCGGGTGCTTGCGCAGCGCGGCGGCCATTTCCTTGACCTTGGCGTACTCCCATCGCAGGAGCGGGACGGCTCCTGCGGCGTGGGCCTCGTCGCGCTCGTCTTGGGCGTCTTTGGTGCGGTAGTCGTCGTGCTCGAGCACGACGAGCTTGGGGCCGATGCCGAGCACCATCAGGTGGGCGGCGTGGCCGAGGTCGAACTCGCGCTTGGGGGCTGGC
Source organism: Nonomuraea sp. NPDC049421 (assembly GCF_040677005.1). Taxonomy (NCBI): domain Bacteria; kingdom Bacillati; phylum Actinomycetota; class Actinomycetes; order Streptosporangiales; family Streptosporangiaceae; genus Nonomuraea; species Nonomuraea sp. NPDC049421. Next base: position 82,049 of record NZ_JBFAQA010000037.1, read on the forward strand.
GGGTGGTCGCGCTCGTACTGGAACAGGGCGGGGCAGCCTGGCGGCATGAGCTTGCGGGCTCCGCTGGAGGACAGGCTGCCGCCCGGCACCGGGTCGGCGTGGTACGCCTCGGCGTCGATGTCGTAGACGCCGGGCGCGGTGATGGCGATGGCTGTGCTGGTCATCCGTAGATTCCGTGCGGGTGTTGGGTGCGCTGGTCGCGGACGCGCCGGGCGGCTTCTTCCTCGGCCCATGTGAACAGCGGTCCCAGGCGGACGTCGGGCTCCTGGTGCAGCCGTACCATCCGGAGCAGATCGCGGAGCACGGCCTCGCAGGAGGTCTCGCCGTTGATCTGCTCGGAGATGACGTGCAGGGCGATCCGGTCGAGCAGCCGGTCGACGAACGTGTGGTCGAGGGCCGGTGCGGGAGCCGGTGTGGTCATGCGACCTGCTTCGCGGTCGTGGGGAGCGCGAGGTTGAGCAGGTCGAGCATCGGCTGCCAGGCTTGAAAGTGAGTGGTAGCACTTACCTCATAGTCGCTCTTGAGCAGCGTCTTGGCGGCGCCCGGCTCCAGGATGGCGCTGCTGCTGATCTGGATCCAGCCGAGCGCGTGGTGGGTGTGGACGGTGTAGCGGGTGGCGCTGCCGTCGTCGGGGACGTGCGCGAGGATCACGCCGGGGCGGCCCTGGCGGGTCTTGTCGGCGTAGGCGATGGTGATCTGGTTGTGGGCCGTGGTTAGCGTTCTGGTCTCGGGGTTGAGCGTGGTGATCATGGCTGTCCTTCGGGGTTATGCGGCGGTGTGGGTGGTGGCCGCCGCGACGTACTCGGGCAGGCGGGCTTCGCGGTAGGCGAGGGCCGCGCTGCGGGGGATGAAGTAGCCGCCCCGCTCGGGGTGGCGGTAGTGCGGTAGCCGCTTCTCGCGGCATAGCTTGCGTACGGCCTGGGCGGTGATGCGCATGATGCGCGCCGCCTCGACGACGCCGAGCGTGTCGAGGGCGTCGAAGTCCGTCTCGGCTGCCTCGATGCGGGCGGCGAGCAGGGTGTTGACGCGCTGGGCGAGGTCCGCCAGGGCTCGATGATCAAGTTTCCCAAGATCATGATCATCAATTGCAAAGATCACATTGCAAAGATTACCGGGGGCTTTGCGCGCAAAACAAGGGCCAACGGGCGTTGTTGACAAACGGTCAAGATGTGAAAAGCGCGATTTCCTGGGAAAACGCTCACAAGATCAGTCGTTCTCGTTGCGCAACACGTGCGCAACGGGAACGATGGGAGGTACACACACACCCCGCGAGGAGACCTTCCCCATGCACCACACTCCGCCGCAGGACACCGCCCACCTGCCCCCCGAGTCCTTACTACTCCGCCAGTGGATCGAACGAGCCAGCCTCACCGTGCGGCGGGCGGCCAGCGCCCTGTCCGACCTGAGCGAGCGCCTGATGAGCACCGAGCACGACTTCCGGATACCAGAGTCCACCCTGCGCAACATGCTCGCCGGCCGACCGGCCTCGCTCGCACCGGCCTGGCGGCTCGCCGCTGTCGGCGTAGTGTGCAACGGCACCCCCGAGGAACTGGAGGCGGCCGGGCGGAAGGACGCGGCCGAGGAGCTCCGGACGTTGCGTACCGCCTACCGTGAGGTCTTGGAGGTCCACGGCGAGAACACCGCCCGGCTGCTGATCTCCGTCTCCCAGGACATGCCGCCGCGAGAGCGCGACCGGCTGCGCCGCACGGCTCAGGACTTCCTGAAGATGATGTCCGACCTGACGCCGGCGGAGCGCGACCTGGCGATGGCGAACCTCGAGTCGTTCGCCGAGCTGATGAAGCGCCACCGGACGCCCACTGGTGATTGAATCTTGAACGGGCAGTAATTACGGCACTACTTAAATACATTTACGCACAGCTACATAGCTCGTCCTGAGTCGCGAGTCAGGCGGCCTCACCGGCGTGGGGCCGCCTGTTCCTGCTTCAGGCCCGGCGCAATGCCCGAAACGCCGATCGCGCTTCCCTGGCGGAGGCCATAATCCAGTGATCAGCGGGCATGCCAGCCCTCTCACGCAGCGCCACAGACGCCTATCCGGTCGTTCAGGATTACCTGGTTCCCTGATGCAAACCCGCTCGGTATCCGATCGTTATCGCCCGACAGCGACCGCTTCTGACCACATTCGGTCATGACTCTTATTGGTCAAAGCCGTCATGGCTCAGATAGTGGACAGACCATAACCCCGTCCTTTACAACAGTCTCTCGACTTCGCTTCGCGGCCGTTGCGGGGGTGTGTCCACTTTGCCGCGAATCGAGGTCTCCTTTCACGTCCAGAACACCAGGAGAGTCCTGTTGCCCACGATCCGGCGCCTGCGCCTGCCCGCCCTCGTCCTGACCGCCGTCCTGCTGGCCGGCATGACCACCGCGGCGCACGCAGACGAGCCCGAGGCCACCCCCTCCCCCACCCCCACCGCGACGTCGACCACGAACCCCACCCCGGCACCGTCCACCCCTCCGGCGGACGACCCGACGACACCGCCGCTGGCGGACCCAACGACGTCCGCCCCCACGGTCACCACCACCAAGACGGAGTCCGTGCAGACCGTCACCAAGCCTGACGGGTCCAAGGTCATCACCAAGACCGTGACCGAGACGACGTCCACGGTGACCGTCACCACGGTGCCGGCCAAGTCCGATACGAACAACTCGGTCGGCGGTGGTGTCTAAGGCTCTCCGTTCCCCTCCGACCGAAAGACAACGCCGAAGAGGACAGCACGTGAAGCGCATGGGTCTCGACGCCGCAGCATCGGAGCTGTACGGCTACCTGGTCGACAACGGCCCCACCCCCGTCGCGGACCTGCGGAAGAAACTCGGCCCCGACGTGGACGACACGCTCGCGGAACTACGCGAGGCAGGGTTCGTCATCGGCAAGCCGCCGGCAGCCCGGGCGCCCGAGCGCGCCTTTGGACCGCTCCTGGAGGCGGCCCGCAGCCGGGTGGAGGCGCTGGAGATCCACGTCGAGACCATGCAGGACCGCTGGAAGGCCAACCCCGCCTACACCAGCTCCCCCATCGTCGAGCGCATCACGACCCGCGAGGAACTCCGCAAGGTCTACGAGAAGCTGGACCGGCGCACGCAGGTGGAGTGGATGCAGGTCTTCACCACCCCGTTCGAGCATTTGCCTCCTTTCACCCCTCCGCCGCCGGACCACGACCCCTCGACGCTTCCCCTGCGCCGCATGATCTACGAGCGCGGCATCCTGGCCAGCCCGGGGGGGCTGGCCAGCATCCGCAACGCCGCCGCCTGGGGCGCCCGCATCCGCATCGCTGAGGCGGTGCCGACCAAGCTGGTCATCAGCGACCGGCGGATCGCGCTGACGCCCGAGGAGCCCCGGACCCCGCTGCCGATGCTGCGCACGACCTCGCCGGCGATCTTGATTGGGCTCCTCGCCCAGTTCGAGGCGGACTGGGAGGCGGCGACGCCGCTGGACCTCGAAACGTCTCACGCCTCGGCGGTGCCCCGCGAGCTGGAACCTGAGGATTTGGTGGCTCTGCAGCTGGTGATCGCAGGGGAGAAGCTCGACAGCATCGCCCGGTCGTTGCGCTGCTCCCGCAGCACGGTCCAGCGGCGGGTCACTCGAATGTGCGCGCTGGCCGGTGTGAAGACCCGGCCGCAGCTCGTGCACTACGCAACGAAACACTGGCTGAGCTGAGGTGGCAATGATCGATTGTAGGTATCTGGGGGTGGACCCCCATCTGATCCCTCCTGGCATGGGCCCGGTGTTCGCGCTGGTGGAGGGCACCACGGTGCGTGGCCTCATCGATGAGCGGCAGATGGACAAGCAGCTCATCGACATGATCGGTCACGTCAGCGTCGAAGTGCTGGAGAAGCTGGCCGGCGTGGTCACTCCCCTGGGCATCGCTCCGGACATCGGTGAGTTCCGGATCGAGCGCAGGCGTGGCATGCCGCTGCAGCACCGCCTCGTCAGGCCTGAAGTGACCGGTGACGGCGTGACGACCATCCGCGTGCCGGAGCACTCCATCTCGCCGGAGGTCGCCGCGTCGCTGCAGTCGCTGGGCACGCACATGCTGTCTCAGCTGTGGGTTCCGCAGCTGCTGGCCCCGCCGGCGGCGTGACCTCCTAGGTCGTCGGTCAGGCCCCGCCGCGCCCGGGGGCCTGGCCGATTCCCATGTTCAGGCCGCGGCGTGGTGGCTGGCGAGCACGGCCACGTAGGCGGCGTACTCGCTGATGGTCAGCAGCTTGCCGCAGCCGCCCACGCTCTCGTCGCACTCCACGTAGGGCTCACCGGCGACCTGGACGAGCGCCATCATGTCGCAGGCCGGGTCCGGGCACGGCACCGGTTTGTCCGCGCGGTGGATCTTCCACGGCACCAGGCTGTGCGCCCACCGCCGCAGCGCGGACAGGTCCTCGCACATCTGATCAATCCACGGGCGGCCGGCGCACCAGCCGAGGTGCGGGGTCAGCCAGCGCTCCAGCTCCTCGACGTCGTCCCACCGGCTCGGCCCGGCCAGTCCGCGCTCCTCGCACACCTGCCATGCCCAGGCCGCGAGGGTCGACGGGATCGACGGCGGGCCGGTCTGGTCCTCGTCGCCGGCCGGCGCATGAACGGCGCCGGGCAGCAGCATCGACATGACGTCCAGCCGGACCGGCGTGCCCCGCTCGCGGCTGCCGGACACCGGCTCGGCGTGGCCGCCGCCCGCGGCCGCGGTGTGCATGCCGAGCCAGCGCGTCAGCAGCGGCGTCACGGCGACGTCGCGCGCCAGCCGTTCAGCGTGCCACCGGCACAGCAGGCCGGTGGAGGCCGGCCGCGGCCCCATGTCTCCCCCGCACCACGTAGCCACGCACAGCGGCTGCTCCCCCGTTGGTGTTTCCGGCATCTCCAGTTCCCCCTCCTGGCACGCCAGGGCTAAGCGTACGGGCTGAAGGTCTCGCATGGGTCCTTGACCTGGGGATAAGTGCAAGCACTTTGCGAATCGAGCGCATTGAGGGAAACTAGTGCATCGACCGCGAGTTCACTGAAGGCAGGCGCATGAGCACCGACCCCATGGTGTTGTTTCACGAGCCCGATCCCACGGAGGCCGGTCTCAGCCTGGCCCAGGCCACCAAGAGCCCCGGCAGCACGCCGGCCTCCCGGACGCCGAGCGCCGCCTCAGCCAAGACGCCGCACGAACGTAAGAAACGAGCCCGCAAGGTCGGCCACGAGACGCTGTCGTCCGTGATCAGCTTCGACACCCAGTGGAGGCTGTCGCTGTACTGCGCGATCACCGGGTACGGCGTCAAGGACGCCGTCACGAAGGCAGCGATGGGACGGCTCGGCATCGGCCTGTATCCGAAGCCGCTGCGCGCCAGCCAGATTAACGCTGTGATCGACGACGTTCCCTACGTGGAGGGGGACACCACGCCGCGCATCAGCGTTCAGATGCGCGACCCCGACCTTATGGACCAGATCAGGCGAGATATCGAGGACCTCAACGGCGACCTCGACGACGACGCGCGGCAGGTCACCATGTCGTCATGGACGGCGGACGCACTGGACGCCTTCTTCAATCACCTGCGGCTCCCCTCGCGCGTCTCCGACTGACGCAGCGAGCTGCGGCGTTCGCGCGCCGGAGACGCTGCCGCGACTGGTGCGGGCGCTGCTTGAGCGCGGTCTCAGCGGTGTCCACGTCGAGCCACCGCAACAAGGCCGCCAGCCAGCGGAACCTCGGCGGCCCGTCCAGGCCGAGCGCGTGGCCGTAGTAGCCGCCGTCGGGAGTCACCATCACGCCTGCCCTTCGCTGGCGGTTCCGCCGGGGGTGGCGCGGAACGCGGGAGGTGCCTGGGGCTGCCGGTCGGGGGCTGTCCAGGACGGGGGTGGAGGGCCGCGGAGCTACCCCGGTGCGGGGTGAGGCGGAGGGGTCAGCTCCGCGGCCCTTACGCCCCAGGGCACGGGGGAACCCTGGGACGGACGGGCTGCCGGCGCAGAGAGACGGTCGCCAGCAGCGCGTGGACAGCGACACCGTTGGGCCGCGCAATCCCCTGACCCTGCGCGGCCCAGCGACGCCCTGGCTTCATGAACGGCGCAAGCGCGGAGGCTCGTTGGAGTGATCGCGGCCATCCCGGTTCAAGAGTCCTCCCCTGCCGCTGGTTCGTCTGCGCCGTCGTCGCCGGCGGGCGGATCGGAGTCAGGAGTGGCCGGCCTCCGGATGGACGCTGGGCCATATCCGAGCAGGCGCCGCAGGGCCGGATTGGCCATCGCAGCGTAGAACAGGCCGTTCATGATGTCCCCTGGTATGGAGGGCCTCCAGCAGGCACCGCTGCGTGCCGCTGCAACGAGCGGACCTCCTGATCCATGCGCTGCAGCAGCACTTGCGGGTTCGAGTCTTCGACGATGAGGCCCGGCGGCGGACAGACGCCCTGGAAGAACGCCACGCATCTGCGCCGGTGAGGGGAGTACATGAGATACCACAGGCGCATCCGGGGTCCCCACTCCTTCACGAACGCCCTCCCCGTGGCGTCGGCCAGCGCGTCAGCATCCGGAGTGCCCATGATCGCTCCTTGTCGTACCAGGTTCGTTGGTTGGCGATGACGCAGGCCGAGGGGGATCCGCGTACGCCCGCCCCCGGCCTGCGTCATCGGTGCGGGGCGGCGGGGAAGTCGACACCGGGCCGCCCATCGGCGGCGTGGCAGCGCAGCGGTGTCGGCTGCGTCGAGCGCTGGATGCCACGCCACGTCATCTGTTCCTTGTCAGCCGAGCCGGTAGGTCATCCACTTCCGGCTGGCCTCTGCGAGAAGCCGGAAGTCCGCCTGGCGTTCGGCAGGACCGAACATCGCCCGCTCCAGGTGGAGCAGGCCCTGTACCGCCGCCAGCCCGGCCACCTCCGCGGCCGGGACCGAGCGCCACAGCGTGGAGACGCCGCCCAGCAGCACGTCCACCTCCCAGGGCTGGTGCCCTTCGGCGATGAAGGCCGGGGCCATCGTGGCGGGCATGATCCACCACGCGCCGATGCACCACGTCGACCAGTCGACGGCGACGACCCGGCGGTCTTTGATGAGCAGGTTGCGGCGGCTGAGGTCTGCGTGGATGAGGGTTGGCGCTTCGGTCTCCAGCCGCTTGAAGTCGAAGCCTTCGACCGCCTGCTCGTACAGGTTGCGGCTGGGCACCTTATCGGCCGACAGGTTCAGCATGTGCTCTGCCTTCGCCCACTTCGCGCGGTACCACTCGGCCGCCGTCTGCGGGCGCGGCTCGGGAAGCGGGATGCTCAGCTCATGCAAGGCGTTCAGCGTCGGGTCGATGTCGGCGCTGCCGGGCCGCAGGTCCACGTGGCGGGCGTGGTCGTTGACGAGTTCGATGGCGAGGAGGAGCCAGTCGTCTGTCATCAACTCCCACATGAGGATCGGCGCGGGACTCCAGGACTGCATCAGCGTGGTGGCCTGCTGCTCGCGCTGATAGAACCAGGCGGCCGGCGTGCCGAGCGGGATGGCCTTGATGAAGGCGTCGTCGTCCGCGCCGTAGACGCGGGCGGCCAATCCGGGCCGGCGTCCGAGGACGGTGTCGGCCTTCCTGATCGGGCCGAGCTTGCTCTCTACGGCCTTCACGAGGACGGCCGGTGCTTGCTCCCAGGTCAATCGCTCGTTCACGGTTGTCTCCGTTGGGGATCGTTGGCGGCCCGCTCTGCCATCCACATGAGGAAGTGCGGCGCGTCCACGGGCTCTGGGCCTTGCGGCGGCATGAAGTCGACGGTCCGGACGACTCCTAGGCCGAGGAGCTTGAACGGGCCGGCCATGTCGGTGATCTCTTTGATGGTGCGGGGGTAGATGCGCACCTTGTGGATGCGCTCGTAGACCGCTCGGCCGTGAGCCACCTGCTCTGATGGCAGGCCGGTGCTGGTCACGTGCGTGACGATGACCAGGCTGCCTGCCGCGAGGTGCTCGTGCAGGGCGGCCAGCAGGGAGGTGACCTCCCGGTCGGTCATGAAGTGCAGCACCGCGCCCAGGACGCAGACGACCGGCTGCGTCATGTTCAGGTGCTGGTGGAGCAGGTCCACGGTGTTGGTGGTGTGGCGAAGGTCAGCCTGCTCGACCCGGACGTTGGGGTGCTTGCCGATGAACGCGCGCCCGTACGTGAGGGCGAGCTCGTCGGAGTCCACCAACAGCCATCGCAGGCGGCCGGGGTGGATCTCCATGGCGATGCTGCAGAGGTCCGGCATCTTCCAGCTGTCCGCCTCCTGGAGGGGGATGCCGCCTCCGAGGTCCGCGAACTGCGTGAAGCCCCGCTCGGCGGCGTACCGGACGGCGCGGCCGAGGGCGTGGGCGTTCTCCAGGGTGACGAGATCGACCCTGCCGAGCGCCTCGTTCAGCTGGTCACCGGCGGCTCGGGCGGCAGGCAGGGCGCCCTTGCTGCCGCGCAGCGCGGCGTACGTAGCTGCGGGCGACGTCTCGGCCGCGTCCCACCGCTCTCCAGGTGGGGGATCGATCTGTGTGTCTGGGTTGGGAGTGCTCATCGCCGGCCTCGTGTCCTGGTTGGCGACGCCACGGGAACACGACTGACGCCGACACAAAGCCGGGGGGCGACAGAGCCGCTGGCACGCTCCGACAGGGTGCGCGCCAGCCGGTGAGCAGCGCCGACCGGGTCGGTCGCCCTGTGCCATCCCCACAACCTGTCGGCAGCAAGAAACCACCGGATCCATTCGGGCCCGCAGGTAATAACGAGGCCCTGCAGGTTCAGGATGCTGTTGTAGCCGCCGCGCAGCTCCCGCACGTCGTCATCGCGGGTACTGACTCCACGCATGGCCAGTGCAGCTCGCAGCTGACTCATCGCCACTGTCGGTGTCATGCGGCGACTGTAAGTCGCTGCTAGCCGAGCAAGGGACACATTTGTGACGCCTACTTTCGGTCACACCATAAGGCCGATTCCGTCAGCGAGCTGATGTGCCGGAACGCGCAGGTAAGAGGGGCCATCGGTCACCAGTTCGTACGTCATCCTCTTCGCATACCCGTTGTATTTGATGGTCTCGGGAGCAGTCTGCTGCGCGAGCTGCAGGGCGCCTAGCACTGCGTCGAAGTCGCGCTGCAGGTGATGAGCGCGTGCGACCTCGATCAGGTGCCGGCCGCGCCGGGGCTGCGAAGGGATGGGGATGCTTTCCGCGCTGGAAGCCTGGCGTGCCGACTCTCCGCCCTGATGAAGCTCGACCGCGACCGTCACGGCGTGAGCTTTCATGATGACGCGGGAGAACGAGGTCCACGGCTGGTAGTAGTCCGCGGGAAGCCCTTCCGCAACGCGCTGCGCCTCGCTCCACTGCCGCCACGCCTCTCCTACATCGCCGAGGCGGGCCGCAGTGTAGGCCAGCTCGAAGGCCAGCGCTCCCCACATGGCCCTCAGCCCGACAGTGGGGTTGTCGTCGAGGTGCGGCTGAATGGCCTGCATGCCCTGCTCGTTGATGTCCCGGGCGGCGTCGTAGTCCCCGGTGTCCCGGTGAGCTTGGGCGAGGAACCAGACGGCGCACGACAGCGCCATCGGGTCTTCTGACTCCTGGGCGGCCAGCAGCGCCCGGTCGGCCACACGCCACAGAAGGTCCGCCGCAGGCTGGTAGGCGACGAACATCTGCACGAGCCCGTAGGTCTCCGCCAGGAGGGCCTGGGCGCGGCGCCGGTCCGCGCCGCCATACATGGCGGCGGCGAGCTGCGCGTCGCGAATCAGGTCCGGGAGGATCATCCCCAGCGCGGTCCGGTGGTCCGGCGAGGTGTGCCGGGTACGCCAGGCCGCGTCAAGCCTGGCCCGGAGAGTGGCCAAGGGCTGAACCTCGCCGCGCGGAATCAGCAGCGGCGAGGTATTGATCGCAGCTCTCACTGCCGCCAGAGCAGGATGGCCAGGGCCGACGAACATCCTCACCGGCGGAGACTGCACGCCAATGAGATCAGTGAGATTGCGGATCCGAAGCACATCGGCGATACGGAGCAGCACCGACAGAGAGTCAGCCGGCCGCCGGTCGGCCTCCGCGTGCCTGACCCACGAGGTCGATCGGCCGATCAGCCCGGCCAGCGTCTCCTGGCTCATACCGCGGCGCTCGCGCCAGTAGCGAATGCGCTGCCCGACGGTCAATACCACCGGAGCGGGATCGTTGGTACCGTTGTCCATAAGCCCCATACCTCCTGATGCCTCGACACCATCAGGCTACGGTCTGGGGCTCATTCCATGCGAGGCGTTCTCGGGCACCGATCCGTGGCTCTCCGCGCCTCGGAAGCTCTTGTTTCGGGCCTTTTCCGCGTTGTGTCTCTAGGATTGGTGTCGCGTGCCGCCCCCGGCGCGCACGACACTGCAGGAGATAGACGAATGACGAGATCCGACGCGGGCGGGTGGTCGGCATGACCCTTGCCGATGCCGCCGGCCTCACGCCCGACACCGCACCAGCTCTGCCCGACGATGGGTTCTCCATCCACCGGCCGACGCCGGAATGGCCAGGCAAGCCAGTACTCCGGCTTCCCAGAACGTTCGTAGTGATGGTGGGCAACCTGAAGGGCGGGGCCGCCAAGACGACCTCCGCCTTCTTCCTCGCCGCGTTCTTCTACATCGTCTACGGCCTCCGGGTGCTGCTGATCGACGGCGACCCGCTCTCTCAGTCGGCCTACTCGTGGTACCGCTACGTGTGGAGGGAGATGCGGAAGGAAGACCCAGACTGGAGCTGGCCGTTCGACCTGGTTTCGTTCCCCTCCAAGCACATCGACGACTGCATCCAGGACAACATCGAATCCGGTAAGTACGACGTCATCGTCGTCGACACCGGCGGCGAGAGTGCGGAGATCTTCAAGGCCGCGGTGAAGGAGGCTCACGAGCTGGTCATCGCGTGCGCGCCCACGGAGCTGGAGATGGAGCGGCTGGAGCCGTCCTTCGAGGCGGCCGAGGAGGCAGCGAGAAACCTGTCCCGGGAGATCGATGTCCGCGTGCTCCTCACGAAGGTGCCCAACTCCAATGAGGGGCCGGAAGCACGCGACGAGATCGCCGAAATGGGGTTCGGCGTGTTCACGGCGCAGGCGTCGAACTGGAAGTGGTACCGCAAGTCGGGGAAGTCCACCAAGCCGCTGGATGACCTCGCCGAGTACGAAGACATCGGCGACGAGCTGCTCATGAAGTACCGAGTTGAGGTGGCGGCATGACGGAGCAACCACAGCGGCGTCGGCCCCCTCAGGAAAAGAAGAGGCGCACTATCGGTAGGAGAGGCGCGGTCGAGGACCATACGCCGCCGGTCTCGCCGCTCGCCCACACCACATGGGAGGAAGCAAAACAGCATCAGGACCTGGACGAGGCGCCCGGCACGTCTCAGGAGACTTTCGAGAGCCCGGACACCACGCCGGCGTTCACGGAGGCCGACCTTCCAGCCATCGCCGAGAACGCACGCAAGGCGGTGTTCGCGGCAGCTCCGCAGTTCGCCGTGTCGTCGAAGACTCATCCCAAGGACCGGCTCGCCGACTACGAGAACATCATCGATGAGGCCCGAAACGTCGTTGACGACGTCGCGAAGCGGATGCGGAATTACGTCGGCGCGACGATCGGCATGGCACTGCTCCAGATCAGGGCCGAGGGCCTGGTGGCGAACTTGGAGGCGCACGCCAAGGAGCGCTGGGACTACGCCCGCCAGCACCTGTATCGGATGATGGACCTCGGCCTGGTCGTGAACACGTGGCCGGACCTGGAAGTGGACTGGTCGTATCGGCAGGCGGCTGTCATGGCTGGCCTGATCAAGGACCAGGCGGTCGGCCCGGATAAGGCGAGGGCTATCTGGGAGAAGGCTGTCGAGACCGGCGACACGAGTGAGCGCGGGCTGAAGACGGCGCAGGCGATGCTCGGGCTGGGCGCCGAAAAGGACGACGGGAAGGTACTGACCGGCGTCGTGGCCCCGGCCCGGGTCCAGTCGGCGTTCAGGCGGTACCAGAGCGCAGCGGATGCGGCGGTGAAGGCGGCGCAGCAGTTCAAGCTTCGCACCGATGGCGACCGCAGGAAGCTGGCGCAGGTCGCGCAGCACTACCCGGAGGGCGCGGCCGGTCTGGTGCTGGATATGCAAGACGTGGTCGAGACGTACCGGGCCGCGTTGAACGAGCTCGCGTCCGACGTTGATGAGGAACAGTTGGCGGAACTGCGGGCCCGTCGCGCGCTTGAGCCGAAGCCTCAGTAAATGATCTTGTCACACGCGTGTGACAAGATCATTTACTGAAGGGCGCGTGCCGCACGGCACGCGCCCTCGGCATGTCAGGCGGCCCGCCGGTCCTGCTCTCGTTCCAGACGGCGCATCGAGACGTCGCACAGGCGGCACAGCGGGATCGACATGTCCTCGGTCTTCTCGACCAGACGCTTCCCGCACTTCGAGGTGCCGTCACCCCAGTAGTAGTGCCGCCGACGTGGGCTGCGGGTGTACCCGGGCCTGAATGCCGTGAGGCCGTATCTCACCGGGACTCCGGCTCCGGCGTGCCGCCTCGTGCGTCCAGCTCCACCGGCATGTACGCCGCCAGCAGCACGCCCTCTTCGAGGAGTTCCGCGAGCTGATCCGCGTCGGGCTGTCCCGGGATCTCCGGCGCCGCCCCGCCTACCTGCAGGGGGCCGACCACCACCAGCAGCCGCTTGCGGCCGTCCAGGGCCATCCTCCATTCCTCCTGGATATCGAGGGCCCCGAGGTACAGGTGATCCGGCATCGCCCCGTCCTCTGGCGCGCTCATCCGGACCGCCACCCACTGCGGCGCGGCCGATGAGGGGTAGCCGTCAACAACACGCACCGACCAGCCGGATTCGGCTGTCTTGTTAGCCATGATCTCGTCGAAACCGCTCGGCCGCCACAGTGCCAGCTCCAGCTCCGTCAGCCACGGTCCGGCTCCTTGCCCCCGGTCGTCGGCCACCTCCACGCTGATCAGCAGCGCAGGTTCGCTGGCGGCATAGGGGGCGTCCTGCGGTTCGAAGTCCAGCAACGCCGGCACCCAGACCGCCTGCGCGGTGACGGCGATCTCGGCCTCGATCTCCGGCCGGGCGCTCGCCGGCAGCGCAGCGGCTCGAGGCCCACGCGGAATGTCCACCTTGTCGGCCCACGTGACCTTGGACGGCCGGCAGCGGGCGTGATAGCGGCGGGAGCCGAGCATGGCGGTGACCGGACTCAGGTCCGGATCGTATGCGGCAACGATGAGCTGGAGGCTGGTGTCCTCGCGGCGGACGTCGCCGTCGCCGTCGCACCAGTCACACTCGTAGGTGGGCTTGCGGTGGGCGAGCCAGGTGCGCATGTCCTCGACGTCGTCGAGAGTGATGCCGCGCCAGCCCTCGCCTCGCATGAACGCTGTCACGTCGTCGGAGAGTGTGTAGCGGAGCTGGTTGTCGAGGCGCTGCCAGGCTGCTCGGGTGGTGTTCAGGGCCACCTGGTAGTCCTCGCCGGTGGCGTTCTGGCGACGGCGGGCGACGCGCTGGAGGTCACGGTCGGCCATGTCTCGTCCTCATCCGGCGGCGGCTCTGCCCACGCTCTGGCCCCGCCCGGGTCGAGAGACACGTACGCGCTCGTGCAGTATGGGAAGGGGGAGGATCGCCGCTCGTCGTTAGCACCGCTACCCCGATCGGCGCCGGTCCCTGCGTGGGCGGGACGGCTCGGGATCCCCGCGATAGCGGGGGCTGGAGCATCAGCAGTGGCGACGATACACCAGCGGCGGGCAAAAAGCAGCGGCCCCACCGGGATAGGTGGAGCCGCCTTCAGTGGTGCGCCTTATGTGCCCTCGTCGGCTGATGCCTTCTCCGGGGTGAGGGGCACGTGCGTGCTCATGATGCGGGAGAAGTTGGCGAACCCGGCCGGGTTGCTCTTCGTGCGGCGGCCCTCGTCCTCAAGCCACCACTTCTGTTCCTCGGCGACCTGCTGGCGAAGGCTCTCGGGATTGCGTTCGGCCAGGAACACGGCGTCGTACTCGGTGAGGGTGCGGAACGCCCGGGAGCACATCCAGTTGCGTACGGTCTCGGCGCCTTCGTGCGCGACGAGCCACCGGTCCGCGATAGCCTCCCAGCCGCCGTGGTCGTCAGCCACGCGGCTGATCACGGCTGCGAGGTTCTCGGCGACCTCGACGACCACGGGCCGGTCGAGTACCCAGCCGCGCAGAACTTCCTCGATCGTCTGGAGCGCTTCCGGGTGGACTCGGGTTGCCTTGATGTTCGGTCCGAGGCTCCAGGTGACGCTATTGAGGGTGGAGGCTTCCCACGAGCCAGGGCGGCCGGCCGTCAGGAGGTTGCTCTGGCCGTGGCCGTACTTCTCGCGATTCCGCTCGGCCGCGGCCATCGCGACGTTCAGCAGCGCCACGGCGACCGTGGTGGCCGCCTTGCGACCGGCCGTGGTGAGCGCCTCCTCCAGCCGCGCCACATCCTCATCCGTGGGAAGTCCCACCTCGCGGAGCGGGCCGCGCTGCTCGGCGAGCTGCTCGTATGACAGCTCGCCGAGGTCGCGGCGCGGGTAGGTGTCGTAGTACTCGTCCCGGTCGCCGAACGGCGGGTGCTGCAGCCAGCCCTCGCCTTCGTCGTCAGCCACGCGGTACGGATGCTGCTGCTCCTCTGTCACTGCTGGGAGCCCTTCTCTGCGGCGGCGGCGTGTGCGCTGTACTGGACCTGGCCCATGTGCCGGTCGTACGCCTCGGACACAGCGTGCTCGTCCCATGTCGGGGTGGTGAACTCGCCACACGAACACGTGCCGAAGCAGTACCCGAGCCCGCCTTCGAAGTCGGAGTGGAGCTCGAGCCGGTGCGCGGCGCGGTCGACCAGCGGGTCATCAATGTAGTACGGCCACTCGGCCGCGTCCTGAGGTTCAGGGGAGGTCATGCTGTGTCTCCTTCGCCCAGGCGCGAGTGGCCCGGGCACTACTCGGGTGGGTCAGAGATTTCGATCACGTGGAGGGGCTGCTCCAGAGCACGAGCTGGTCCCTGCCACTTGTCGCCCTGCAGGGTGAGGATGGGGCAGACGGCCACGTCGGCGATGGCGGCCACGTGCGCGTCGTGAACGTCGAGCCCTGTGACCGCCATGACTTCGGCGAGCTTGGCCGCCTGGTGGACGCCGTCCAGTGGCGCCACAGTGGCGCGCTCGAACGCGGCCAGGCCGGTGAGCAGCGCCTGCGCGTCAGGGAGGCCCTGGCTGTGCAGCAGGGCTCCCGCGGCTGCCAGCGACGGAATGACCAGGGCCTGGCCTGCCCGGTCGAAGTCCTGCAGGAACCCGATCAGGTCGGCGTCACCGCGAGCGACGTCAGCCAGGACGCTCGTGTCAAGGATGTGCGGCGTAGGTGTGAAATCACTCACCGGCGGCCTTCGGGAAGCCGTGCTCGGCGAGTTGGCGGTTCACGTGCGCCATCATGCGCTGGACCTTGGCTCGGTCGGCGTTTCGGGCTCGTTCGCGGAGCAGCGCGAGTGCGCGCTGGTCTGCGAGGCGCTTGGTTGCGATGGCGTCATTGAAGACGGCGGCCACGCTGGCGGCTTTGCCGATGGCGACCAGGTGTTCGGCGTATTCGACGACGTCGGGGTCCACGGTGATGCTGATCCGGGCTTTCCTGTCTCCGCTCATACTCCGGATCATACTCAACTATCAAGATCATTTACTGTTGGCGTAGTGCTGGCACGCACCGCCCTAACGCCTGCCGCGACTGCTGGGCGCGAGCCGCCCCCGTTACGACTCGCGCCCAGCACAAGGGGGTTAAGCAGGAAGATGGCCCGTCCGGCGGAGCTCCGCCACCACTTTCGAAGCGGCCTCGTCCGGATCGAGCTGGTAAACGATCTCGGCGTTGCCGGCGTCGTCGAACTCCGTGCTTGAGCTCCACGACGAGCTCTCCGCTATGAGCGCAGCCCGAACGACGTCGACGGGATCGAGGCTCATGCCCTGGCCGCCTTCTTCGCGGCGAGCCGCTTGTCCTCGGCGCGCAGGCGCTGGGTCCGCTCGTAGCGGGCCAGGTGCGCCTTGGCGATGATGCTGCGGGTCAGGGTCCGCATGATGACGCCCTCCGCCACGAGGGAGCCGCCGCTGGTGACGCGCGCCAGGGTCGTGCCGTAGTACCTGAGCATGAACGCCATGTCGTCGACCGTGGTCGGCAGCTTTCTGGTGTCGATCGTCGCCAGGAGCGGCACCCGCCGGATCTTCGTGACCTTCGCGACACAGTCCACGACCGGGCTCGGCATGAACACCTGCCCGCCGTTCTGCCGCCAGGAGGCGATGCGCTCGATGTCCCAGCCGAGGATCAGCGGGTCGGTCAGCGCCACGTCGAACAGGCGCACACCGGCCTTGCTGCCGTCGCCGTAGCTCTGCCAGCCCTTCACCGACCCCTCGCGTCCGTACACCTCGACATACAGGGTGACGATCGGATCCCAGCTCGAGGGGACATCCTCGCAGACCTCGGCGAGCAGGGCGTCATAGTCGATGCGTTTGACGGCGGGCTTCAGCGCCTCTACGAGGCCGCCCTCCGAGCTGTAGCTGTCCTCGGCGGAGACAGCCACCCAGTCCTTCCGGCTGCCGATGGCCCACCAGCCCCGGCCGAGGACGACGCGGCAGTTCCAACCGTTCAGCTTCTCCTCCAGCCGCACCACGCTGCCCTCCGGGAACGGCGTCAGCAGCTCCTCCAGGAGCATGCCGCGCGGGCCTTCCTGGTGGTAGGTCGGGATGGACGGGTACTTGGTTGCGCTGCCCAGCTTGCGGGCGAATGCCAGGTGGCGCAGGTCTTCAGGGGACACGTCGTGCCTTTCATGAGGGGATGGGCGGCGGCCGACCGGCCGCCGCCGTGGTGGTGTGGTCAGGTGGTCTTGGTCAGGTGGCCGAGGTCGGCACGGGCACCGGCACGCGCACGGTCCCGTCCTCGAAGCGGCGGCGCAGCTCGGCCAGCGTCAGGGGCCGCTTCACGCCGCGCCGTGTCTCGGTCAGAATCGCGACGTCCCTGCCGAACTGCGCTCGGAACTCCTGCTCCTGGCGCTCGGCGAAGGCGTAGCGGTCCGGGAAAGCCTGGAGGGTGAGGAGCCACTGGCGCTGGCCGGCACGGACGCAGAGGCCAGCGCAGTTGTTGTGTTCCAGGCCGACCCGGTACAGGAGCGGCACGGCGATGTCGAGCTTGCGGAGTTCGTCGAGCATCTCCGCCTTCGTCAGGTGGGGCTCGTCGCACATCGGGAACTCGACGCGCCAGCCCTCCCATCCCTTGATCACGCCGGGCAGTCGTCGCTTCTCGGACGCGTCGATGCCGACGTACACCGTGGTGGTGGCCGGGTCGCAGTGGGCTTCCAGCCACTTCCTGCAGGGGATCTGCTTGAGCCGCTTCGAGCAGGGTGCGAGCCGGCTGTTGCCCAGGAAGTGCTCATCGAAGAACACCTGCCAGGGCGTCCGGCCGTCCTTGACGACCGTCAGGGGCACGCCGAGGTGAGCGCAGGCGTCGTCCAGGAAGCGGTACAGGTCCGGGTCCTCGGTCCCGGTGTCGGCGAACAGCAGCACCATGTCGTGGGTGCCGTGCTGCGCCTTGACCCGCTCCGCCGCGAGGAAGGACCCGGCGCCGCCCGACATCTGGATTACGTGCTTGTGCCTCATGTCCGTTCGCCCAGCAGCAAAGCTTCGACGGCGTCGGCCAGGGCGTGCGCGTCGTCGTGCTCGCTGTCGCGGACGTCTTGGTGCGCGGCGCGGAAGGCCGCGACCAGCTCTGCCAGCTCCTTGCGGGCCGACGCGTTCACCTCGGGCAGCGTCAGCGTCTCGGCGGCCTGGGACAGCATGCCGGTCAGCCGGTTGCGGGCGTCCTCGCAGCGGGCGGACAGGATGTCCACGCGGAGGCCGTAGTTCTGCAGCACGCCGTTCAGGTTGCTGGCGCGCATCTCACCTTTCCCAGCGTCGCCCTGCTCGTGCAGGGCGCGGCGGGCGGCTGCGAGGGCACGACCGTATTCCAGGTCTATGCCCTGCCAGTGCCAGTAGGCGGACAGGAAGGCAGAGCCCATCAGCGCGCTGATGGGGCCGTGGGCTCGCAGGGCTTCGGCCAGCGCCTCGGGGGTGTGGCCTGTGCGCTCACGGCACATTTCGGTGAAGTCCATGGGATCTCCTTGAGGGGCGCCGCCTAGGTAAGTGTAAGCACTTACCTAGGCGGCGAACTGGGTGGGTTTAGGAGGTGCGGCCAGTCGTGCGGCGTGTCTTCGCCTGGGCGGGCTTGGCCGGGTCCTTGGCCTTGGCCGGTGTGGACTTCGCCGGCGTGGTCTTCGGCTTGACCGGTGCGGCCTCCTCCGGCAGGAGGGTGGCGAGCAGGGTCAGGGCGTCGGCCTCGCCCCATGCCTCCTTGCCTTCCTTGGGCAGGACGGTGCCGAGGAGCTGCCCGTCATCGGTGTCGAGGTAGATCTCGGCCGCCGTGAGGGTACTGGCCATCGGGTGGATCCGGAAGTGGACCAGACCGGGAAACGCCCTGCGGGTGACGCTGCGGAAGCGGACCTCGCCGAGCCGGTCGGCCAGGGCGCGGACGTCGTCGGCGAGTTTGTGGTTGACGAGGATCGTCATGCTGTTTCCCTTTCAGAGGGGGTTGGGTGGTTCCCCTGCTCCTCGGCGGGAGCAGAAGCTTCTGGGTCGGCCGCCTCGCGGGCGGCCTCGTCGAGCGCGGCCAGGACCTCGGCGAGCGTGCGAGCCTCGGCGTCGTTCCAGGCGACCAGCCAGTACGGCTTGTCGGGCTTGTCGGCGTCGGGCGTCTTGTCGCGGTCGTAGCCCAGCCGGGCGGCCAGGGCCTCCGCCGCAGCCTCGGCCAGGTTCCAGCGCGCCTCCTGGTCCTCGGAGTCGTCGTGACCGTCCGGCCACGACTTCGGCGGCAGCCCAGCGGCGCGGAAGATGGCCTCGATCAGGCACACCGGGCACTCCTCGGTGGGCCGCTCGGGCGGGTAGATGTCGGCGACATAGACCTCCTGGACCCAGCCGAGAGTGCGCAGGATCTCGGCTGCGCCGGAGTAGATGTCGGCAAGCGACGGGAGGGTGGTGGTGGTCATGCGTCCTCACGGGATCGGGTCGGGGGTGGGCAGGGCTGCCTGCAGGGCTCGCCCTCGTCGGCGCCGCAGCCGGGCTGGCACGGGATGGCCAGCTCGTCGTCGGCCGGCAGCTCGTGGTCGAGGACGAAGGCGGCGGGGTCGCCGTACACCAGCGGGTCGATCACAGCGGCCACAGCAGCAGGCAGGGCGTGCTGCCGGGGCGGGCCTTCCCGATCACCTCGTTGTCCCAGCCGTCCGGGCTGGGCACGAAGTGGGCGTTCGGGCTCACCATGCCGAGCGGGACGAAGCGATTGCCTTCGGGGTCAGAGGACAGGACGACCTTGGCAGCGTCCGGCTGGTCAGCGGCCAGCCGCTTGAGCTCTCCCCAGGTCAGTTCCTGCATATGCCCCGCCTGGTCGGTGAGGTAGTAGGACTCCAGGCTGCTGTCGTCCGGAATCTCGTCAGGCGTTTCATTCGTAGGGGTGTTCATCGGTTGGACCTCCTGGCAGCGATGACGGCGAGGGCTTCGGCGGTGGTGACGGGCTCACCGAGGTTGATGCTCCACCGCAGTTCCTCGGTCTCGTCGGTGTAGGCGCCTCCGGCAGAAGTG